>PIWD01000001.1 GCA_003354005.1 Gammaproteobacteria bacterium | reverse complement strand
TTGAAGACGATGCCAAAATACTCGCTACAGGCCAGGTGATTACAGGTGGACGTCATATATTTGAAGAAGAAGGCCAAATCTTCACTGCCAAACTATCAGGTGGTGGTACATTAGATGCTTTTGATGCAGAAACAGATGTCTTATATCTAACCACCAATAATACAGTACGCGATCTAACACTAAGAGCTTATTCAGATAGCTATATTGATATTATAGAACTCGCGGATTATTCTGTGTCACTGGGTCAAATTACAATTGATAATATTGTGGGCAACGCATTTATCTATTTAGGACAAGAGCAAAATACGAATGCTGTTATAACAATTACAAATAATATAGTAGATATGGGAACAACTTATGGGAATGACTATGGAGTTATTTCAATCGATTCCGATGATGCTTCTATAACAGCTTTTATAAACAATAATACCCTTAAAGGTCAGGATGATACTACATTAGGTATACGACTTACTAGTACTGGGGGTGGTGGGATAAACCTACCAAATGGACTCCATGATAATACAATTGATGTCGGTGGCTACGGTATTTATATTAAGTCAGATTATGATGGAAGCGTAATGATTGATGGACTCCATGATAATGCGATTGATTCTGATTACAGTGGTATTTATATTGACTCAGATAATGGAAGTGTAATAATTGATAGATTCCATGATAATACGATTAATAGCAGTGAGCTCGGGGTTCATATTAAGTCAGATGATGATGGAAGTGTAATAATTGATAGATTCCATGATAATGCGATTAATTCTGGTAATGATGCTGTTCTTCTTAACCCACGTAATGATGGAAGTATAACGATTGATAGATTCTATGATAATACGATTAATTCTGGTAGTGTTGGTGTTAATATTTCCTCATATGGTGATGGAAGTATAACGATTGATAGATTCTATAATAATGCCATTACTGCACTTGATGAGGGTCTTCAGTTTCATATAGACTCAGGGGCTTCAATTGTTTTCAATTCAGGCATCTATAATAATATCATTTACGATACTGATAGGGCCGTTCACTTGGACGTCATCGGTGCAAATGGCAGTATGATGATTGCAGGTTTTTATGGGAATACACTAACCGCTACTTCAGACTATACTATGGTTGTAGAGGCAAAGGATGAAGCTGAAATCAATATAACGAAGTTCTACGACAATACCTTCAAAGAAGGTGAAAATGATGTTTATCTTCATACAGATGGAGGACGTGATGATGGCAGTATCACCATTTCCGTTGCACATCCTGATGACCCCCTATCTGAAAGCATATCGTTGTCACAAGCCAATACAGGCACAGGTGAAGGCGGGGAGCCAAGCATTGTAACAAGTGGTGAGAATATTGAGATTAACCCTGAATAACCCAAAGCTAGCTAATCATTTAGATTTGACTATTCGCAGCTTGGTTAAGTTTAGATGTCGCCTGTTCTAGGGGCTTGTCAGCATTCGTCCAAGCAAGTTGTGCTTGAGTTATATCTAAGCAATTATTTTCAACATACTTGCCGAATTAGCGCAAACAAATCTCTTTAGGCTGTAGCACTATATTGATCGCAATGATGCCCTCTTTGTTTTAGTGGCTTTTTAGCTTTGTGACATACTCCCCCCCCCGCCACTAAACAGTCGCTAACTGTTCTATCGGAGGTTTTTTGCGACCCGTAGATGTCTGATTACAACTACCTTTCTACATAACAGGCTTGCTGCACCTATGGTTATGTGAGAACTGCTTGCACTTACCAAAAATGAGCGTAAATCCCCTTTCTTTAGATATGGGGAGTATCAGCAAAAATTCTTGACTTTTCAGCCTTAAATTGCCACAATGCACACAATGAAATAACGAGCTTGCATTAGAAATGATTCTACAAACCTTCATCGCTGATAACAGCGCATTGCGTGACTTATATGAGCATACGCAACAATTTGTAAAAAAAGAACTTATACCACAAGTAAAAACTATTGAACAGCAAGCCTCTATACCTCGTGCACTCTGGGCTAAGTTGGGTGAATATGGTTTACTGGGGTTAACTAGTGCAGCAGAATATGGCGGGCAAGCTTTAGGTTATTTCGCACAGGTAATCGCGATGGAAGCCATTAGTTCTGCCAGTGCGTCCGTTGGTCTTGCTTATGCTGCACACACGAGTCTATGTATTGATCAATTATCTCGTTATGCTAATCAGCAACAGAAGGATACATATTTAAGGGATCTAATTTCTGGTAAAAAAATTGGTGCACTTGCTATGAGTGAAATTGATGCTGGCTCTGACGTGATGCAGATGCAATTGACTGCACAACGCAAGGATGATACTTATTTTCTGAATGGGCATAAAATGTGGATTACAAACGGTCCTTCTGCTGATATTTTTGTGGTTTATGCCAAGGTTATTGATGACCCATCTTCCGCAATGCCACAATCCAATTTAACAGCCTTTATTCTTGAATCACACTTCACAGGTTTTGAGCGTGCACCAAAACTTAAAAAACTTGGTATGTGTGGTTCAGAAACTGGAAAATTGATTTTCAATAACTGTCCAGTTCCTTCTAGTAATATATTGGGGGAGGTACACAAAGCCCGTCATTTATTACTGCGCGGATTAGACTATGAACGTCTCGTTTTAGCTGCTGGCCCAGTGGGTATCATGCAAAGTGCCTTGACGAGTGCGAGTAGCTATACGCATCAACGTAAACAATTTAATCAAAGAATTGCTAATTTCCAACTGATTCAAGCGAAGCTAGCCGACATGTATACGGCTCTCAACAGCAGTCGTGCCTACCTTTATACCTTAGCACAAGCTTGTGATCAGGGTCGGCTAACCTACTACGATGCAGCAAGTGTGTTACTCTATACATCTGAACAGGCAACAAAAGCGGCCTTAGAGGCTATTCAATGTATGGGTGCTAAAGGTTACCTTGAATCTTCGCTGGTCAGTCGTCTCTTACGAGACGCTAAACTCTATGAAATCGGTGCTGGTACAACAGAAATTCGACGTATCCTAATCGCCCGTCAACTTAAATATCAGTATGCCCATGTACGTTCCTCAAACACAAGTTGATAAAACCAGTAGCACATTTAAAAAAAATTTGCAAGCGATGACGTGCCAGGTAGCCGATCTACGCAAAACACTGCAGACTATTTATCAGGGTGGAGATGAGAGAGCGCGTGCCCGTCATCAAGCCAAAGGCAAGTTATTTGTACGTGAACGCATTGCACGACTGCTTGACTCTGGTCAATCTTTTTCAGCTCAACCATTTGTAGAACTCTCGCCTTTAGCTGGTTACCAACTCTACGATGAAGCACTTCCTGCTGCTGGTCTTATAACGGGCATCGGCTTTATCCATGGGAAAGCCTGCATGATAATTGCCAATGATGCAACTGTAAAAGGTGGCTCCTATTTTCCTATGACCATCAAGAAGCATTTGAGAGCACAGGCTATTGCAAAAGATAATCATTTGCCCTGCATTTATTTAGTTGATTCAGCAGGTGCTTATTTACCAAAACAAGCACAATTATTTGCTGATCAAGACCACTTTGGACGTATTTTTTTCAATCAGGCTCAATTATCAGCGCAAGGTATACCACAAATTGCAGTGGTTATGGGACATTGCATTGCAGGTGGTGCCTATCTGCCAGCTATGTCGGATGAATGCATTATTGTGAAGCAACAAGGCACTATTTTCTTAGCTGGACCTCCACTTGTCAAAGCTGCAACTGGAGAGACTGTTGATGCACAAACACTCGGGGGTGCGGAAACACATTGTAAAAAATCGGGGGTCACAGATTATTATGCACACAATGAAACAGAAGCCCTGGAAAAATTGCGTCATATTATCGAATACTTAGTACATTTACCTAATCAACAAGCCCAAAAACCACCACGCATACCCGAACCACCTGCACTTGATCAAAAAGAAATTTACGGTATTATCCAGAGTGAACAAGGACAGGGATGCTCGTATGATGTACGAGAAATTATTTGGCGTTTGGTAGATGCTTCACGATTTGAAGAATTCAAACCACTATATGGATCTACCCTAATATGCGGTTTCGCTTATATCAACGGTTATCCCATTGCAATCATTGCAAATAACGGTATTTTACTTAGTGAAAGTGCACTGAAGGCATGTCACTTTATTCAACTATGTTGTCAACGCCATATTCCACTATTATTTTTACAGAATGTTACAGGCTTTATGGTGGGGAAGCACTATGAACAGCAAGGCATTACAAAACATGGGGCTAAGATGGTACAAGCTGTTTCTTGTGCTAACATCCCCAAATTCACTATTTTAATTGGTGGAAGTTTCGGTGCCGCAAATTACGCAATGTGTGGTCGCGCTTATCAACCGCGATTTCTGTGGAGCTGGCCCAATGCACGTATCGGCATTATGGGTGGCATACAAGCCAAGCAAGTACTGGATGAAATTTATCGAAAGAAAGCTTCTTCAACGGCTAAGAAGAAAAAGAACCAGCAAACCGTTGATCAAATTGTGGAAAATTATCAAAAAGAAAGTGAAGCATACTACGCAAGTCAGCACCTCTGGGATGATGGTATGATTGATCCCTTAGACACACGACGACTATTGACCACTGCCCTCCATTTAGCATATTCTGGAAGGCCTAATCCACCAAACACAATATGGCCAACTTGGCGCATGTGACACTTAGACTTAAAAGGACTATCCATATGAATCTCTGTACAAACTATTTTTCTTTGAAGACAGATAAAAACGGCGTCGCCTTACTCTCCCTGAATCGTTCAGAAAAACGAAATGCGCTTAATGAAGTCTTTATTAATGAGCTTATTCACCTGTTAGAAGAAATCAACAATAGCACATCCATTCATGTACTCATGTTAGCTGCCAAAGGGGATACATTCTGTAGTGGTGTTGATTTATTTGATATGCATGCCAGTAGTCAGCTTACCCAGGAAAAAAACCAGGAAAAAACCCAACAATTAGCTACACTGATGAAAACGCTCTACCAACTCAAAAAACCGAGTATTGTACTGGTCAATGGACCAGCATTCGGTGCTGGTGTTGGTTTAATTGCTTGTTGTGATATTGCTATCGCCACTTCCAATAGATCAATTTATTTTTGCTTCTCTGAAATTAATTTCCATCTTACCCCAGCAATTATATCCCCTTATATCATTGCAGCAATCGGTCAACGTCGAGCACAATACTATTTTTTATCAGCCAGATGCTTTAATACAGAAGAGGCACAACAGTTTTCACTAATTCATGACATTGTCCCTAAAAATAAACTACATGATTACGCCTATCAAATCGCCGAACAACTAATAGAACATGACCCAAAAGCTGTCCACGAAATCAAACAACTGATACGACAACATCACCCCATTGAAGATAGCCTAGTTACTGACTGTGCCAAGCGACTAGCAGAGCGACGCGTAAGTGTACAGGCTCAACAGGCACTCGGTGCGTTTACAACAAACAGATCACTTAAAAAAGTGGACGCACATAAAGCCTTGATACAGCAACTACGTCAACAAGGTATTTCAAATGAAGCTGTATTAAATATTATGACAAAACTGTCACGTACCCTATTTGTACCAAAAGAGCAACAACCATATGCTTACGCAAATAAACCACTAGCTATCGGACACAACCAAACGATTTCACAACCTTATATCGTAGCCCTTATGACTCAAGTATTATTGAACAAACACGACAAAATCAAAAAAGTGCTAGAAATAGGAACAGGCTCTGGTTATCAAGCAGCTATTTTAGGCTATCTAGCTGATGAGGTTTACACAATTGAACGTATTTTTAAACTACACCAAGCTGCAAAAAAGTGTTTTAACCAACTAAAACTCCATAATATCTACAGCCAATACAGTGATGGTAAGCTCGGATGGGCAGAACATGCACCATATGACGGAATTATCGTAACTGCTGCTGCAAAAGAACTACCACAGACACTAATTGAGCAATTAGCACCCTATGGCCGATTAGTCATCCCTCTTGAAACAGATCACAATCACCAGGAACTTTACTTAATTGAGAAAACAGCAGAAGATATCCAATCGACAAAAATTATTGATGTTCGATTCGTCCCACTGTTACCAGATGTGGATTGATACTCACTATATCTAAAGACAGGGGCTTTACTCTCATTTTTGGTAATGTATTTAGTTTGCACAATGTTTGTTTTCTGCTAACATAGGTGTGCGTTATGACGTACTTGTTTGGAGCAGTGTACACGTGCCAAATTAATCTTTTGAAAGTGGGTTCTGATGGAAGAGACAAATGAAGAAAATGTGATCAAACAGGCAGAAAAATTGTCTAAACCAGAGGCTGATGTCCTGACACCTGGCCAGATGCTAAAGCAGGCGCGAAAGGAACGAAACCTGACGCGGGCGGATATCTCTGAACAGTTGAATCTTAGTACAACGATCATTGAGCAACTTGAGCAAGATCAGTATCAGGAGGTTCGGCAACGTCCTGTTTTTATTTATGGTTACTTACGTAATTATGCTAAATTAGTCGAATTTTCGCCAGACACCATTCACACGATGATCAACATGTTAAGTCAAAGTGATCTTGTCGACGCAACACCACCCCAGGCTAAGTCACTTTACAAACCAAAACATGAATTTAAACCCTTTGTACTAGTCAGGAATTGGTTATGCTATATTGCAGCCATTGCTATGTGCGCTTCAATCATTTGGTTTATGACAAGCCGACGGCATCCTGAACCAAAGCAAACATCCTTAGCACCACCATCTCAACTGACTGTGGAAAATTCACCTAAAACTGTTCATACCATTAAGCCAGCACATCATGTAGTTATCCATCCAACTATAAACTATAAACCAAGTGAAGTGCCAAACCAAAAGGTATCAGACAGAGCAGATCTCTATGAACAAAATGATTAATGCCCTTCGTGGTATGCATGATGTGCTTCCCCATCAAACACCGACATGGCAATGGGTTGAGCGTTGCTTGATGCAATTATGTGATGCCTATGGCTATCAAGCCATACGGTTGCCTATCCTGGAACAAACTGAATTGTTTCAACGCAGCGTTGGCAGTCATACAGATATTGTCAGTAAAGAAATGTATAGCTTTAATGATCGTGATAAGCGTTCCATCACGCTAAGACCAGAAGGCACGGCTGGTTGTGTACGCGCTTGTATCCAACACGGTCTTATTTATAATCAAAGCCGACGCTTGTACTACCTAGGACCCATGTTTCGTCATGAACGACCACAAAAGGGACGTTATCGACAGTTTTGGCAGTTTGGCTTAGAAGCATTTGGGATGATGGATGCTGATATTGAAGCAGAGCAGCTACTATTCACTTCCCGCCTATGGGCACTATTGGGCATCCAGGAGAAACTAAGCTTACAAGTTAATTCAATCGGCACTACAACTGAGCGCTTGCATTATCGTCAGGTTTTAATTGATTATTTTGAACCTCATATCAAACAATTATCAGAAACTGAGCAACAACGCTTAAAACATAATCCACTGCGCTTACTTGACAGCAAGCAGGAATCCTTGCATGAACTGATCAAGCAAGCACCAAAGCTTACGGATTACTTAGGGAAAATAAGCCAAGAACATTTTCAGAGCCTATGCCAACATTTAAGTGACCATGGCATCCTTTATCAACACAACCCCTGCTTAGTACGTGGCTTAGATTATTACAGTGGCAATGTAGTTGAGTGGGTTACCGAATCTTCAACAGCGCAAAACGCAGTGTGTGCTGGTGGACGCTATGATGACCTCATCACAAAATTGCAGGCGCACCCTACCCCTGCTTTTGGTTTATCAATCGGCCTGGAACGTATAATTAATCTTATCGATACAGCACAAGTACCTGAAACATTGCCACACCTGTATTTTATAAGTTTAGGAGTAATCGCACGTAAGGCCAGCCTACGGTTAACCGAGGATCTACGCACGGCACTACCTAAGCTTCGATTAATTCGGCATAGTGGTGCGCATTCAATCAAGCAACAAATGAAACGTGCTGATCAAAGTGGGGCTATCTATGCCTGCCTGCTAGATGACGATGACTATACTCAACGACGGGTTATCCTTAAACACTTGCGTAAGGAACAGCCTCAAATAAAACTGCCACTCGGAAAACTAACCGATCACTTAAAATCTTGCCTGGAATTTAATCCTCATGCCTCGACTTAAGCCTAGCAAATATACTAAATGGCTATTACCACTGTGTGCTATAGCTATTGCATGCACCATTTGGCAAATTCAACGCTATAAAACCAAACACAGCTATCAACAAGCGTCCGTAGGCTACCAACACCTCTCCCATATGCAAGCGAGTGATAACCAAAAGAACTTCCATCAACAGGCTACAGCATTATCACAAGCCTATCCCCATACAACTTATGCTGATCTTGTTGCCTTTCAGCTCACACGTGAAGCGGTGCAGCGACAACAATGGGATAAAGCTGGACATTATATGCAACAAGTTATGCGACAAGGGCGTACCCCTATTTTTCGGCAGTTAGCCACCCTGCGCTATGCACGTATTCTGGTGGAACAGCAACAACCTGCTAACGCCCTTATCTTACTCAAGAAACTTGAACATTCATCCTTATTTGCATTAGCAAGCTTGGTGAAAGGTGACATTTATAACTTACAAAATCAAAAAGAAAAGGCAGAAATTGCTTATAAAATAGCCTTAAAATACTTACCAGCCCATCCACTAAAGCAGATAACACAGACAAAATTAAGCTCTATTGATTACACACCAAAATTGCATAACTCGCACGCGCAACGTTAAATCTACTTTAAGATCGAGGTTTGAAAATTCTCGAACAATGCAGCGTATTAGAGGCATTTAAGGTCTTAGGTACTTGCCACTGTCTCTTTGACTCAAAAGATTTCAAGGATTGAGACTGGTTAGCTATTAATGCATCTTTAAACATGGAAGCTTGGGCTTTGTTTCTACACTTATAGAGCCTCTGCTCTACCAGCTCAGAATTACTCTTATTAATCCCTTTATATATCTTTCTACAAAACCTACTAATGAACTTAAAAATACCCATTGTACACAGAATAATAACTTGGTATTTAATATAATTATTCACTATAGGGTTGTCTGGAATCTTGTCATCAAGTTCAGGAGAATATGGCATTTTATAAGTTCTATTTTTTACTTCCAGCATACTATTTCCATATATCAAAATGTCTTCCATATATTTTGGGAAATAGTCTAATTCTTTTCCTGTTTCATATTCCCATTCCTTAACCATGGCCACCAAATCTTCTTTGGTATAGAAATAAGCATAGTGTGAATATTTATTACTATTAAACCATTCACAATCTACAGAAGAAGAAAACTTGAAAGTATTCACGTCATCGAAACACGATAAATATTTATATGCGTTAGTAGACATCACAGTACTATTAAAGTCAAACTCTCCTGGTGGATGCTTTAATCCCAGCACATGCCCAATTTCATGGGCTAGTAGAAGCTTTCCGAAAGAAGTTTTTAATAGCTTCAAGCTTACTAAATCTGTATTAATCCATAGATCTACAATAGTTTCTTTTGCAATTATTTGGCTAGTATAGTGCATATGTAGCTTTATTATAGTGCTAACTGATGCAAAAGCATCATGATTTTTTTTCCCTTTACATCCTCTTACTACAAGGATATTACTATTGACCTTATGATCTCTAAAATCTAATTCTATTGCTATCCTATGATTATCCAATATTTTAAAAATATCTACTATGTATGTAGAAATAACTTCTTGATAGTTTTCTGGTAATTTTGAAAGCACACAATGCCTGTCCTGATCGATACGTCCTTGCAATAGCGTACTATCAAAAGAAATTTGCAGATCATACTTAACTTGATCCTCACGGTAGTTCAAAAAACAACCCCGTTTTGATCTAATTAAATCTATAAGATCTCTATTTAATGGGTTAAATGTGTTTATCACAACAGCTGCTCCTAAATAGCCAATTCAAGTTAAAGGTACAACACGCTCATTCAGCATAAGAGCTTCCAAACACCTCTCCGACAATTTTATAGTTTAGCATCCTTCATCAGTCATTAAATTCAAAAATTTTTAAAGAAGAACATCGATTGTGTACGTGATATTTCGTATATCTTTATGTGTGGAAGATATACGTTGGGGATAGGGAGCTGCAAAAATGCCAAAAAAAAGTATTTTGTTGCTTGATCAAAGGAGATCAGAAAGAAATAAGAAATTTCTCAAATATTAAAAAAATAGTAATGTGCCAAAATATAGCATGGAGTCAACATACATGTGGGACAATGAAGCTGTCGATTTTTATACGGACTGATTGATTAATAGTTAGCCCCCCTTCATTCAGTTTTTGAAATACGCTAAATTTTTTCTTGCAAAGTATAAATTATTTATTTACACTCGACTTGCTTGTCGGTTGTGCGCCGTAGTGTATCACTATTTTTTGGAAAATGGAGTTGTGCCATGCTTATGTTTAGAGGGATGCTGCCTGGTCGTAATATTGCAAATTACATGATGTCTCTGCTGGCTTTTGTGACATTTGTAATGATTGTGCTTACAAATTGCATCATGCAAGCAGCACTTTCAGTCGCGATTCTGCCATACTTACTGATTGCAATTGGAAGCTTTATGTTACTCGTCTGTCTTTGTAACATGGTGTTAAACTTTTTTGCTTACCTATCTGCAATAAAATATGGGATTACTAATAATAAAGATAGCAATAGGTTTTTAGAGTATCAAGCTGTGGGTATGATGAGTCGTGGAGGGTCATCTGCAACCCTTATTTCCTCTGTTATATTAGTTACAGCACTTGCATTTTTTGTTACAGGGCTGTGTCTCATTTTTAATTTTTTTGTTGTACCAGCACTATTAGCACCTTGCATATTAGTAGCTATGTTTCTCTTATTTAGTGCAATCTTGTGCATAAGCGTCTTCTATCTCGAGACATCAGGAACTTGTTGTTATTCTAATACTGATAATGAGGTTTTTATAGATCTTGCTAGTTACTACATTAAGTATAGAGATACTTTAAGTCTTGATACGATAAAGTGGTGTATTGCGAATGAACCTACTTCTTTTAAGAACAGCTATGGAGGTACGCGATATTAGTTTAACTTTGATGGCTTGTTGTTATGTTAGGCGGTAGATCAAGGATTACTTATGTCTTGCCATAGAATGAATAATCGCTCCAAAGTGAGTTGAGTATTAAGCGCAGTGCTGTTCTGGGCGTTTGCTTGTGTTGCTAGCAGTTGGTCATAAAAAACCAGTAGTCGTCTACGATTGAGTTGTGGTTTTGCCTGATGTAAGCGCGTAAGCTGTGGATGATTCAAGCGTAGCTGGGCTTTCTGGCCTAGTTGTGCAAGCTGCAAGAGGTCGATTAGAAGAATTTGCCAGGTGTGAATTAGGTTGATGATGTTTGCTGTTTTGTAGGTTGCTGCGCAGTCTAGTGGATCTTTTCTCTCAGGGGATAAACAGGTTGTTAGGAAGTTTTCGCGCCATTGCCTATTATCCTGTTTTGCCCAAGCTAATGCGCGCAGTGGCGCACCATCGAGCAAGTTTAAGAGTTGCTCTGCCTGGCCTGCTTCGTCTGCTAGCTGCTTTCGTAACCAACGGATGCCTTCTGTACCTGGTTGTGGTGAAAATTTTAGCAGTTGGCAACGGCTTAAGATGGTTGGTAATAAACACCTGGGTCGATGGCTAACAAGTATAATCAATGTCCGCGCTGGCAGTTCTTCTAAGGTTTTAAGCAGGGCATTGCTTGCTGATTTATTCATATATTCGGCAGGGCTGATGATTACAACGCGACGTTTAGCTTGTTTAGGTGTAATACTGAGTTGTTCACAGAGCTGACGAATTTGATCGACTGTGATCGATTTTCCTTCTCCTACACTTAGGTTGTGCAAGTCAGGATGTGTGCAGGTTGGCATGACTAAACGACAGATAGGACAACGGCCACAGGCACCAATCAAACCTAGGGTGTGATCACTCAATATTGGTTGTTGGCATAGGGCTAGCATGGCAAGTTGCTCAGCAAAATGTTGTTTGCCCATACCAATCGAACCAGCCAGCAGTAAGGCTAGTGCCTTGCACTGCCCGATTTGTGGCTGTATTCGCTGCCAGTTCACTTTTTGCCATGGGTAGAGTGCGTTCATCGCACTTGTTCTTTTATGTAGCAGTCCAATATATGTTGCACTTGGTTCTGAACATTGAGTAAAGATTGCCCTGCATCAATGATACAAAAACGATCGGGATCTTGCTTTGCACGTTCTAGGTATCCAGCACGTACTCTCTCAAAGAATGCTAGACTCTGATTTTCAATACGATCTTTTGCTTGACCGCGTTTATTGAGTCGCTTAAAGCCGACTTCAACTGGTGCGTCTAGTAATAAGGTTAGGTTCGACTTAAAACCATTTAGTACACAGTAATCAAGTTTTGCAATATACTCCAGGTCAATACCATGCCCAAAGCCTTGATAGGCGTAGCTCGCATCTACAAAACGATCACAGACCACCCAAGCCCCCCTTTGTAAGGCTGGCAAGATAACTAGCTGCATGTGTTGTGAACGACTCGCAAACATTAAGAGTAGTTCAGTACGTGGATGCATTGGTTCATGATGCTCTTTTAAGAGTAATTGACGAATCTCTTCTGCAATCATGCAACCACCTGGCTCACGCGATCTTATTATGTCAAAACCAATAGCCTGTAAATAATCCACCAAATAATCTACAACCGTACTTTTACCAACACCTTCAATGCCCTCAACGCTGATAAATTTGCCCTGCTGTACAGCAAGGCTGTCTGGTAATTCTGACATCTGTATACCTTATTTTTTACGATGTATGCGACTGTAATAATGCTTTAAGAGACGTATGTGCTCTGAAAAGTACTGAGAAAAAACATGACGACCGTGCCCCTCTGGAGCATAATCTGGAGCATAATAAAGATAGTCCGTATGCAGAGGATGCAGTGCTGCATAAATTGATGCAGCACCTGGCATCGCAATGGGTGTTATCGGCAAGCCTCTTTTCCGATATGTATTATATGGCGAAACACTGAAAAAATCAGCCCTTGTGATCTGTTTAATGTTTCGTTTACCTGAGGCGTATATTACAGTGCTGTCCATTTGCAAACGCATACCCTTGTTTAAGCGGTTGATTATCACGCTAGCAATTTTTGCACGATCTTCATCAACTTTTGCCTCTTTCTCAATTAATGATGCAACAATTAGGGCTTGATAAGAAGATTGATACGGAAGTCCAGGTTGACGATTTTCCCAAACATGTAGAAGGTATTGCTGCATATATTGGTAAGCACGTCGTAGTATAGATACGTCGCTAGCTTGCCAATTAAAATAATATGTCGTCGGAAAAAGATATCCTTCAATCCGTTTCTGTGGATGGCCTATTAATTGCATTACATCTGGTTCAGACTTATGTTTGATAAGGTGTCTTAGTGCTGGAGACTCTGAAAGTACTTCTCGAATTTGCTTAAAGTTCCATCCTTCAATAAATGTGATGGTATAAATTTTCGTTCGACCATGAGCTAGATTGCTGTTTAATTGCCAAACACGCATTCCAGGTAGTACACAATACTGACCAGCCTGTAGATGATGCGATACACCCGTTACGCGTGCCAGAATAATGAAAAAATAAGGATGATCAAGTAAGCCTCGCTTTTCTAAGTCAAAAGCAAGTTGTCGAACTGATTGTCCTGGTCGAAAGATAAAGCAGGTTTCTTTCAACAAATTTTTATGTACTGGCATGCAATAAAATAAAGCCAATACTAAGACTGTGCATAATGCGACGATTCCTGCCAAATAACAACTTAAAGATCGCTTACGAAACCACTCGATAAGCTTAAGATACACACGCTTCCCTAAATACGCTTGAAAATTAGGCTAACATTTGTCCCGCCAAAACCAAATGAGTTGGTCAATACATGGGATAATTCACGCCTCTGAGCCTTATGAGGCACAAAATCAAGATCACACCCCTCATCGGGATGATCTAAGTTAATGGTGGGTGGTATGATTTGATCACGCAGTGCCAATATCGAAAAAATAGATTCCAATGCACCTGCCGCACCCAATAGATGTCCCGTCATTGATTTAGTCGAACTCACAGCTAAACGGGCAGCATGATTACCAAATACTTGCTTGATAGCCGCGACCTCCGCAATATCACCAGCTTGCGTTGACGTTGCGTGCGCATTAATGTATTGGATTTCTTCAGGCACGATACCTGCTTTTTCACAAGCAAGTTTCATCGCTAACGTAGAACCATCAGCCTTAGGTGAAGTGATGTGATAGGCATCTGAACTCATACCCGAACCCACAAGTTCAGCATAGATGGAGGCATCACGTAACTTTGCATGTTCGTACTCTTCAAGCACCAAAATAGCAGCACCATCACCTAATACAAAGCCATCACGATCTTTATCCCAAGGGCGACTCGCTTTTTTTGGTTGATCATTGCGTGTCGACATAGCTCGCATGGCAGAAAATCCGCCAATACCCAATAAGGTGCTAGCTTTCTCAGAACCACCAACAATCATAACGTCTGCATCACCACATGTAATAAGGTTCTTAGCACAAACAATATTATGATTAGATGTAGCACAAGCACTGACTACCGAAAAATTAGGGCCACGTGCACCTATTTTAATGGAAATCAAACCAGGCAGCATATTTACGATAGTACCTGGAATAAAGGAAGGTAATATACGATTCACACCCTTATTTAGTGCAATACTATGATTTGCTTCAATGGTTGTCAAACCACCGATGCCCGAACCAATAGCAATGCCAACACGGGTTGCATTGTCTTCATCAATACTAAAGTTAGCATCTTTTAAAGCATTCATCGCTGCAACGATGCCATATTGAATAAATAAATCGAACTGGCGCTGCTCCTTTTTTGTAACATAAGGATCAGGAAAAAAATCATTCACCACGGCAGCAATACGTGTACGCAAACGATCAACCTGAAGATGCGTAAATACACAGACACCACTTTTACCACGTAACACTTTCTGCCACACAAGCTCTGGATCAGATCCAAGGGCTGTCACAAGACCCAAACCCGTTACAACAACCCTCCGTTTATTCATTGAATGACCGTACACTTAGTCAGTGTCAAGTTTAACATTTGCTTTGATATAAGCTATTGCTTCACGAAGTGTTGTAATTGCTCCAGCATCCTCATCAGGAATTTCTGTATTAAACTCTTCTTCAAGTGCCATCACTAACTCTACCGTATCAAGTGAGTCAGCACCTAAATCTTTAATAAAAGAAACATCTTTATTAGCAAGTTGCTCTTCTTTAACATTAAGTTGCTCGGTAACAACCATACACACACGTTCTTCAACTGTTCTAGACATAACTGACTCCTTATTGTTCATAAAAACCAAAACCAGTATTATAGTTAAATAGTTTGACTTAGTCTAGCTGACATCCTCTACTCTCCAAAAAAGGATTCTTATTGCTAAAACAATATGTATTAAACGGCATTCAGCACCACAGAAGAAGCTTATTGAACTGTTGGGCAAGAATTATCTTAGAATATTAGTGATATCTATACTGGTTGAGAAAAATAAAATTAGAATATATTCTTATCCCTTAGTTAACAAGGGCAAACTTACCCGACATTCAAATATAGTACTGAATGTCGGATAAAATTACAGAATGATTATTTGTTGCCCTCCCACAAACTTTCCCCCTTACTTGCTACGCCACCTGTTTCCACTGGGTGGGAGTCCCAACCACCTTTTTTGTTCGAGTTGAAGGGAGCAACGTCGGCTTGATTTTGTTGGCCATTATTTTGGTTCACGAAGGCGATGGGGGTGGGGGCAAAGAACTGCGGGAAAATATCATCTTTACTTTGTGGGATCGGAACAAGGCGAGGCTCTGTTACCAAGGAGGAGGTACTATTATCCTTAACCTTAGGAGTGCCACCTACAACAATAGGAGCGCCACCTACAACAATAGGAGCGCCATTTACTAGAATCTGCGTCCCATTGATATTGATACAGGTGATATTCTTAATCTCAGAACTCGTATCCTGCTTGGAGGACATAAAGAAGCTTGTTAATAAAATTGGAAAGCACACAACAAAAAACATGAGAGCTACTATCACTAACGAAGGTTGTAGAACAAAAAGAATGATACCCAAAATAACAAGTATACCTGCCACTAAAATTGTCAGATGGCTAGCCTTTAAATTTTTGTTCTCATAATCAGCCTTCCCCCCCAACAATATTGTGCATACAGTTGCCTATCCAGACGAGCAGTACAACGCCACCCACTATAGCAAAGAAAGCCGGTACTATGAATACCACAGCCCCTGGTGACATAAAAAGTGCAGCAATGATAAGTGTAACTGCAATAAGTATAAGCACCGATGATTTGTAAAGCACATGCATTAGTATCCATGCGCTCCATTCCCCAAGTGACAATGTCCTAAGCATACCAAGAATACTTGCTTTCCAGGTCTTACTACTCTTAGGTGCAGCAACATTAGCCTTAGCCTCAGCCTTCTTAGCCCTAGCATTAGCCTCAGCAACCTCATCCTTCTTATTCTTATTATTCTTATTATTCTTATTATTATTCTTTTTCTTTCCAAACATATTTTTAAATACCGCATAAACTTCATTAAACATAAATGCCAAAATAGTGAGACACACCACTAGGAAGTCCCATCCCTCACCCAATTACAAATAATTTACACTTTGCAAGGAAAAATTTGGCATATTTCAAAAACTAAATGAAGGGAGTCTAACTATTAATCAGTTCGTATAAAAATCGACAGGTTCATCGTCCCCCATGCATGCTAACTCCACGCCATATTTTGTCACATTACTATTTTTTTAATTATCTGGGAAATTTCTTGTTTTTTGCATGTTGCAGCTCCCCTGTTGACTCCCACTTTCTGAATATCGAGGAATTTGAGCCCAAAAGCCTTGCTGCTTCACCTATTTTGACAAATCGTCTCATAAGTATAGATTATCTCAGCTTATAATAGATTATTTAATCCTGTTATTAACCCATCAGCAACCTAATATTACTTTAAAACTCGTGCCATATCGGTTGCAAGCCAAGTGCTTCACTCAAATGCTGTTGGTTAATTTGTGTACAATCGTCAAGATCAGCGATTGTGCGTGCTACTTTTAACATTTTATAGTATCGTCTGGGTGAAATATTTAATTTTTGTACGCTATGATCAATAAATGACTCACCTGTATCAGTCAATTGAATCATTTTTTTTAACATACGGTTATTCAGTGCTACATTCAATATTTTTTGGCGCTTTTCTTGTCGTTGACGCGCTTCAACAACACGCTGTTTAACAATTTGACTACTCTCATGCGATAAAACCGAAGCCATGCGTAATTTTTTTAAATCAGGGATGGGCACATCAACCTGCAAATCAAACCGATTAATCAGTGGCCCAGAAAGTTTTTGCTGATAACGCCTAAGGGCAGCAATACCACAACGACAGGGTTGGGAACTATTACTATATCCGCAAGCACATGGATTCATTGCTGCAATCAGTTGAAAATTGCAAGGGAAAGTTGTGTGGTATCCGCAGCGTGCAATATTAATTTCGCGCTGCTCCATGGGTTCACGTAAAGCTTCTAACGCATTTCTTGTGAATTCACCTAGCTCATCCAGAAATAATACACCGTGATGTGCTAGAGAAATCTCACCTGGTTGTGGTGGTGAACCACCACCTACCAATGCCTGCATCGAACTGCTATGATGTGGCTGGCGGAATGGCACCTCTTTTTGTCGATTGGTTAATTTCTGACGTAAGGCATAGATACTCAATACTTCACAGGCTTGTATGGAGCTTAAATCAGGCAAAATCGATGGCAGACACTGCGCCAACATGGTTTTGCCACTTCCAGGTGGTCCTACCATTAGCAAATTATGTTGACCAGCAGCAGCAATTTCGAGGACTCGCTTCGCATGTGCATGACCCTGCACATCAGCCAAATCAAGCTTATTTTCTTGACCAGAAGGCTTATCAATTACCTGCTCCGCTTTGAAAATTGTTAGAGCTTTCTGTTCTGTCAAATGTTGGCAAACCTCCAATAAATGGTTAGCTGGCAAAATACAGGCATCCACGACCAATGAAGCAATCTCAGCATTTTCTTTAGGCAACACTAATGAACGTGCTAACTTGGTAGTCGCAAGTGCAGTAGATAATGCCCCATAAACGGGTTGTAGATGTCCCGACAAAGTCAATTCTCCGATAAATTCATAATCACAGATCGTCTCACACCTCAATTGCTGTGTTGCAATCAATACCCCTAATGCAATCGCTAAATCAAAGCGACTACCCTGTTTTGGGAACTCTGCAGGTGCTAAATTTACGGTAATACGACGATTAGGGAACTTAAAGCCACTATTTAATAAGGCACTGCGCACACGCTCCTTACTCTCACGCACAGCTTTCTCTGGCAATCCAACCATAGAAAAAGCTGGCAACCCGTTAGAAATATGTACTTCCACCACAACTAAAGGTGCCTGCAAACCGACTAAAGCACGTGTTTGTAATGTTGCCAATTGTACCATGCTATCTCCACTACTTCAGACTGAGGTCACTATCATAAAGATTGACACCTTACACACAATACCGTAGTCAAACACTACAACCTTTCTGCTAACCAATCGTGACGTACTCCCCCCTCCGATAAACAGTCGCTAATTGTTCTAGTAATGGACTCTTACGACCCGTAGATGTCTGATTACAACTACCTTTCGATATAATAGGCTTGCTGAACCTATGTTTATGTTTAAAATAAATGGGAGTGTTGTGCTTTGAGCTTGAATAGGTGCTTATTTATCAAAAAATTGTGCTAGCCATAAACAGAAAACACCGAGACATAAGGCTGTATCTGCTAGATTAAAAATTGGCCAGTACCACTGATGCCAATGCAAAGCGATAAAATCAATGACATAACCGTGGTTCAAACGATCATAAAAATTACCAAAAATACCAGCTAATATAAAGGCACTACCACTACGCGTGCAAGGGTTTTGTAATGGTTTGTAAAAATACAGGTATAAGATAATACTTGCGATAATAGTGGATAAGGAAATGAAAAAAATCTCACTCCAACCACCCGCCCTAGCTAGCAGACTAAAGGCTGCACCACGGTTATGGGCTAGGATAAGGCTCACGGTTGGCAGCAAAACCAGTGGCTTCGCTACTAAATAAAGTTGTGCTAAGTATTTAGTAATTTGATCACAGCCTACCAATAGGATAATGGTATAAGGGCGGACATCGCGTGATTGGTCAATTTGTTGCAACAAACTAGACATAATAACGCGATTCTTCATTGCTAAGGCTTAAATTCATGATGCAACGCTGACATAGCTGGGGATGCTTCTGGTTCTGCCCAACATCAGCAATATAATGCCAACAACGTATACATTTATTGTGGGCAACTGGCTCAACCATTAAGAAAAGCCCCTTGTGCGCTGTTGCACTTGCTTGTTTGGGACGTTTTGTGTCTTTCTCTAAGTGTGCTTCTGAGGTAATAAGCAGAAAACGTAATTCATCATGGAGTTGTTCTAAATGTGCATAGCCTTCCTGATCAACATATAGGTTTACACGTGCCTGTAGCGAAGAGCCGATTCCCCCACTGCTACGCAAGGACTCTAAGGCTAGATTTACAGATTCTTTGACCATCAAAAAGTAATCCCAGCTTTGATCACTGATCGATGGTTTGAGTTTACTGCTTGGAAAATTATACCAGTTGGATAAGAAGACCGATTGCATCAGTACATCTGGCATATAACTCCAAATCTCTTCTGCTGTAAAGCTTAAGATCGGAGCAATCCAACGCACTAATCCCTGTAAGACATGGTACATGGTCATTTGGGCTGAGCGACGTGCTCGGCTATTTTTGGCCAAGGTATACTGTCGGTCTTTGATGATGTCTAAATAAAAGTGTCCCAATACCTGATTACAAAATTGATGAACTTCATTGACAACCAAGTGAAATTGATAAGCTGCATAAGCTTCTTCTAATTTGCTCTGTAAATTAGCTGCATAACGGATAATCCAACGATCAAGTTCAAGGCAATCATCAATTGCAATCTTGTGTTTACCCACTTCAAAATCTGCTGTATTAGCAAATAAAAAGCGAACCGTATTCCGTATGCGTCGATAAATATCTACAAGACGACTTAAAATTTCATCAGATATTGCCACCTCAGCACGATAATCAGCAGATGCAACCCACAAGCGTAGTATATCTGCACCAAATTTTTGAACAATTTTTTGTGGAGCAATAGTATTACCTAATGACTTCGACATTTTATGTCCTGTAGCATCCACCGTAAAACCGTGAGTTAGTACACAGCGATAAGCTACTTGTGGCTGTAACATGAGCGAGGTCAGTAGTGAGGATTGAAACCAACCACGGTATTGGTCAGAACCTTCCAAATAAAGTTGAATGGGAAGTGTCAAGCCCTCTTCTTTTGTCAACACACAGGTATGACTGACACCAGAATCAAACCATACATCTAGCGTATCATCGACTTTAATATAACTTGCTACTTCATTCTGTTCCAGCAAATCCTCAAGTCTTAAGTGTGACCAGGCATCAATCCCCTTCTCTGCTACCTGATCGGCAACTTTTCGCATAATTTTTGGCATTTCAGGATGCAATTCATCAGTTTCTTTATGACGCAACAGAGCCATGGGTGTCCCCCAAGCTCGATTCTGTCGTGAAAGACACCAATCAGGATGATCAGTTAACATCTTCTGCATACGCTCACGACCCCAGCCAGGTATCCATTCAATTGTTTGAATTGCCTGTAAGGCACGTTTTCGTAGTCCTTTATGATCAAGGTGAATAAACCACTGCGGGGTTGCCTTAAAGATAATGGGCTTCTTATGACGCCAACAGTGTGGGTAACGATGCTCAATTACGGCTTGTTGCAACAAGCACCCCTTTTCTTTCAATTGATTGATCATGAAGTAATCAGCTTTACTAAAATGCTGACCACCCACAAAAATCTCCTCATCTTCAAATACGCCATTATCTTTAAGACGTGTTGTAATCGGCAAATCATATTTTTTGCCTGTCCAATAATCATCTTCACCGTGTGCGGGTGCCGTATGCACTATACCCGTTCCATCTTCTAGCATCACGTAATCAGCCAGCACTACTGGAACTTGCCTCTCAATCAATGGGTGTTGCACAAGAAGACCCTCTAGTTGCTTACCCTGGAGCTTCCCTAAAAGTTGGCATTTTTCAAGTTGATAATGTGACACCAGGGCATCAAGACGACTTTCAGCGATAATCAGTCGTATAGATTTCCCCCGCCAACTAGCTTGCAGAAGGATGTATTTATAATTGGGATGAACAGCCAGCGCCTGATTCGATAATAGAGTCCACGGTGTTGTTGTCCAAATAGGAATCCATACCAAGGGACTCTCCTCCAATAAGCTCATTATTGATTGTTCTGCGCCTTGATCGGTAAAACAAGCTGCGAGAGCTAAAGAGTCTATAACTGTAAAAGCAACATCGATCGCCTGCGAGGTCTTAGGCATATATTCAACTTCAGCCTCAGCTAAAGCCGAGCAACACTGACAGCACCAATACACTGGCTTAAAATTGCGCGATAAATAACCTGCCTCTACTACATCTGCCAAAGCACGTATGGTATTCGCCTCATAATCATAGTCCATTGTGCGATAAGGATGTTGCCAGTCTCCTATAACCCCAAGACGTTTAAAGCTATCACGCTGCTTCTCGAGCTGTGTTTGAGCATACTTCCGACAATATTTACGAAAAGCTTCTATTGTCAATTTTTGGCCTGGACGACCAATTTTTTTTTCAACATTAAGCTCAATTGGCAAACCATGACAATCCCAGCCTGGCCGATAATGAATTGCATAACCAGCTAACCGCTTGGATTTAATAATGGTATCTTTTAGAATCTTATTCAAAGCATGACCAATATGAATGTCACCATTGGCATACGGAGGGCCATCATGCAATACAAAAACAGGCTCTTTGGGTTCTATTTGCTGCATCTTTTGATATAACTTCCAGCTCTCCCAGTGTTTGAGCTGTATAGGTTCACGCTGTACTAAATTAGCCTTCATCGGAAAATTGGTGACAGGTAAATTTAAGGTTTCTTTATAATTTTGGTTATTATCAGCAGACACGCTTTGTATTCCCATGATAATTGACATCCTCCCCCCCACTAAAGGAAGGCGATTCCTGAATAGAGATTCAGGTCACTACTAGATCACTCGTTTGTAGGGAAACCTGATGCCAACCATCTTCTCCACAGACTAACACGGTAGCCCAGCCACTAAAGTGACCCTGTTCCAAACAAAGCGACAACAAACCGAAAACCGACCTAGTTGAGCGACCTGCTCAGCACTCGGCTTTATCCTAAATTCGTACGATTTCCTCATTCTCATATCTAGAGTGTACTGTTGCTCTACGAGAATGTCAAGAAATATTGGAACAGGCTGGCTGTTCCCAGTAATTTACTTATTGACTATAGATACTGCAAGGGTGCAATACAAAAATCAAACTGCAATACTGCTCAAAACAGCGCACGTCCGAATACCAGTCCCTAAGACTTTAGATATACATGAAGCATCGATACCACCGATAGCAACCAATGGATAATGTATGGGCTGGTCATAATTTCCAACCCAACGCCTTATGGTCTCCAATCGTGCGAGACCCTGTGGTGCATCTTTCATAACTTTGCTCCGTGTATCAAAGATCGGACCAAATGCCAGGTATGATGGCCTTATTGTGTGTGCCTGCGCAATTTCTGCTAGTGAATGGCAACTGATACCTAAGTAAATACCAGCTTGCTCAAGTGCATGTAAATCAGCTTTCTCTAGGTCTTCCTGACCTAGATGAACTGCATCTGCCTTGTATTCTAGTGCTAACTGCCAGTGATCATTGATAACTAAACAGGCTTGGTGACGGCGCACCAATGCGATACTCGTTTTAATCTCATTGCGCATTGCTTGCGTTATTTTGCCTTGTTTTATACGCAATTGAATAAGTTTTATGCCTAGTGGTAATAAGGTTTCAATTTCTGTACGGGTACGTACAATCGGGTAGATGCCTCTGTAATGGGATGGCATGTGTTTAAAATGTATGCGAGATGCCACTCCCCTACTCGCTGTGTCCGTAATCCATGGAAGGTCAATAAGCTGTTCAGGAAAACCCCTATGAACAACTGGCCCAGGGCCTTTTCCATAACGGATAGCCGTACGGATACCCTGTGTCACGTAAGCTTTAGCAAGAGTAATCGCGTCAAGCATGGAGTAATCATGTGCTAAGCAAGCAGCAACTGCTGCGGATAAACTACAACCCGAGCCGTGATTATTCTCATTTGGATAACGTGGTAAAGTTAACCATTTACTATGATGTGCACTGCACCAGTAATCTTGACAATAATCAGGGGAGAGATGCTCCCTGGTTTTAAAGCTAGTCTGTATATGGGGCATGTTAGCATTTGCTGGCCCACCTTTTATCAAGACATTTTTTGCCCCCAAGTCTAGTAGTGCTTGACCTGCTTTTGTCACAGCATACGGTTTTTCTTGTCTCTCTTGTAATAATGCTTGAACCTCATATTGATTAGGGGTCAATAAGTCAATTTGGGGCAGTACATGCTCTATAAAATATGGTATGGTTTTGGGATTTTTATTTAAACAGGTTCCACTGCTGGTTACTAAGACGGGGTCGCAGACGATTAAGCCGTTATAATGCTTTAAGAACTCAGCCACAACCTGTAGTGCCGCCAATGAACCAAGCATCCCCAGTTTAATGACCTTGGCTGGCAAGTCTTCATCTAATGCTCGTAACTGACTGCGTAATGTCTTTGCATCGCACCAATGGATATGTTGGACACTATGACTATTTTGCGCTGTAATTGCCGTAATTGCTGTGCAGCCAAAGACCCCTAGGTCATGAAAGGTATATAAGTCAGCTTGAATGCCAGCACCACCGCCTGAATCAGAACCTGCTATACTCCAAACGATCGGTTTCTTTGACATTATTCCTGCCATAAAGCCTTACCACCCAATAAGGGTGTGCTGGGAGAAGCAAAATTACGCTTTGTCATTAAACCAGCCTGATAAGCTTGATGTCCTGCTTGAATGGACTGACGAAAGGCTCCCGCCATCATTACGGGGTCATGCGCTAATGCGACAGCACTGTTGAGCAAAACAGCATCAAAGCCCATCTCCATGACCTGACAGGCATCAGAAGGCTTGCCAATACCTGCATCAACAATTAAAGTCGTATCTGGCAGACGTTTTCGCAAGGTGCGGAGTGCTTGCGGATTACACACACCTTGACCAGAACCAATGGGCGCAACCCCTGGCATAATGATCTTACACCCTAAATCCACTAAGTGTTGTGCAACAATAAGATCATCCGTGGTGTAGGGGAATACGGTAAACCCATCTTTTATTAACTGCTGGCATGCCTTTAATAACTCAAATGGGTTGGGTGCAAGATTATAATCATCTCCTATAACTTCTAGTTTAATCCAATTCGTCTGGAATAGCTCACGTGCCATATGTGCTGTCTGTATCGCTTCATCAGCACTTTTACAAGCTGCTGTATTCGGTAAAATATGGCAACCAAGCTGTTTGATATAGGACCAAAATGTTTGTGAATGAGATGCTTCCTGTGACTGATGAGCAATTTGCCGGCGTATTGAAACCGTTATAACCTGACAATCAGCCACACGAATAGCATCCTGCATAACCTGTGGCGATGGATAAAGTGCTGTTCCCAAAATAAAACGTTGATTTAAACTTTTATCTGCAATCTTCCAGAACATAATCTACCCTCCTGGAGCTGCTAATAAAATATCTAAGCAATCCTTTGAATAAATACGCGTTTTAATATAGGCACTACGTGGTACAAAGTGCTGATTCACTTGCACAGCAAAGGGCTGCCCCTGGCAGATCTTTAACGCTCCCACAACATCGACCAACAAGCTGCCAGTTGGCAATGACAGATTTATGGTCTGCTTATTTACAATAATGGACAACACCTGGGACATACGCTGTACTTCACCTGCTGGCTTAATTAGTTTAGCTCCAATAAGAGCTAGCACCTAAATGCAAACTAGGAAGCCCCCCAGCAGGCACTTCCACATCAATGAACTGCTGTACAATGTCTGGCTGGGGGCGTACAGCAATGGGCTGAAATCCCTCCTGGGCGAGATCCTGTTGTTGAAGAAAATTAAGGCAGTATTCACTTTCTATCTCAACTATTACTCCTTGCTCTTGCTCTTCAATCTGTTCATCATCCATTAACTCCCCTTGTATAGCATTAATCTTTCTTTGTACAGCATTTCGTTTTTTAATGTAGTTATTACAGAATGTATTTTTATTCACTCCTTCTCCAATGCCTAAAATACCACGTATCTCCTGATCACTCTCAATAATATCAAAAAAAGAGTTGACAGTTTCCATTCCGTAGCCTACGTATATTTTTTGCAGTGCTAAAGAAGCTCCCATAATGGGAGCATTAATGGCAGCATCACTGTCAACCTTCTCTCTACACCACCTAATAAGAGACTCTAAACCACACACAGCTACCATAGCTCCTGTTCTAACAGGAGCATCTGGCAACTCATGTAAAATTCCACATCGAATTTCCTTCTCTAATTGCTCTAATTGCTCTAATCGATCTAATTGATCTAATTGCTCTAATTGATCTGAAGTAACTAATTGAAGAGACTGTAAATCTTCATCTGAATCCATTACCAGCAACAGATTTTTCAACACGTTATTATTACTGCCTATATTACTAACTACAAGACCTGAACCCAAGAACTCGGCCCATAACTCAATAGCCCTGGCACCAAGTAGAATTTCACGTATTACATACCAAAAATCAAGAGATAACGCATGCCGTAAATACATTTTACACTTCTTACATTCAATGATAAACACAATAAAGCAGAAACCCACACACAATTTCACAGCAAAAATTGAACCAGTAAAGGAAAAGTATAGTGACAAGAAAATTAAAAAAATGAAAACTGCGAATAAGACAAGAGGAATGACCAAAGTTAATGCACTATATTCTCTATAAATACAAGCAAAAACAACTATACCTAAAAATGTGCCCACAAACAAACCAACACATGCCGATACGGCTAGGCATAGTAGATAGAAAATGATTAGCTTGGAGGTATATAGAAGGGCAAAAACAAATGCTATTTCTGAGCAGAACCCCAATGCTCTAGCAAAATGTAAAAACACTAAAGAGATAAGAGAGAGGGCTCTAGGATAACCAAGAACAATAGGAAAGAGTCTATTGACTCTATATAGCTTCCAGATAAATAGCACATCAAACACATAAAATAACATACTAAAGCCAAGCCCTACTGTCAACCCAAGAACGACTCCAAAACCTACTGGAATCGCAAGAGTAAGAAGTGCAAAAATGATCATGCGAACTAAAGTAGCAAGCGCATCACTTACAGACCTCAGTACAAGAAACACCCTACTAAAGAAATAACTAATATCCATTACACCATCCCAACTACCACAACTGAAATAAAAAGCCTCTTGTCTTACCACAAGAATCCCTCTGTCCTCTTTTTAGAGGAGCAGAACAGCTAAACAGTGTGGCAAACGATTCTGGGACTGTCAACCAAATTCCAGCTGTTCCAAGTAAATAAATTTATTCTTGTTAAGTAAGGGAGTTTGTAGCTCTTAAGCTCTTTATTTTTAACAATGTTTTTTTGAAATTACTTTGAAATCGCGATGTTATTAGTTGCTTTTCTCGAAATTGAGGTTAAAACCCCTATCCACTTTCAGGATATGGTTTTCTGGAATTTTTTTCCAAGTTTCTGATATCTCTGTAAGTGGTTCTGAGGCAATTACAACGGCCGTTGCTGCCTGATCTCTTATACGTTGCATAAGAACCTTTCCATCATACTTCACGTAAGCTGCTGATGCATAGTACAGTGATAAATGTTTTTTTTCTAAAGGGTATGTGTAGCGCAAAGCAAGTAGCTCTTGCCCATTTGTGATCATAGTGTTTAACTTTATGCAAGAGTGAGTGCCAATCGCATCTCGTATGGTTTGAAGTTTTTGGATTGCTACTTTAAAAGCGAGTGTCATATCATTTAAAAAGTGATCACCTTTTATTTTATAAAAACAGTCCATGAGTAATGCAAAAAAATGTTCCGAGTCACTCTGCCCCTTGATTATATCAAAATAAGTGTCAGAAAGCTCATTCAAAATAGGCCGTTTAAATCGAGAAAAGTTATCGATTGTACCATTATGCACAAATAAATAATTCTTATAAAAAAAAGGGTGACAGTTTAAGGTGGTGATATCCCCTACGGTACATGCACGAACATGTCCTACAAAACAAGTAGATTGTATCTTTTCAGCCAAATTTTGCAGATTGTTGTTGTTCCAAGCTGGTTGTATCGATTTAAAGATACCAGGGTTATCATCAATGGAAAAATTATACCACCCAATACCAAAACCATCCGCATTTAAGTCTGTTGCACTTTCTTTTGCCCTTCTGCTTTGATTGATGAGTGAATTAGATGGCTTATCTAAAATTTCGCCGATTAAAACTGGTTTCTTACCTAGATAAGTTATAAATCGACACATTGATTCCCCCTTTTTTTTATACACTCAGACGTTTGTAACAAGACATGCGATAGAATTTCCTCAGCAACATATTTACCATTCACTTTTTCAAAACCCTCAAATCCTGGAGATGAATTCGCCTCTAATACCTTATAGCCCTCCTCATTAAATAAAAGGTCAATCCCTGCTGTTTCTAAATTCAGCAATTTTGCTGTTTCTAATGCTAGCGATTCAATTTCTGGGTTTAGTTGGAAAGGCTCAATTTTAGCACCTAAGGAATAATTTGCCTTAAAACTGCCATCAGTTGCTGTACGCTTAATACAACCAATAACCTTACCACCTATCACAATAACTCGTAGGTCTGTTCCTTTGCTCCCTGATATAAATTCTTGGATAATCATATGGATGTTTTCTTTATAGCTATCTAGCAATTCCATTAATTCTTTAAATTTAAGGGAAGACTCACACAGATAAATACCTTGACCCTCGGTACCGTTAATATCTTTTATGATAAGTGGAAAGTTAATTTCTTCCTCAACTAATTCAATATTAACTGGGAACTTCAGTAACATAGTTTTGGGGGTTGGTAGATTACTTTCTGCCAAGATTTGATGAATACGTAATTTATCTTTAACGATCTCAACAGTTGAAGACATATTGCACACATAAATATTTAATCGCTCTAACTGTCGAATTACAGCCAATCCAAAATAAGTCGTTTTCGCACCAATCCTCGGTATTAAGAAATCAGGTAATGCAATCATCTTACCATTCAATAAGACACTTTTTTGATCATCACGGCTAACGATTAACTCGAATTCTTTTGGTGAATAAATCTTTAAGGGTATATGCTTTGCCTTGGCCGCCTCTAGTAATCGATGAATATCGTAGTCTTCTTGACTGAGTTCATCTTGCTGTTTATGGTATAAAATCCATCCTTTCATATTTACCTATTCCTTTATTTCTGCTGTATTCTAGGAAATTTTTGATGTCTTCAGTCTCTTGTATAGCTTCTATACCTTCTATTATAGGATAATCTCATAGATCTGCTCGATAAACTTGGAGTTGTACATATTTAGAGATGTGCTAAGATAAAGATACGTGGCACGGGAAGTGCAGTCGTTCCTTAAATCACAATTAATGGAATATTTTTATAACAGATATTTTTATGTTTAGACCATCTGCAACCTTTGAAATGCCAGACACCACGCTTGTTCCAGAGCTAACTGAGATACAACAATCTGATTTGATACAGCGTATCCACGTCATGCTGCGTGAAAAAAATGCTGTATTAATTACACATTATTATACTGATCCTATTTTACAAGCATTAACTGAGGAAACTGGCGGTATTGTTTCGGATTCACTAGAAATGGCGCGATTCGGTCATCAGCATCCTGCAGATATATTGGTTGTTGTTGGTGTACGCTTTATGGGTGAGACAGCTAAAATTTTAAGTCCCCACAAAAAAGTGCTAATGCCAAGCTTAGACGCAACTTGTTCTCTTGATTTAGGATGCCCCATCAAAGAATTTTCAGCATTTTGTGACCAGCACCCAGAACGTACGGTTGTGGTATACGCCAATACAGCCGCTGCCGTTAAAGCACGGGCTGATTGGGTTGTTACCTCTAGCATTGCATGCGATGTGGTTGATCATTTAACACGACATGGAGAGAAACTAATTTGGGCTCCTGATCGTCATTTAGGTCATTACATTCAGAATCAAACAGGTGCTGATATGGTTGTGTGGGGTGGTGCATGTGTGGTACATGAAGAATTTAAGGCCAATGGCATACAGAAACTTCAGCAGCAGTACCCAGAAGCAGGACTATTGGTGCATCCAGAGGCTCCTAAAGCAGTTATTGCATTAGCAGATGTGGTGGGTTCAACCAGTCGATTGATTAAAGCAACCTTCGAGCTACCGCATACAACCTTTATCGTCGCAACAGATCGTGGTATTTTCTACAAAATGCAGCAGGCTGCACCACATAAATTGCTGCTAGAGGCACCCACAAGTGGACATGGTGCCACCTGCAAGAGCTGCGGACACTGCCCATGGATGGCGATGAACCACTTACAAAATTTATATGATGCTTTGCAGAATGAATGGGGAGAAATTATACTGGATGGTGGCATTATCCAAAAAGCACGTAAACCGATTGAGCGAATGCTACACTTCACAACACAGGCTTAACAAAGATTTTAGTGTCATTTACCACAAATAACGAAACTTCCAACTTTAGGCTATGGCTGAAATAAGTCAGTTTTATCGTATGTGTAGTAAAACTACTTCCTTGATGTGGGTGATACGAGATACCCCATCAGTCGAGCCTCTCTTGTAATCTTCGGTATTTTGTAACAAGTATCAAATGCACGTGCATATTTAATAAGCAGTGTCTGCCTGTTCAAATATTTCTTGACATTCTCACAGAGTAGCAGTACACTTCAGCGTTCGTAGATTAATTCAAGACTTGGACGGCTGTTTATGACACAAAAAACCTTTAGTTATTATTCTTGTATTCAACACCAATCTGGTGCAGGTGGCATGTCCACGGATGAAAAGTATGAATATAAGGAGATAGGGGAGAAAAAGGTAAGTACTCAGCTAGATACTTTTCTAGGCAATGGCTACCACTACAAAATACAACGACTCGGCTTATTGGAAGAAGAGAAAAGCTTTTTTAACAGGATAAAAGAGTATTTCACTGGAGAACATCAGAAGCCATCTTATTCAAAAAAGCTTCCCTTTCCAGAAGTTTACCGCATCGACTCTGAGAGTGAGATTCCTGAGTTCAAGGGAGGTCACTTGCTTACTACTGATAATTATCAAGCCAAAATTGAAATTTCGGAAGCATTGCATTGTTATGAGGATTGGAAAGTACAATCAAGCCTTACAAGTACTTTTCTTGTAGGCGCATCTATTGCCTTATTAAAAGTAGCTGAATCTTTAAATTGGGTGTCCCTACTAACAAGCTTCTTTTGTATGCCAGGCTATTTTGTGATCATGATACCTTTGAGCCTTATCATCCTCTATACATCTCTACCAATCCTTAAAAAGGCTTGCAATGAACTCAATATATTCCAAGGAAAAAAAAATGGCATCCAGCCTCCTGGCATTCACTGCATTGGCGCACTTACAGTCTTCATACCTTTTATAGTATCAATTTTTGTAGTCATATATCCTACTCCGTTTTTATTAGCTGGCATTACCACTCCCTTCTTTATTCCTTCCCTTATCAGTCTTTTTGCTCTACTTGCTGGATTCGTCATCGATGCAGCACTTAGTAACCCAGGTACAAAAGAGAAAGTAGAAAAATTTAACATGGAATATACCAATTACAATCGGTTTGTAAAAGTAGAATGTAAAGAAAATTCGCAAAAAACAGTAATGTGGAAACCTGTAAAAAAAATTAAGGAAGATGATATTCTTCATATTTCTCCTGGTGAGAAAGTTCCCATCAGATCCACTATAATTAGGTTTGAAGAAAAAGAAACAATAAGCTGTAATATTGACAATAAAGATGTTACAGGGATAACTGGGGAGTTTGCTTGCCAATTGGGTAGAGAACTATATTTTGGTGCTAAAAATTGCTCAAATTTCACAATAACAGTCAAGGCATTGAAGAACGGGTATAAGCTCATAAAAAACAAAAAAGATGAGCAAAACAGATCACTTGCTGAGACTGAGGATAAAAGGTCTGGATTGATAAAAATATGGCCAAATCTTTTTTGTATTTCCTTGCTTATAGGGGTAGCTATAGTTGTAACAGTTGGTATTTGTCTAGACTTGCCGTTCTTTATCTTAGTTCATATTATTACTTGCCTTAATGCCTTCTGTCCAACAACTATATTTGTAGGTTTTTATTCGTCAATTTTCCATGCTAGTAGCGTCTTACGAAAATTTGGCCTGAAGTTTAGAGAGATACATTCCTTACACCTTCCTATTACAAATAGGACTGGAAAAAAAACTATCTGCTTTGACTGGACTGGCACATTGGCAAAAAATAACTCACTTTATGCCGAGGATGTTAAAATAGGTAGTAAATTAAATGCTGACATCGTGTCAAAAATATTGTCATTAGAAAGCACACAGGAAAGCCAACATGCTATGTCAATCTCCAAAGAGTTACTTAAGAAGATGAATGATAAGGAATTCACGTATAAGCAACAAAAGGCAACTATAATAGAAAATGAAGGTTATGGCAGTGGTGTACACGGAAGGTACGAAGATGGCACTGAGATAATTATTGGGAATTCAAAATATATGCGGAACCATGGTATAGATTGCATCGCAAAAAACAGCAACAAACAACAATCCTATGTCGCAAAAAAAATTACAGGTGAAGATAATTTTAAGCAACTAGCAGATACCAGCTTTTCCTTTACCCCTGAAGATACCAAAGTTATTACTGAAGAACTCATTATTTATTGTATAAAAAATAACATAAAGGTTCAGATAATAAGTGGTGCTGATAGTCTTACACTAGAAAGTCCATATAATAAACTTTTTAGATCAGTCTTCAAAAAACTTCCTCAAAGCTGTACTGCTAAAAAAAATAGTAATATTAGTGAGTTTCATAAATTATGGTTTCCAAGTCCCTTATGTTCACAGTCCCCTGCCGAGAAAGGAAAGTTTGTCAAGAATCTGAAAAAAGATGCTATCACTGTCTGGGCTGTAGGTGATGGTTCTAATGACCAGAGTATGATACATGAGGCAGAATGTGGTTTCTCTATTGGCGGAAACCCAAAATTGCGTAGTGCTGAGTTTGAATTGCCAAGATTAGAGGATCTCTTATCCCTTATCAGATCAGAAGAATGTGTTAGAAATACTCAAAATATCACTATGAATTTACTTTTTCTTATCTTTCTCATTGAATTAATATGCTCTACTGGTATATTTATCTTAGTGGGTATAAGCATGTCCCCAACGCTACTTGTTGCAGGCTGTAATATTGGTATACTTATTTTTACAATCATTAACATATTTATTTTGAACAGAAGATTGGGATACAATATACAGAAAATTTTTGAAGAAGTAACTAAAGAAGCACAAGGCACACAAAACGGAATCATGCCAGCTAGTAATCTACTATGTCAAGACACTATGCAACAAATACAGCACAATAACATTGGAAACGGAATAGAGCCAGTAAACGTAAAAGGGCTAGCATAAATTGATCTCGTTAGAACTCGTCTTAGCTTCATCATCAGTATACCGTAGCCAGCAGCTTCAAATGCTTGGCATACCCTTTAGATGCGCAACACCTGAGATTGATGAGACAGCGAGACTACATGAATTAGCCAAAGTGTTGGTAACCCGTTTATCAGAAAATAAGGCTAAGGCTGTTCATCAGCACTATCCTAAAGCTGTTATTATTGCGGGAGATCAAGTTGCTGAACTTGATCATAGAATCTTTGGGAAACCATTGAACCGAGAAACTGCGATACAGCAGCTACAAGCATTCAGCGGACGTACTGTTTATTCTTATACGGGATTATGTGTTATGAATACGTACACACAGCAATGTGAAACAACGTATGTCGTGACAAAAGTACGATTTCGCACCCTATCCGATCAGGTGATTGGTAAGTATTTAGATAGAGATCAACCTTTTAACTGTTCTGGGAGCACAAAAATTGAAGGTACAGGTATTACATTGTTCAAATCAATTGAATCAACTGATCACAGCGCGATCACAGGCTTGCCTATGATCACATTAATCGACTTATTAGAAAAAAATGGAATACATGTTTTCTAGGTTTTCAGCAAATTCAGCAATGCCTCTGGTTTATCGATGGTATACCTTACGTGAGAGGTATCTAAATCATCCTGGGTATAGTAAGTTTCGCCATAAGCAACGGCTACAACATCCATATGCAATTCATAACCCATTTTAAAATCCTGTACGCTGTCACCGACATATAAGGCTTGTTCCACTTTGAGTTGTTGGACATTTAGAATTTCTTGCAGCATCAAAGGATTGGGCTTGGGCTTGGTTTCACTTATGGAACGCGTTATATCGAATAAATGGGTTAAGTTAAGCCGTTCAAGCACATGTTCTAAAGCAGAGCGAGTTGCTGCAGTTGCAATGGCGAGCTGATAATCACGCGCTTTTAAGCTTTCTAGCATCTCACGTACACCTGGAAACAATAGGAGTTCTCTATCATAAAACGTTGTATCCTGTAATAGTGTGCCCTGCAAATCAAAGATGATTAATTTTTTTTCAAACATATGTTACTTTCCTTCTTTAAGTTTAAGATGGTCTAAGACACTATTTAAATGATTTGGTAAACTGCAATTAACATTTAGCGTCATACCAAAATGCGGAAGTGTAAAGCCTATATGACTTGCATGCAGAAATAAACGCTTTAACCCAAGTTTTCGTAAGTCTGCATTCTTTATCTTATCACCGTATTTTAAATCACCCGCAACAGGCATTCCTAAGTATCGAGCATGAACACGAATTTGATGCATACGACCCGTTGTTGTGATTACATCAACTAAGGTTGTATTCTGATAACACTGTAGTGGTATAAATTGTGTATCAGCAACTTTTCCCTCTTGATCAATGCAGATGGAGTCCTCTCCAGTACTAATACGATCTCTCAATAAAGGTTGCTGTACACGCTGTGCCCCTTTTTCTCCCCATACACCACACAGTAGGGCTTGATAATGTTTGTCAATGGCATGTCTACGAAAAAGATCATGCAAATTGGATAAAATAGTATAATTTTTAGCTAATAATAAACATCCTGATGTACCACGATCTAAACGATGCGCTAAACTCAGGTTTTCATACTGTGGGTAAACTGCTTTCATGATTTCAATTACACCATAAGGTACACCAGTTCCCTTATGCACTGCCATACCTGCTGGTTTATCAATTACAATCAGATGTTCATCTTCAAAAAGGATACGGTTTGCAAGAAAATCACAATCAGAGGTTGAGGGTAGCTTATGGAAGGATTCAGGTTTACTCCAGGCTGGAACGTCAATTTTATCACCAGACTCCAGGCGATAACAGGCTTTGGCTTTTTTATGATTAACTTTAATGCGTTTTTTTCGCAATAAATGGTAAATTCGACTACGTGGCAAGCCCTTGAGTTGCTGGAGTAAAAAATTATCAATACGCTGCCCTGCCTGCACATCCTCGATATGATAAGTTTTTGCTGGTATCTTACTTCTCATCAGTATCATTATGCTCTGATTCTATATGTGGCGGTCAACTTGAAACCAGTCACTAATTCATATCGGGCAGCCGAAGACCTCGCTGGCATTAATCTGGTTTGTTCTGTTGATCCATGTTAGAAAGTTGCAGGCTTTGTTGTTTATGGTAGAGAGGATCAACTACAATACGTGCTTTTTGCCATAGTCTCCGTTCATAAAGCAGTGCAGCCACTTCACCATAGGCAGTTGGTAGATGCCATTTACTTTTAAACGATTTGGGGATTTTACCTGGTTCAATCGATGCTTTAGCAGTTTGTATATGACGTAGTCGCACTAAGAGGTAGCGGTTATTATCCAACCACATTCCATGCCAAGGTTTTCTCGGGCTTAAGGAAAAAATTTGTTCAACAACAACAGGTGACATGAAGGTATCCTGACGCTCTAGTTGCCGATGCTGCCAAATCAATCTATGCTGTTTTAAAATTTTTTTGAGTGCGCTATATTTTGACGACATGATTTGTCTCGCCAATATTTGTGTCTGCTCTCGCTGCTTTGTTGCTTGTAGTTGCTTGAGAATAATGTCATGAACCTGTTTTTGTGCCTGAATATTGCTTTTCTGATGTGCTAGGATACGTAATACTAATAAGTGCTGGTCAGGCAAGGTGATGACATCACTATTATTTCCTTTATCCAGGGTTTCTGGGTCAAAGGAAGCTTGGAGGACAGATTTTATGGCTGTGATACCGTCCTTGTTACCCTCTCGGGTGAAGTAATCACTAGTTTGTAGTCTCAAACCAAGTTGTGATGCTGCTGTTTTAAGTTCTTTAGGGTGCATGTATGTTAGCTCAGCTAGTTTTTGACTTAAATTATCCCAATTTTGCTGTAATTTTTTCTGCTTTGCTAATAATTTAGCTTTAAGGTGCGCTTTTTTCAGAGGAATGACTTGTTGAGATTTGATTTTTAATAGTTTAAGCTTTTTGTAAGGATGCTTGGCAGATAAGGTAAAGGTTTTTCCACTCGATAACTCCAGCAGATTCTGTTGGTCAATTTTTTCCAACTGATTTAGAACAATCCATTTAGGAGATGTCCATTTTGATGCTTGATCATCCCAATATATCACTTGATAGCGAGCTGGTTTGGTAAATAAACTAGTATGTTGATAGTATGCTTGGGTTATATCTTGTTCTGTCACATTAACGTGTTTTTGAACTTCTTCGGAAGATAAAATAATATAGGCAATTTTAACGCGTTCGGGTTGTATAAATTTTGCCTGATGTTGCTGATAGTAGTCGCTAATTTGTTGCTTGGATATAGGTGGTTGTTTGCTAGTTTTTTCTAATAGTAGATAGTCAACACTACGCTTTTGATTAACGATCTGCTCGATACGTTTGATTTCATGGGGCAAGATAAAGTCACTGTCTGAAAAAGCACTATAAAATTGTGCATTAACCAGATCCTCTTGTACATTTTTCAGTAGAGTTACTTCCGAACCAGAAGCAAAATTATCGATAAAATTCTGATAACGTGACCAGGAAAATTTTCCATCTTGTTGAAATATTGGAAAATCATGCAGCCACAAAGCTGCCTGTTGCTTGCTCACTGTCAGATGTGCACGCTGTGCAGCACCAGACAAAATTTCATTTGCAACGAGCATCTGTAACACCCGCGCCTTTAAGATTGCACGATCATTCGAAGACGGCAAAGCAAGACGATGCGAAATACGCCATTTGTACTCAGCAATCTTATATGCACGCTTTAGCCGTTTACCAGTAATTGCTTTACCATTTACGGTAGCAACTTTAGCATCTGCTGTATGATGCCCAAGATAACTCTGGACACCCCACAAAGCAAATGACAATGCCAAAAAGAAAATAATGACAATTGCTACCCAACTCTTAGCACGATTACGTAACTTCTGTAGCATAACTGACTACTTTCTATAAATCTGGCGGAGTGGACGGGACTCGAACCCGCGACCTCCGGCGTGACAGGCCGGCATTCTAACCAGCTGAACTACCACTCCTATTACATACTTGGTGGGTGCTGCGAGACTCGAACTCACGACATCCGCCTTGTAAGGGCGACGCTCTACCAACTGAGCTAAGCACCCAGTGGTGACTTATTCAACTCGCTCTTTCAAGGTCTTACCAGCTTTAAATTTAACAACACGTCGTGCAGGAATGACAATCTTATCACCCGTACGCAAATCTCTACCTACACGTTCAGCGCGCATTTGTACAACCAAGGAACAGAAACCCATGATAGCAACGGAACTGCCATTAGCAAGCGTGTCAGTAACAACACTACAAAACGCATTTAGCATCTCACCTGCCAAGGTTTTACTAACACCTGTCATCTCAGAAATTTTTTCAACAAGTTCTGCTTTATTCATAATTATCCTCTTATTTATTCAATTAACTTATTTCACCAATGAATGAGCGGAAGCATTGTATCTACCGCTCCATTTACAAAAGTGAACTCCTTTATAACAACAGTGGTTGAACAATGCAAGTACTACATGATAAATTAATTAAGTTGTGTACCACCAACCACTAATTCCTTAATTAATAAACTTGGTTGTCCAACACCAACAGGTACCATTTGACCATCCTTGCCACAGACACCTATGCCTAAGTCTAACTGCAAATCATTACCAACTAAAGCTATTTTCGTTAAAACATCGGGACCATGACCAATTAAGGTAGCATCCTTTACAGGATGTATGATCCTGCCTTTTTCAACTAAATAAGCCTCACTGGTGGAGAAAACAAATTGACCTGATGTAATATCGACCTGCCCACCAGACATATCAGCAACATATAGTCCACGATCCACAGAAGCAATGATTTCTTCTTGTGTACACTGACCTGGCAACATAAAGGTATTTGTCATACGTGGCATCGGGAGGCAGGCATAGGATTCACGACGTCCATTACCAGTCGGTATGTGATTCATCAGATCAGCATTAAGTCGATCATGCATATAAGCTTTTAAAATTCCATTCTCAACCAATACCGTACGTTGTGTGACAGTCCCTTCATCATCAATGCTTAGTGAACCGCGCCGCCCATCAAGCTGCCCATCATCCACAATGGTACAAGCTGAAGTGGCAACATGTTGACCTATACGTCCACTGAATGCGGAACTACCTTTACGATTAAAATCTCCCTCTAATCCGTGTCCAATGGCTTCGTGTAAGAGTACTCCAGGCCACCCTGGCCCGAGTATAACGGGCATGACTCCAGCAGGTGCGGCAATGGCTTCAAGATTCAATAAGGCTTGACGCACCGCACGCTCTGCACAATTAATGCCTCGATTCTCATCGATCAAATACTGATAATCTGCACGTGCACCACAACCAGAAAACCCACGCTCAATACGTCCCTTATCCTCAGCAATCACGGTGACATGTACACTAACTAGTGGCCGAACATCAGCAATCCATAATCCAGTTAAATTTGCAATCGCCACGATATCATAGGAAGCACTTAACTGAGCATTCACACGTATAACACGCTTGTCTTGTGCTCTAGCAACGCGATCAATCTGCTTTAGCAAATCAATTTTCTTACGATCATTAAAGGCCTTCAATGGGTTTTGTTCTGAATACAATGGGTTCGCAATCGCTTTGCCTTGCAACTGGCAGGCTTTGCCTGCTTGTTTGCTATCTATGATTTGTGAGGCCATGGCAGCAGAATTGTGTAGACTTTCTAAGTCAATGGAATCATTATAAGCAAAACCTGTTTTTTCACCCATTACAACACGTACACTTAAACCACGATCAATTTCAAATGAGCCACTTTTAAGCAGTTGGTCTTCAATCCCCCAAGTTTCTTGATAAGTATTTTGCAAATAAATATCAGCAATATTGACACCTGGTTTCCATAAGCTTGTAAGTACACGCTGTAACTGTCCAAGATCAATATCACTACTTGACAGTAAGCTTTGTTGTGCAATCGCTAGTGTATCAGTCATTATTTGCTCCCTTGATTATCTAAATGGCTTTGTTGATTCATGTAAGGCTGTAAGACGCTTGGAATATAAATACGACCATTTTCATCCTGATGATTCTCCATAATCGCCAACAAAGCACGACTAATCGCCAAAGCTGAGCCATTTAAGGTATGAACTAAACGAGGTTTTCCTGTCGCTTGATCACGAAAACGTGCTTTTAAACGCCGAGCCTGAAAGTCCTCGAAATTACTACACGATGAGATTTCACGGTAAATTTTCTGCGATGGAATCCAGACTTCTAGATCATAAGTCTTAGCTGAGCTAAAACCTGTATCACCTGAACATAAGGTTACAACACGGTAAGGTAGTTCCAATTGCTGCAAAATAAATTCAGCATGCCCAACAATTTCTTCCAACAGGTGCTCTGATTGATCGGGATGTGTGATTTGTACCAATTCAACTTTCTCAAACTGATGCATACGCAATAAACCGTGTACATCTTTTCCATAAGACCCTGCTTCACTGCGGAAACAAGGTGTATGGGCAACCCATTTAAGTGGCAATTGTTCAAATGGAATAATCTCTCCACACACTAGGTTCGTTACTGGTACTTCAGCCGTTGGAATCAAAGTTAAATCACAATATGCACCAGCAAGTGAAAACTCTTCATCATCTTCCTTAAACTTTGGTAACTGTCCCGTACCATATAAGCAGGTTTTTTTCACTAGGTAAGGCACATAAACCTCTTGATAACCATGATTAGCTGTATGTGTATTGAGCATAAATTGAATCAATGCACGCTGCAGCCTTGCCAAATCACCATATAGAACCGAAAAACGTGCACCAGAAAGTTTGGCTGCTCGTTCCATATCAAGCTGTTTAAGTGCACGACCTAGACTTAGGTGATCTTTTGCAGTAAATGTAAAGATATTTGGTGTTCCCCAGTGACGCTCAACACGATTGTCATTACTGTTTTTACCGTTTGGTACGCTAGGGTGCAATAAATTAGGTATACTTAAGTACAGTGCTTCAAGTTCACTTTGCAAGGCTTGTAATTCTGTTTGTGCCACTTTTAGTGCGACACCATCTTGTTTTAATGCCTTGGATTGGTCGCGAATATCGAGACCTTTTGCCTTTTCTTGCCCTAACACTTTTGCGGCTTTATTGCGCTTATGTTGTAAATCTTGCACAATAATTTGGCGGGTTTTACGCTGCACCTCCAGACGCTGCATCTCGATAACATCGAGCTTAAAACCACGCTCTTTGTATAAACGTGCAGCAATCATTTCAATATTTTGACGTAGTTGTTGTAAGTCAATCATAGTCCCTCTCTAAATAATATCTGTACCATCAGGCGGTTCAAATTTAAAATAATCTTTATCAATGGGTTGATTTAATTGTATTTGACTAAATTGCCAATGTATCGTTTGTGTTGATGTCGTTAATCGCAATTGCCTTGGCGAGCCTTTGGCATCAAAACAAATTGTAATGCCTTTCATTAAGAAATCTGTTGATTCCTTAGGAATCAAATAAAAACAAGATTGCCCCCTGGTGTTCTTTTTTATTTTTTTTGTAGCCTGCACGCTAAAACGCCTCAATACCACTACGGGATCCTCAAGGAATAATGCCATTGGACTCGCAGTTGCCATTTTTCCAAGGGCATCACCTTTTGAATGTGTAACACCATAAAATGGGCGTTTCATTGCCTGCTTTAAGTCTGGGTCATACACCCATAGCTGATGCTGGTTGATAAGAATTAATTGCTTAATAGGCTCTTCAACTTCCCAGCTAAATTGTCCAGGACGACGTATGGCAAATTGCCCAGTACTCATAGGCTGTTCTGTACCGACCCGATACTGTGTAAAATGTGCTTGTATGCGCTGCAAATGTACAAGATACCTCTGTAAATCTTCTCTAGGGGAAGACCGTGCTAACATTGCATGTAGCAAAGTAATAAGCACAAGAAATCCTATTACCAACCACTTGATCTTACATTGTGTGATATTGTTAATTGTTAATCTCCATACTTTACTGGTGCAGGTGCTAGCACCTCACGTGAACCATTGCTTGACATCGGTGTCACCACACCTGCTGTTTCCATTGCCTCAACGATACAGGCTGCCCTATTATAACCAATTTTAAAGCGACGCTGTATTGAAGATACAGAAACACGGCGACTTTCAGTGACCCAAGCAACTGCTCGATCGTAGAATGGATCATTTTCAAGATTCTCATCACTTCTACTTGGTTGCCCATCTTCCTCAGAAAATTTTGTGATATCATCTAGGTAATCAGGTGTGCCCTGCTCTCGCAAATAAGTAGCCACACGATGTACTTCTTCATCCGATACATAGGCTCCATGTAGCCGGATCGGCATGCCTGAACCGGCTGATAAATAGAGCATGTCACCTTGGCCTAATAGCTGTTCAGCCCCTCCTTGATCAAGAATTGTTCGTGAATCAATTTTAGAGGAAACTTGAAAAGCGATACGGGCTGGAATATTTGCCTTAATCAACCCCGTAATCACATCAACGGAAGGTCGTTGTGTTGCTAAAATCAAGTGAATACCCGCAGCACGTGCTTTTTGCGCAATACGTGCAATCAGATCTTCTATTTTTTTGCCAACCAACATGACCATATCAGCGAATTCATCGACAATAACGACAATATGCGGTAATTCGGTTAAGGCTTCTACATTGTGTGCACCACCTCCAATCTTTTCTGCAAATGGATTGTTAAGAAACTCTCCTTTAAGTCCAGCCTGGCGAATTTTCTTATTATAATTTGCCAAATTACGAACTTTTACACTGGACATGATCTGATAACGACGATCCATTTCAGCAACACACCAGCGTAAAGCACTAACGGCATCTTTCATATCAGTTACCACAGGTGTTAATAAATGAGGAATGTTCTCGTAAACAGATAGTTCTAACATTTTGGGGTCAATTAAAATAAGCCTAAGCTGCTCTGGTGACGATTTATACAGCAAACTCAATAGCATGGCATTTAAACCAACCGATTTACCAGAACCTGTAGTACCTGCCACCAATAAATGTGGCATTTTACCTAAGTTAACAACCATGGCATACCCTGCAATATCTAAACCCAGAGCTAAACTTAAGGGGGATATGGCATGATGATATGCTTTTGATGCAATGCTATCACGTAGTTTAACCACATCTCGGTTTGCGTTTGGAAGCTCTAAGCCAATCACTGATTTCCCAGGTATAATTTCAACGATACGCACGCTACTAACAGATAAGGAACGAGCTAAATCCTTGGCAAGTGCTGTAATCTTACTGACTTTAGTGCCTGCACTAAGCTGTATTTCAAAACGGGTAATTACGGGTCCAGGATGTGCTGCAACAACCTTAGCTATGATATTGAAATCTTTTAAGCGTAACTCAACTTCACGCGCAATCGTATACAATTTTTGCTTATCGTATCCCTTACGATTTGTCTTAGCCACAGCATCCAATAATGTAATGGGTGGCATCTTTATTTGTTTTTTAGCAATTTTTTTGCGAGATTCAAGAACAAAAGTTTCATCTGAGCCAGATTTTTCAAGCGAATAGCTATTTATGTGCTCTCGTTCAGCTAGGGATACCTGCCTTTCTGGCAAAAGCACCAATTGCTCCACCGACATATTGCCATCTTTAACAACATCAACAATCGTCTCCTCCCTAGTGACAGGCTGCATGCTATCAGTTGTGCCAACCGAGCCATGTACTTTACTAACCGTAATTTCTTTTTTAGGCAATTGCTCATACACCTCTGCTCTACTTTTCTCTTTGTAGACCACTAATTTAGCAGATATAATCGCAAACCTGTTACGTATGAATTGGAACAGCTTGACGATAACCTTCGACCAACGCACTGAAGTCAATAAGGTCACGCCAGTTAGCCATAGACCAATAAGCAGCAAGAGACTACCAACAGAACCCGAAAAATGATAGGCCCACTGCCCTAGACAGTGACCAAGTATGCCTCCCGATGAAGATGGCAAATACCCAAGATGCAAATACAAGTCAATTAGTGCACAACTCGCAGATAAGATCATGAAGAACCCAGCGAGTCGACACAGCAAAATAGCACCATTAGCGATTTCTAAACGATTGCGCCGATAAATTTCCCAAACAATGTGAAATAACAACACGGGAATAACATAAGCAACAATACCAAAGAAATAAAACAAAAAATCGGAAGTTACTGCCCCTGCCTTACCTTCCCAATTTGCAATAGAGGAGTGCATGCCCACACCAGTATGTGACCAACCTGGGTCATAAGCATGATAACTGATCATTGACAACAGCAAAAATAATGAAACAGCACTTACCAAAATTAACACTGCCTCATACAAGCGACTACGTATCGTCGTTGGCAATGTATTTCTATCTTTACTGTCAATCATTGAAAGAATTCTCTGTTTGACATCCTCGCCTCCCTGAAGGAAGGTGATTCCTAATATAGAGATTCAGACCACTACTAGATCATTCATCTGCAGGAAGCCTGATTCACAGAAGCTGCCAATACATTCTCTCTACAGGCTAACACGGTTAGCCCCACCACTAAAAACGGACTTATCCCGAACAAAGCGACAACAACCCGAAAACTATCCCAGTTGAGCGACTTGTTCAGCACCCGACCTTATCCTAAATTTGTACACTTTCCTTATTTTCATAGATAGAGTATACTGCTGCTCTCTGAGAACGTCAAGGATTCGATACCAATCCAGGTGGATGTTCCTGACCGATGGTCTCACCTTTTTTAATGTCTCTTAACATACTCTCCAATACTTCTGCCCTCTTCCCGCAATTAAAGGCATCCATAGGATAAGGATCAGCATCATAATTTGGCTCGTACTCAAAAACCTGATAGATGAAATAACACGTGCTGATCAACGTACTGTAAACAAATGCAGCATAATAAATACCTACTGATGCCGACAAGTAAGGAGATATGACAAGTAGTAATACACACGAACAAATACCAACCACACTTAGGTACTTATGAACACACACTATGCATAATTCAACACCATAGACAGCATTAGTCTTCACATCCAGGATTTCTGCCGCTAGTCTTAATAACATAAAAACTGCGCCAATGAGACAAAAAATGCTTAAGACTATAGTGAGCCAGCTCGGGACTGCGAAAAATGTAGCAACAATACAAAACCTAAGAATTAGAAAATACGCGTACATTTGCAAGCCATAACCAATACACGTACAAACTGCACATTTTAAATTGTAAGATCCTAGCTAACCTCGAATACACAAGAAAAAACTAATGCTAAGTACGATTGTTACAATCATGCATACTATGAAAATCTAGCCACACGAAAAGAAATATAATAAGTTCTGCGTAAGAAAGAAAAGCACTAAACGGAGGATCTTCCAATCACATTTTTGCTTTCGGCTATCAATTTCTTCATCTATTTTCATTTTTTTTCTAGCAGCTTCCTTAATATGCATACCTCTTTCTGTAGCAGCAAGATATGCACCATCAACATAGCTGAGAATAAGATCTACGAGACACTCCACCTTTAAACTTTTGTAAATTTCATCGAACCTTCCACGATTGATCCGTACAATATATGGAGTTGTACCTTTCCCACATACATAAGATGAAACCACTTTGGATGATTCAATGCTAATAGTTTTCCATTCTAGAGGTGTCATTAACTTGTACTCATGACAACATGGTGAGCGGATAACATGGTAGTACTTAGAAGCAAGTTCATAAACATTACGAGATGGTATCGTATCCAATTTAATAAAAAATTTTTGGACTTCATCATCAGATAAACTGCTCCTCACCTCTATGTTTGTGTAAGTGCAGCGTGATAAAACACTTTCATTAACAATATCCATAGCCATCGAAAGCGTACTTAACTTATCTATTAATCTGAAAGATATCCTAATTTTGCAATTTTTAAAAAATCGCTCAAGATTAATTTCATGTACACTTGGCACATAATGCTTATTAGAGTCAATACTAGTGATATAAAGAGAATCACCACGATTAAAAAATATATAAACACAAGCATAGTGTTCAACACACCATAGCGTATACTGAAGGAACTTGAAACCTCCTGTCTTTCCATTACGAAATTTTAGCCCTATAGGCTGAGATAGCGCAGATAATTCAACTCCTTTGATAAATTTATACGCTAAAGCATTTAGTGCAGAGACGGCAAGATTTTTTGGGGAGTAAGATGGAGATAAAGACTGATACCTAAAAAATGAAGAGACAACTTCTGAGCCTCCTTCTTTTGAGCCTTCTACTGCACTCAAGTGTTTTTTTATTGCACCAAGACGACTCAGATCCCTAACCCAATTTGAGTCCCTTTTCAAACTGTAAAATTCCTGATAGTTGAAAAACTGGAAGCAAAGAAGTAAAAGAATGGTCAGGTACTGTTCGTTTAGTGTGCACGCGCACTTGGTCTTTGTTGAGTCGCCCCTGATACTTTACCCGATTTTAACATGGGAAGTATTGTGTTTGATTACTAATCCATTATTACACTGCTGAGCATCTTTTTTCTCAATCTCAAGCTTAGCCTTAAGCATTTGCTTCTCGTAATCTGCTACAATATTATCTGGACACTTTAATACATTTACATTACCCTTGTAATTCCAACTATCGGAAGTAAGAGAATAAGGATCATCATCTTCCTTGTGTTTATGTAACTTAATAGCTTGAAAGACAAAAGAAGCTGTACTGATCAGTGCTACAATTGAAATAATCGCACTATAAATAACACCTACTACTGCCAACAAGTAAGGGAATACAGAAAATAGTAATATACACGAACTAATGCCAACCAAACTCATTGCACCATAAACACCTGGGAGAAATGTTTCTGCCGCAGAGAGAACACGCTTATAAGTATGATAATCAGGTACAAAAAAATGAAAAGTTAGCACTATTATCAAGGTCATTATTATAGTAAAGACTAGGCAGAGCGAGTACAACGGGGACGCTGTAAAAAATATGATACTAGTGATAGTGGTAAGCAATACAAGTGTGTAGACTAACATTAGCAGTAAAATTAAGAGCCAGGTTATAGAATTCAAGACATTGTAAGATTCTAAAAAACCTCGAATTGGCAAGAGAAAAAGAACGCTAAGTATGATCGTTATGCACATAAGTGGCCAGCACCCCAAAAAGAAACATAATAAGCTCTGCACAAGAAAGAAAAGCACTAAGTAAAGTAGCTCCAAATTGTTTCCTCGCTTTCGGCAATCAACTTTTTTATCCGCTTCCTTTTGTTCCTTAGCAATACCCCGATGATACCCCATAAACGAAGCAATAATGTTGGGGATTTCACCAAACTCACCACAATACTTTTCAACTGCATATTTAATTCCATCGATCGATTTGATGGTGATTAGCATAGTTTTATGAGGATAAAAATATTTTTTCTTTATTCCTTCCATCATCAAATAACTAATTTGTGGAGGTGTCACAAGATGGAAATCAAATCTAAAACTACACATCCTACCCTGCCACCAGCTAGAAACATTTTCATACATATTCTTAGGAAGCCGAAGAGCCAATCTATCTAAAATTAGTTTTACTTGTTTCTTGTCACCGCAAAAGTAAGCCCCTATGCTACGGATTGATATTCTTGTGTAAGTGAAATGCGAGATAGCACTTCCTTCCAAAATATTCAGAAGCACTAAAGCTTGTTCGTAGCATTTGACATGGAACTCAATACTAATTTTACAATTTTTAATATATTGCTTAAGATCACTTTCTTTTGCGTTTTCGCTGCTTTTCAAGCTTATTGATTCGAGTCTACTGGTATGCGCGGTTTCAATATAGTCGAGATCCTTATAAACTTCACAATCAGCAGAATTAGCAGAATCAAAAAAAGGTGGTATCGACTCAAAAACTACAATACCACCACTAATAACTGAGTTACTAACTTGGCCATTAACCAGTCTACTACACCTTAACTTACAAGACAAACTGCATTCATTTTCCTTTATCACCAGTACGACATCTGAAGGTGGCGACGGAAGTGACACAACTTCTGTGATAAATTTATAACATAAAGCGTCTAGCATACAGACGGCAAGAAATTCTTTGCTTGCCACGAAATCTGAATCCAAACATTGATACTCCAAGAATGAAGAGACAATTTTTAAACCTAGTTTAACTTGCTCCTTACTTTTCGAATTCTCTTTATTTTCTTTATTCTCTTTGCTGTATTCTTCTACATGTCTCGAAAATTCTTCCAGTTTCTCAGTATACTGCTCTTTTCTGTAACTCTCAACACTTCCACGATCCCTAAAGCTATTCCTCAGCTTTTCTCTACTGTAATCAGCAATAAACATCTACTCCATCCTCCCCTGTGAAAACAACCCCCCTCCGTCTTCTTCATTCTAACATACTTTTTTCAAACTGTAAACTGCAAAGTTCCTGATAGTTCAAAAAACCTGTAAGCAAAATTGCAGCAATTGGGCAGGGAAGATACCAAGAAATAGCAAGCTACCACCACATAAGGCTGCCATTATACTAGCTGTAGGCTGCACAGCAAGTAGGGCTGGTGGATAGATGTTAGGTTTTGCTGGGTCTAGGGGTTGCAGGTCATCGAAGTAGATAACTTTGATAATGCGTAGGTAGTAATAAGCACCGACAATGGTTAGTAGCATAGCTGTAATGGCATATCCAATTTGCTGTTGTTCAATGAGCATTTGGACAATTTGCCATTTCGCCATGAATCCAAGCAGTGGCGGTACACCAGCAAGTGAGAACATCGCCAATAACAATATGAAGGCTAACCAAGGGTGTCTCTGATGTAGGCCACATAGGTCATTAATTTGTTTGATGTGTGCATGTTTATGCTGCAGCAATAAGATAACTGCAACAGCCGTTAAAGTGCCGATGACGTAGCTTAGCATGTAGAAGAGCGCAACTGACCAGGCACTTTCGGTGTTGAGCTGTACGGCTAGCAGTAGATACCCCATATGGGCAATAGATGAATAGGCCAACATACGCTGGAAGTTGCTTTGCGCGATGGCAGCCGTGTTACCGACTAGAATGGAAAGTAGAGCCAAGAATTGAACAAGTGGTTGCCAAATACTACCTAAAGGAGCAAGTACGTTCCATAGCAGTCTTACAAGTATGGCAAATGCTGCAATTTTGGCAGTTGTGGCAATCCACAGCATGACTGAAAGTGGAGCACCTTCATAGATGTCAGGCACCCACATGTGGAAAGGTGCGACACCTAGTTTAAATGCAACACCCACTAGGATACAGATGACACCAAATGATATTAGTAATGAGTGCCCGTTAGCGATGACTCCCAAATCTTGCATCAGTGGTACAAAAGCTAGTTGACCAGTTGCACCATAAATCAATGAGATGCCGTATAGCAACAATCCGCTTGCTAATGCTCCAGTAACGAAGTATTTAATAGCAGCTTCAATACCAATCGAGATATGGCATTGACTCGCAACTAGTGCATAGATAGCGAGTGAAAAAAGTTCTAGCCCAACAAATAAAACCATAAAGTGCGCAGCAGAGGCTACAATAAGCATGCCCAGCACTGCAAATAATGTCAGGGCGTAATATTCACCACTGCCAATATCTTCATGTTGGGTATAATGTACACCTAAACCAAGGACAAACCAGGCGGTTATTTCAATGGTTAACTTCATGACAAAGGCTATGTGATCCATAAACCACAGCTCTGATATTAATGTGTCCAGGTGGTGCTTCCAAGAATATGTCTTTATGAGGATGGTCGCCAGCATAGTTAACAGTAGAGAGAAGCGTGCTAATCCAGCAAGTAGTTTTGCATTCTTTAGGCGTAAACCTGTCAATAGGATTATAATGGCAGCAAGTAAAACAATACCTTCTGGTATCCACATGCTTATGAGACTCATCATATTAGTGCACCGCTATGGTTAGTAGTTGTTCTAGACTCGGTCGCACGAGCTGTAGTAAGGATTCAGGGTATAGGCCAAACCAAAGTACTGGTAGAATCAGTAAGATAAAGACGAGGCGATCTAATGAGCCAATATCCACTAAAGCAGCGACATGTTCATTGTTAATGGGTCCATAAAAGACCTGCTTGAATAGATAGAGACTATAAACTGCACCGATGATCAATGTAAGGGCTGCCACAACCATAACCCAGAAGCTAACAGCAACACTACTAATCAAGACCATACATTCACCAACAAAACCAGCGGTTCCTGGTAGGCCGATGCTGGACATGATAAAAAATAAAAAGCAGGCAGCTAAAACAGGCATGGTGTTGGCCACTCCCCCAAAGTCGCTGATAGAACGGGTGTGGTAGCGTTCATAGAGCATGCCAAATCCGAGAAACAAGGCAGCAGAACTAAATCCATGGGCAATCATTTGAACACTGGCACCCTGTAGAGCTAATAAGGCTGTCGCATGTTCTTTCGGTAAGGTCATCGTGTAGATAGCAAAGAAACCTAAGGAGACAAATCCCATATGAGCAATGGATGAGTAAGCAATTAGGCGTTTGATATCACGCTGTGCTAAGGCAACAAGCCCGATGTAAACAATGGCGATAAGGGATAAGGCAATCATGATACCACTTAAACGTGCACAAGCTAGGGGTAAAATTGGCATCATAAAGCGCAGGAAACCATAAGCACCAGCTTTTAACATTAGTGCAGCCAAGATTGCAGAACCACCTGCTGGAGCTTCTGTATGGGCATCGGGCAACCAGGTATGTAAGGGCCACATAGGAATCTTGACCGCAAAGGCAATAAAGCATGCGATAAAGATCATGCACTGTTCAGGCCAGCTTAAGTTGAGGTGGTACAAGTGTGTGATGTCAAAATCATGTGCTTGATGGGCAAGGTAGATTAAGGCAATCAGTAATAGAACCGAACCCAAGAATGTGTATAAAAAGAATTTAATAGCAGCATAGGCTTTACGTGCCCCACCCCACAGACCAATGACTAAGTACATGGGGATTAATACACCTTCCCAAAACATGTAGAACAAAATAGCATCACAAGCACTAAAGATACCAGTCATAAGACCCTGCATTAGTAGAAATAATGCGAAATACTGTCGCACATGATGTGTGATGCTCGACCATGTCGCTAAAATTACAATGAGGTTGATGTAGACGGTCAGTAAGATAAGTGAGAGTGATAGACCATCAATCCCAAGGTGATAGGTGAGCATGAGACTAGGAATCCATGTATGTATCTCAACAAATTGCATGCCACCATTATTAAGATCAAAGCCGTGATACAAGTACGCGCTGATTGCTACGGACAGAAGCACCGTTAACAAAGATAAGTAACGCGCACCCGCTGCATACCGCTCCGATAGTAATAAATTGCTGCATCCACCAATAATCGGCAACCAAATTAATAAGCTTAGTAACATGTCACATTATACCCATGCTAGAACCACCCGACCCAGGTAGCTAATAAAATAACCCATGCCAATGCCATCACAAAGAGGTAATAAGATAGGTAGCCCGTTTGTAAGCAACGCATCCATTGTGCAAGCTGTTTAATACGATGTGCTGAACCATTGACAATGCCCTCATCAAGTAAGCGCATATCACCAATATGGTAGAAAAGACGGCTTAGAGACTGTACTCCACGAACAATAATACTATCGTTAAAGGAATCAAAGCCATATTTAGCACGTAAGATACGAGAAATTAAGTTGTCTGGCTTGATGTATTTTGCACGTAAAGAGGGCTTGACTAAATAAAGTATCCAAGCCGTCATAATACCAGCAATTGTAAACCAAAAGGGTAATTCAAATACTGCTTGAGCTGTTGCAATAAAGACACCGTGAAATTCCGAAATCCAATCACTCAGGTAATTACGCAGGGCTGGCATCACATAAACAACCTGCCCCAACCAACCCTCTGGTGATGTATAAATAAATTCCTGAACATGAACGATACCAAACAAGACAGAGGGAACAGCAAGTAGAACCAAGGGCAGCCACACCACCCAAGGTGATTCATGCGGTAGATGTTCCTTGTCTATATCAAAGCGTGGGCTACCATGGAATGTTAAAAAGAAAAGACGAAAGGTGTAAAGTGCCGTAACAAACGCACCCAGTAGTAAGCAAATGTAAGCGTAATGCCCTCCCCAAATTGGTGCTAAATGTACAGCTTCAATTATAGCATCTTTGGAGTAATAACCAGAGAAAGGAGGTAATGCAACCAGGGCACAGGAACCGATTAAGAATGTAATGTAGGTGATCGGCAGGTAACTACGTAAGCCACCCATTTTTCTGATGTCTTGCTGGTGGTGCATGGCAAGAATTACCGAACCAGCCCCCAAAAATAATAGGGCTTTGAAAAAAGCATGGCTGATGAGGTGAAAAATAGCAGCCGAAAAGGCAGACGCACCCGCCGCTGCCATCATGTAGCCGAGTTGTGACATGGTTGAATAGGCAATAATACGTTTGATGTCATTCTGTACTAGACCGATAAGCCCCAATAGTAATGCCCCCGTAGCTCCCACAACTAAGACTACGCTTAGTGCCACTGGAGAGCCACTGAACAAGGGAGACATGCGTACCACAAGGTAAACCCCAGCCGTAACCATGGTTGCAGCATGTATTAAGGCTGAAATCGGTGTCGGCCCTTCCATTGATTCAGGCAACCACACGTGTAAAGGCATTTGCGCAGATTTCCCCATTGCACCAATAAAAAGTAAGATGCAGATTAAGCTTACTAAGCGCACTGAATGACCGTGTAGAAAAATAATATGCTGTTGCGCTATCCAGGCAGCTTTGGCAAAAATGGGCTGGTAGTTCAGGCTGCCAACATAATAAAGTAGTAAGGCTAGTCCTAGTAGTAAGCCAAAATCACCGACACGGTTTACAATAAAAGCTTTATAAGCCCCCAGTGCTGCCGATGGCTTCTTAAACCAGAAGCCAATTAATAAATAGGAGACCAAACCTACCCCTTCCCAACCAAAGAATAGTTGTATGACATTGTTGGCCGTCACCAGTATGAGCATGGCAAAGGTGAATAAGGACATATAGCTGAAAAATCGCTGATAAGCAGGATCATCATGCATGTAGCCAATGCTATAGATATGTACCAACAAGGAAATGCTTGTGACAATCATCATCATAGCAACACTCAGGCGATCGATTAATAAACCGAAGTCAATATGTAAGGAAGCACTAGTTAACCAATTGTAGCCCATCCAGTCAAGAGCTGGGGCATGTTGATACCACATTTGATATAACAAGGTAACGCTACACATCCAAGCAACAGCAAGTAAACCAATGGCTAGACAATGTGAGGCACAACGCCCTAATAATCGCCCCCCAAATCCAGCAAGCAAGCTGCCCAATAAGGGAGCAGATAGAGCAAGTAAGGCGAATGGTAAGAGATTCATTGTCACCCCTTCAAGCGATTGAGTTGTTCAACGTCAACAGAGTGATGCTGACGAAACCATAAGACTAAGATAGCTAAGCCAATCGCAGACTCAGCAGCAGCAACCGCTAAAATAAGAAATACGAAAACTTCTCCAGCGGGCTGATGAAGGTAGCGTGCAAATGCAATAAAATTGGTGCTGACCGCTAATAGCATGAGTTCAATACACATGAGTAAGGTAATTAAGTTACGATGGTTAATCATCAAACCTAAAATGCTAATGCTGAATATGATCGCACTGACGCTCAAATAATGGCTTAAACCGATCATCCTTTTTCTCCCTCCGATGGTATGTTAACTAATTTTAGCTGGTCTTGTTTGCTTGCACGTACCTGTTTATTAATGCACTGCCCCTTAGCATCAACACGACGCCCACGGAAGGTTAACATGATGGCTGCCACCATGGCTACCAGCAGTAAGATGCCGATCATCTCAAATGGTAAGGCGTATTGTGTATATAAAATATGACCAATAGCTTGAGTATTGGTATAGGTTGATGTCGTATCGGCTGGTGATGCACTCGCACCCAGTAATAAACTATGCTTTAGCATGTAAAATAATAGGCTGAGCAACAGGGCAAATAGCAGTAATGCAAAAGGAAAACCACGCCATTTCTTCCAGCTTAGGCTTTCTTCGGCTGGCAGCATCATGATCACAAATAAAAATAAGGTCATGATGGCTCCAACATATACAAAAATCAGAACCAGTGATAAAAATTCAGCTTCTAATAGCATCCATAGCATAGCAGCCATGACAAAAGAAAGTACTAAAAATAATGCTGCACGTACTGGATGTCGCACTAAAATGACTGCCAGTGATGAGGCTACCAGCATACTGGAGATGCTATAAAAAAAACAATCTAATAAACTAATCACGTTTGTATGCCTGTTATTTGATTAACACTAGGCATTGTCTTTTTCCCGATCTTGCGCAATTTTTTCTTCATATAAGTCACCAATTGCTAACAATTTGTCTTTGGTAAATATATTCTCACCACGTGCTTCCATATGGTAATGCATTTCTGAGGTTAATACGATGGCATCAACGGGACAAGCTTCTTCACAAAAACCGCAGTGCATACACTTAAAGGCGTCGATATCATAGATGGTTGTGCGCCGTGAACCATCACTACGTACGTCTGCTTCAATGGTAATGGCTAAGGCTGGGCATGCAGCTTCGCACAATCGACAGCCTATACAACGCTCCTCACCATTGGCATAGCGACGTAGGGCAAGCATGCCACGAAACCGCGGTGAAATCGGTGTATCTTCTTCTGGGTAACGGATGGTGATAGCCCGTGTTAAAAATACGCGCCCCGTAATGGACAATCCACGGAATAGCTCGAGCAGCAACAAGCTATTAATCTGTCTTTTAGCAAATGATAAGCTCATACTAACTCCGATAACTTAGGCAAACCAAATGCCAACGTGATAATAAACAAATAAGGCCACTACAATCACCCACAACAGGGAAAGTGGTATCAATATTTTCCAACCCAAGCGCATAATCTGATCATAGCGATACCTAGGAAATGTTGCACGTAACCACAAATACAAGAATAAAAATAAACTAATCTTGGCTAACAGCCAGATGATGCCTGGCATCCAGGCAAACCATTTCCCTAAGATAGGTATGCCTTCAAACGGCGAGAGCCAACCACCAAAAAATAATAAGACAGCTAAGGTCGATACAAAGATCATATTAGCATATTCAGCTAAAAAGAAAATCGCAAAACCCATACCAGAGTATTCAACATGAAAGCCTGCAACAATTTCTGATTCACCTTCCGCAACATCAAATGGTGCACGATTGGTTTCTGCTATGGCTGATACCCAGTAAACAAAGAATAAGGGAAACAGTGGAATTACAAACCAATGCCAAACCCCTCCTGCTTGCCGTAGGACGATCTGCGATAAGTTCATACTACCAGATGCTAATAAAACACCAGCTAAGGCAAATCCCATAGAGATTTCATAGGAAATAACTTGTGCTGCAGCACGCATGGAGCCGTAAAAAGCATATTTTGAGTTGGAAGACCAACCAGCAATCAAAATACCGTATACCCCAAGGGAAGTCATGGCCAAAAGATACAAGACACCTGCGTTGATGTTAGCAAGCACTAGACCTTCACTAAATGGTATTACAGCCCATACTGCAAGTGCTGGTGCTAAAACAAGTATAGGCGATACAATGAACAGGAAACGATTCGCCGAACTGGGCAAGATAATTTCTTTGCACAGTAATTTAAGTCCATCGGCAAGCGGTTGCAGAACTCCAAATAGACCAGCCCGATTCGGCCCCATTCGCGCCTGCATACGTCCAATAATTTTGCGCTCTGCTAAAGTCAGATAGGCTACAGCACCCATCAGGGGTAAAATAATCAACAAAATTTTGATCACAATCCAAATTAAAGTAAGCCATGCTTCTAACACTTTAAAACCTCATGTTGTTATGCGAACAACGGACAAGGGCCCGTTTATAGCAATGTCAGGTAAGCCACTGGGCAAACATACAGTCGCATCAGCAATGCGTTGGTCGATCAGTACTTGTAAAGTTACTGGTTTAGCATCTGGGTGATCAGAGGAAACTGAAACCCGATCACCATTGTTGACTTTGAGATGTGTAGCCAATGCAGCACCTAAACGCAGCTTAGCTAAATCCTGTTCTACCGTCAATACCTGTAAAGGCTCGGCTCGACGTACTAACGAATCATTGCGGTAAATTGGCCAATAACCACAACGCCAGACCGTATTGTCCGACACTGTAGGCAATGGCTTGAAGTCTACAGGTGGTATATGTTCAGATTGAAGATCATTTTCAAGATTACGCGATAGTTCAGAGGAAAGCTCAAGAACAGTTTGATAATCAAAACCAGGTCGTCCCATAAAATTAGCTAGTACACGTAAGACCTTCCAACCACAACGTGCTTCAGCAAATGGTTTGTTAACCGATCGCTGAAATGATTGACGCGTCCCTTCAATATTTACAAAACTACCCTCATTCTCTAAATGGGTGGCAATCGGCAATAGCACATCAGCATATTCTAACATGGCTTTATTTTTAAATGCTGAACAAACGATTACACACTCAGCTTGCTGTAAGGCTGTACGTGCCAGCTCTGGGTAAGCACTGTCATAAGTTGGTTCCAAGCCAAATAAGCAATAGGATTTTAATGTCTTGGCTAGCATCGCTTTAGCATTGTAGCCTGGTTCTTTAATTGAAACACCATCAATACGGCGATGTGGTAGTGCTGTCGCCAACCAAGCTCCAGCCTCGTTAGCACTATCGGTGAGATGCAGGGTTTTAGCCCCAATTTCTATTGCAATCGTCTCACTGAGCACACGCAGGTAAGAAAAATAAGGATGTGCCTGCGCCAGAGCACCCAATAGGATAAGTGGTGCTTTATCCTGCTGTAAGTCTCGGGCAATGTCATGTTCAACAGTATTGGGTTTCTGTTGTCTGATAAGTTCAGCGATGGGCTTCGGCATGATGTTTAATTTTTTCTTATCATTACCAAATAAAACCTGCGCAATAGCAGCCAGGCTACAGACCATGCCCCAAGGAGAAACGATGCATCGGTTTGTAAGTGTCAAATGAAAATCAAAATCAACAGGATTAATTACATGCACACGTGCACCCCCTTGCGTGGCTTTTCGTATGCGACTAGTAATCAATGGCTGTTCTTCACGTATAAAACTACCAATAAGTAGGAATGAAGTCGTTTCTTCAAGTGACTGTACACATTTACAAGTGCTCCATACCAATGGGGATTGGATTTGATGATCAAAATCGCTTTGCCTTATACGATGGTCAATATGAGGCACACCAAGTGAGCGTAGCCAAGCCTGGAATAAATAGCATTCTTCTACTGTCGAATTTGGTGAGATTAAACCACCAACCGCTTGCGCGCCATTTTGAGCAATAACATTCTGCAGTTTTTGAGTAGCAACGGTAAGTGCCGTCTCCCAATCTGTTTCCTGCCACTTACCTATTTGTTTGATCATAGGCCTAGCCAGGCGATCTGCATGATACAACCCCGTGTAGCTAAAGCGATCACGGTCGCTCAGCCAGGTTTCATTGAGTTTTTCATTAGTCCTGGACACAACGCGCATGATGCGCTCAGGTTGGCTGTCGCTCTCCCTTTTGATATGGATGTTAATGTTGCTGCCTAAACAATCATGTCCTGCAATACCAGCCCGTGCCCGTAATTCCCAAGCACGTGCCTTAAAACGAAATGGCTTAGAGGTCAAGGCTCCCACGGGACATAGGTCAATTATGTTTCCAGCTAACTCAGATTGCATGCTATGCTCAACATAGGTGCTTATTTCGCTGTGTTCACCACGTCCCAATATTCCTAATTCACGTAATCCTGCAATTTCAGAACAAAAACGTACGCAACGTGTGCAATGAATACAGCGTGTCATTTCGGTTGCAATAAGTGGGCCTATATCTTTGTCTTTGATGCTGCGCTTGCCTTCAATAAAGGATGTACTAGTACGGCCATATCCCATGGATAAATCTTGTAGTTCACATTCACCACCTTGATCACAAATCGGGCAATCCAGTGGATGGTTGATCAATAAAAATGACATCACTTCTTTTTGTGCCTGCATGGCCTGGTGTGATTTGGTGTAAATCTTCATGCCAGCAGTCACGGTCGTTGCACAGGCAGGCAACGGCTTACGCCCATTTTCAACCTCAACAAGACACATACGACAACTTGCTGCAATCGAAAGTTTGGAGTGATAGCAAAAACGGGGGATATGTGAAACATCCACACCAGCAGCGTCGGCTGCTTCAATGATGGTACTTCCACTCTTGGCTTGTATTTTCTTTCCGTCAATCTCAAATTTTATCATGTTGATTCACTCATATTGACTCACCTGACCCTCGCTGCCACTTGACAACAGCCGTGTTCGATATGGTATTCAAATTCAGCGCGAAAATGCTTTAAAAAACTCCTCACTGGCCACGCAATCGCCTCACCAAATGCACAAATCGTCCTCCCTTCAATGCCTTTAGCAATTTGTTCCAGGCAATCTAAGTCACCTGGTTTCCCCTGCCCTGCTTCAATTCGTTTGATAAGTCGTGTGACCCAACCTGAACCCTCACGACAAGGAGTGCATTGACCACAAGACTCTTCATAGTAAAATTCTGTGATACAAGCCAGTGCATTTACCATGCAAGTATGCTCATCCATAACAATAATGGCGCCTGTCCCCAACATAGACCCTGCTTTTGATAAACTATCATAATCGAGTCGTGTCCGCTTCATCACCTCTCCAGGTAAAACAGGCATGGAGCTACCACCAGGAATGACTGCCTTAATTCTTGCATTCTTCCACACACCACCAGCTATATTTAAAAGCTCGGAAAATGGTGTGCCGAGTGGTATTTCATAATTGCCTGGTTGGTTAACATGACCGCTGATGCTAAAAATTTTACTTCCACCGTTCTCTTTACCACCTAAATGTGCGAACCATTTAGCCCCATGTTGTAGAATAACTGGAACTGAAGCCAAGGTTTCGGTATTGTTGATAGTTGTTGGTAGGCCATATAGGCCATAATTAGCTGGAAAAGGTGGCTTAAACCGTGGCCAGCCACGCTTACCCTCTATGGATTCAATGAGTGCTGTCTCCTCACCACAAATATAAGCACCAGCTCCTAAGGTATTGTATAAATCAAAATCTACGCCACTTCCTAAGATATTTTTTCCAAGATATCCCTCCTGGTAGGCTTCCTTGATAGCCTGTTCGCAGCGTTGAAAAGCATGCCAAAATTCACCACGCAAGTAATGGTAACCCACAGTTGTACCTAATACGTATGCAGCAATAATCATTCCTTCAATAAGCTGATGGGGATTAAGCATTAAAATATCATGGTCTTTACAGGTTCCAGGTTCTCCCTCATCAGAATTACAGATAAGATATTTTTGTATAGGCTTCCCACGTGATAAGAAGCTCCATTTCAAACCAGTTGGAAAACCAGCACCACCACGACCACGTAGAGCCGATTGCTTAATTCGTTCAAGAATATGTTCTGGCGGTATTTTATCGTTCAATATTCGTTCAAGCTGTTTGTAACCACCAACTGAACGGTAGTTCTCTAAGCTCCAGGGTTGATCTAAATGTCGCGTACGAAAGCAAACAATATTATGTTGCATCATCCCTCCCCTTTTTCCGCCCTGCTTGATGAAGCTGTTCCAATACCTGATCAATTATCTCTGGCGTAACACGCTTATAGTAGTCTCGATCATCAACCTGCAAAATCGGTGCATCAGTACAAGCCGCCAAACATTCAGCACGACGTAAAGTAAATAAGCCGTCACTAGTAGTTTCACCCATACAAATACCTAAACGTGACTCGAGATGCTTGATAATATTATCACTTCCACACAAATGACAGGAAATATTCATACAAACCGCAAGCTTGTAACGGCCTATCGGCTTCCTTTCATACATGCTGTAAAAACTTGCTACTTCATAAACGTCCATAGGTGGCAGATCAAGATACTCGGCTAATGCACGCATACGCTCGTCACTTAACCAACCATAAGCACGCTGTATAATGCGCAGCCCCGCCAAGACAGCCGAACGTTTTTGTTCTGGAGGGTATTTAAGAACCCACTGGTCAATAGCTTGGCAAATCTCAGGAGTGAGTTGAATGATTTGTTCTTCGCTTGACATCAGCGATCGACCTCCCCAAATACAATATCTAAGCTCGATAAAATTGCAACGACATCTGCTAACATATGACCACAACACAGTTGATTTAAGGCGGCTAAATGTGGAAAACCAGCTGAACGAATCTTCAACCGATAGGGTTTATTTGACCCATCTGAGATAAGATAAATACCAAATTCACCCTTGGGCTGCTCAATGGCAACATAGGCTTCCCCTTTTGGCAGACAATACCCTTCACTAAATAATTTAAAGTGATGGATTAAGGCTTCCATATCTTCTTTCATCACTGCACGCTTTGGTGGTACAACTTTGTGGGAATTTGCCAATACTGATCCAGGATTTTCACGTAACCACCTTATACACTGCTGAATGATACGATTTGATTCACGCATTTCAGCAATACGAACCAGGTAACGATCATAGCAATCACCATTTTTACCAAGTGGAATCTTAAAATCGAGTTGATTATAGACTTCATAGGGCTGTTTACGACGTAAATCCCATGCTACACCCGAACCACGCAACATTGGGCCAGTGAACCCCCAAGCAATAGCTTTATCAGGTGAAACGACACCGATATCAACGGTACGTTGTTTCCAAATCCGATTATCGGTCAACAATCCTTCATATTGATCCACACAGGCTGGAAAACGCCGAGTAAAATCTTCAATAAAGTCCAACAATGATCCTGATCGAGCCTCATTTAGTGAGGCTAAATATTTCTTACTGCGATAAGGTGATGGACGGTACTGTGGCATACTATCTGGTAGGTCACGATACACACCACCTGGTCGATAATAAGTCGCATGCATTCTAGCTCCAGATACAGCTTCATAACAGTCGAATAAGTCCTCACGCTCACGGAAGCAATATAAAAATACACTCATTGCACCAATATCAATCGCATGCGCACCTAACCACAGTAAATGATTCAGGATACGTGTTATCTCATCGAACATGACGCGTATATAACGTGCCCGAATCGGAACATCTATTTTAGCGAGCTGTTCAATTGCCATCACATAAGCATGTTCGTTACACATCATCGATACATAGTCAAGGCGATCCATATAGCTAATCGATTGGTTATACAGCTTGCTTTCAGCTAGTTTTTCTGTGGAACGATGCAGGAGACCAATATGGGTATCAATGCCACGAATAATTTCGCCGTCCATCTCTAAAATAAGACGTAAAACACCATGTGCCGCCGGATGCTGTGGCCCAAAATTAAGTGTATAGTGTTTGAGTTGTGTCATACTTCCACTCTCTTTAGTCAGTCTCGGAACGATAACGGTTGTCATCACGTATAACCTTGGGTACAACAACCCGCTCTTTAACTAAGTTTTTTTCATAAACACAGCTTCCCAAAGTTGCGTCATACCGCATTTCATTATGTCCAACTAGGGGGAAGTCTTTCCTCAATGGATGTCCGATAAAACAATAGTCCGTTAAAATGCGCCGTAAATCGGGATGTCCCTTAAATTGAATACCGAATAAGTCAAAGGCCTCACGTTCAAACCAATTTGCTGCTGGCCAAACTGCAACAACTGAGTCAATGCTTAATTGGGAGGCTTCTAAAAAAACACGTAGACGCAACCGCCAATTATGTGTAAGAGATAGTAAATTGTAAACTACAGCAAAGCGTGGGTTGCTCGCATTTGTTGCATCAAACTTAGGCTCAGTTACGGCACGACTAAACCCTTCGGTTGTCGTCGTAGTTGTATCCCACTGTGCAACACCATAATGCAAATAATCAACCCCACAGAGATCAATGAGCATAGCAAAGTCTAAATCTTTTTCATCACGCAGCACTAAAGCGGTAGCTCGTATCTTTTCTGCTGGGATTTCAATCGTTAACTGTCCAGGGACACCAGGGATTATTTTAATCTCCTTGCCTAAATATTTTCCTAAATAGTCTTGTAATTTCTTTTGCATGATATTTACCGATCTTCTGTAGCCTGGTAACGCTGAATAACACACTTTCGCCTTATTTTGTTTTGCAATTGAATTATGCCATACACTAGAGCCTCCGCTGTCGGTGGGCAGCCTGGCACATAAATATCAACTGGTACAATGCGATCACAACCGCGAGTGACGGAATAGGCATAATAATAGTAACCACCACCGTTTGCACATGAACCCATCGAAATCACCCAACGTGGTTCCGCCATCTGGTCATATACTTTACGCAAGGCTGGTGCCATTTTGTTGCAGAGAGTGCCTGCAACAATCATAACATCTGATTGACGTGGACTTGGCCGAAATAAGAGTCCAAAGCGGTCTAAGTCATAACGTGATGCACCAGCATGCATCATCTCAACGGCACAACAAGACAACCCAAAGGTCATAGGCCACATAGAAGAACCCTGCGCCCATTTCATCAGCCAATCAAGCGAGGTGACAAATACACCCTTGGTTGGAAATACCTGATCTTCAGCATTCAGCAACGGATTGGTTTGCATAGTGACACGCTACTCCCACTCTAACGCACCTTTACACCATTCGTAAAGGAAGCCAATCAATAATAAGCCTAGAAAAAATAACATGCTAAAGAATCCTAGACTAGAAATTTTTCTTAAGGAAACTGCCCAAGGAAATAAAAAAGCCGTCTCTAAGTCAAATAAAATAAATAAAATAGCAACCAAATAAAAGCGCAGATCAAACGGCGCACGCCCAGTTTCTATGGCTTCAAAACCGCACTCATACGGCGACTCCTTCGCCTTATTGGGTCGAGAAGGCGCGATTAAAAAACCTGCGAGTAACGGCACAAGACCAAAACCAATGCCCAGGGCAATAAAAACAACAATGGGTAGATATTCTTTAAGCAACATAGGGGCATTATATAAGGTTCTACAACTTATTCAAGCTACTATACACACCTTATTTATCAAGCTCGTTGTTAAGGTAGGTCGAGGATGCAATGCACCCTTCTAGTCGAGCGTCTCTTGTGATCTTCGACATATTTTGTAGCAAAGAATAAATGCACGTAAACATAATGAACAGCACTGACCTGTTCTAATTTCTTGACTATTTCACACTAAGCTGTTACAGTTCATTCCAGCGACAGGCCAGCAACAGGGCGTGTCGCGTTAACCTGTGAAGAGACGGCATTAGCTGATTCGATGAAGCAGGAACATCTGGTGATGGGCGACCAATAACCAGCTTAGTAATAGCAATCCCCTTTCTTTATGGAGAGGAGGATGTCAATGATCCACTAGTTTAAAAGGAGATTTAACTATGAGAAACTTACTACATTCAAATAAATCTGTTCCTATTAGGGTGCAATATCAGGATAATCCTTTTTTTCCCCTTAGAACAGAGCTTGATAAGCTCATGAGTAGTTTTATTGGGCAGGGTAATTTTGAGCCTTTTAATTTTCCAGCAGATTGCTTCGAGAATCTTTCAGTCAAACCTGCTATTGATATTGTTGATAACAAAGATTGTTTCAAGATTATCGCTGAAATGGCGGGGATGGGTGAAGACGATGTTGCTGTATCTATCCATGATGGTGTACTCACTATCAAGGGTGAAAAAACTACATCGAAACAGGATAAAGGTAAAAATTACATGATGCGTGAAATTAGTTATGGCAACTATGAGCGAAATATTGCTTTACCTGATTCAGTAGATATCGGAAAAGCAAAAGCATCATTTAAAAAAGGTATGCTTTGGATTGATGTTCCAAAGAAGGCAGAGCATACTCAACAATCTCGCAACATTGAAATTGAAAGAGCTGCTTAATTTCTGTTGTTTAACATGTTTTGCGGAATTCTCCACCCAGAAATGTTTGGGTGGAGATGGATAGCACGGCTTAGCAGCTAAGAATATAAAAGAGTTTGCTATTGCTGATGCGCTTAGGCAAAACGTTTGTGTAAAGCAGTTCCCACATAACCATAGGTGCAGCAAGCCTGTTATGTTGAAAGGCAGTTGTAATCAGACATCTACGGGTCGCAAGAAGCCTCCGCTAGAACAGTTAGTGCCTGTTTAGTGGCGGGAGGTGGAGAACTACTTTAGTCGGCATCTTTGATTGTCGGTGGACAGGGGTGCAAGGTGCACTGCTGGATGAGCGTCTCTTGTAATCTAGTTTGATTGGGTGATTTGAAGAATTTCACCCTTCCAGTGCAAATGCTGGATCTTACTCCACCTAGGGTCTGGCTTGATATGAACAATATAATGTTCCCAACGGCGTGGATTTAGTTGTTGACCGAACCAAGTCACTGTATTAGTGTCAACCACGGCGTGGTACGGGAATAAATGGCCGTTGATTGCATGACGTGTCAGGCTGCCAACCCATAGTGGTATTTTGTGTTGCCGTTTATACAGTGGTATAAACCACAGTTTTAACAATAGGTACTGCTTACCCTTGATCTTTTTTTGAAAAAGCATTGTGGGTAAAGCACCATTGACGCGTTCAGGCAATAGTGGCAGGTGGTATTTGGTATTCCAGCTTGCCAGTCGGTGTATAAAATCGTTGAATTGAGAAGGGTAATAATGTACTTGCCAATCACGTTGTTTCATCAAGTGTACGATTTCATCGCGTGTCGCTAACCACTGAATATTAAGGGGCTGAATTGGTTTTCCAAATCGGTTATAACGATAAAGTGGCAGCCCTTGTTGTCGATGCTGCCACCAATCAGAGGGACTCATGTGTGAGAAGGTTCTATAGATTGGTTGGTAGGAGTGTGCATCTTTAGTAAAACGAAGAAAGGTCATGCTCATGCCAGCAATACACCAACTCAATAAGGCTACGATAAGCAAGTGTCGTGGATTTGGATAATCAACCACACGATGGTAACATGATAGTCGTACCGTGCCGACTAAAGCAAGGGCAAGGAGTAGACCACCGACCGCATCAGTCAGCCAATGAGCACCCAAATACAAGCGCGAGAAGGCAAGCAGGAAGATAAATAGGCTAGCTGTAATCAAGGTGCATCTTCTTTGCAAAATGGTTTGTCGTTTTGCCAATAAACCAGTCAAGAAAAAGAAAAGCACTACTGTCATTGTGATATGACCACTGGGAAAGGAAAAAGTAGGCACGACCTGTAAAATATCATCTGGACGGATGCTACTCACATAATTTTTAAGGAGGTATACTGTGAGCAGTGGCAAGACCAAAGCAATCAACCCATGCAGAGCAACTTGGAAATAACGACGATATAGTAGCCAACCAACAATCATCAATGTAGTGATTACGACAGATTGCACGCTACCAAATAAACTGATTACAACCGTGGTATAGCGTATGAAGTCGATATGAAAACTTCTTAATAAGTGATGAATAGGCACATTCCAGGCTGTCAATAAGCCATGGCACATAACTTGATAAAGCAATAGTATAAATAAGGTTAGACTGATCAAGAATCCAAGCAATAAGCGAAGTGGCGTGTAGTCTTGTAGTGCATCAGGACGTGCAAGACATTTTATAAGCCAGCGTGTATAGTGAGATTGCTGCGTACTATGCCATAATACCTGGCATTTTCTATCAAACCAAGCATGTAATTTCCGACAATAACGCTCGAGCAGCCACACAATCAGGGAAATAAAAGCCAAGGTACATAAACTCCACACAAGAAAAAGTAAGGCAACCTTGGGTGGTAGTTCCATAGACAAGGCTCCAAGGAAAATACCAGGCAACATGTAGCTAACTGACCACAGTATCGCCGAAGGAATAGCTGCTATTGTAAAGCGTATGGCTGACATATTTAACATACCAGCAACCATCGGTACCATACTACGCATAGGCCCGAAGAAACGTCCGATAACAACACTCACTATACCGTGTTTTTTAAAAAATTGACTCCCTTTGTGAATCCAATCTGGGTAATGACTAAAGGGCCATATACCAAATAAACGCTCTTTAAAATATCGACCAATCCAGAAGCTAATGTAGTCACCTAATAATGCACCAGACATTGCAGAGAGAAGTGTTATGGATGCTGGTAAAATGTTGGAACCAACCAATACACCAATACCCGTCATGGTCACCACACCTGGAATAATGCTACCAACCAGTGCCAGTGATTCAAGAAAAGCTGTTACAAATGTAATAACTAAACCAACATTTGGATGATGGTTGATGTACTGCATCAATAATTGTAATTGTTCTTGAATCATGATGACAAACCTACCATCGAGCTTTTTCAAACCACACGAATTCTAGCATATAATTGTTCTTTTAGGTAGTGCGTCAATAGCTGTTTTACCATGGATAAATTAGAGCTCCCTCCACAATCACTTAACTGTGTGACAGCCAAATCTTTATACCCACAAGGTGCAATACGTTGGAAAGCCGTTAAATCAACACCGTGCACATTAAGAGCCAACCCATGGTATGAGCAATACTTTTTGACCCGTAGGCCGATTGAGCAAATTTTGGCTTGATTCACATAAACACCGCGTGCTTTTTCATCAACAGTTGCTGCAATCTGATCATGTGCCAGTAAAGAAACAACGGCTCTCTCCAAAGCAGTGACTAGGGCACGTATGGTGATACATAATCGTTTCATATCGATTAAGACGTAGCAGACTAATTGTCCAGGACCGTGATAGGTCACCTGCCCACCACGATCAGTTTGAACTAGGGGAATAGAGCCTGGATTAAGTACATGCTCTGCCTTACCACACTGTCCCTGAGTAAAAACAGGGGGATGTTCCAACAACCAGATTTCATCAGCCTGTTTCTGGGTGCGCTGTGCATTAAATCGTTGCATCTCCTGCCAACAAGCGACATAAGGCTGTAGACCCTTATCCCGAACAACGGGTTGCGGTACGTTAGTAGGCATCTTGAAAGCTACTCGATCATACATACGATCAATGCCATAGCAGCCGTATATGGTCTGTGAAACGATGCCATACACTACCCTTTTTAACCGAGGCTAAAGCAATCAGTGGCCGTGAAAGGGTTTTATCCTTACCCACTTTAATACTTATCGTACCATAGGTTTTTCCTTTCTGAATTGGTGCCTTCAGTGGGTTGTTAACCTGTATCTCAGGTTTTAATCCTTTAATCTGCGATCTCATCGGCGTAATAAACCAATCATCTGACAGACCTAGTGATACCGTATCAGTTCGACCAAACCAAACACGAGGCCTAACAATTTCTTCCTGAGCCACATGAATTTTTTTTGTTTGATAAAAGCGAAAACCATAATCAAGCAAAGAACGCGCTGCAAGAAAGCGTGCCGAATTTGTTGCTGCCCCAATGATGACACCCACCAGCCGTGTACTATCACGTGTTGCTGAAGCAACTAAGCAATAACCAGCAGATTGGGTATGCCCCGTTTTTAAGCCATCAACACCTAAATCTTGCCACAGTAAACGATTTCGATTACTTTGTTTAATCTTATTATGAGTTAGATAGCGTTGTTTAAACCAATGGTAATGTTGGGGGTAGTCTTTCATCAATGCTTGTGTCAGAACAGCTAAATCATGGGCTGTTGTATAGTGCTTAGGGTCTGGTAGACCCGTTACATTATCAAAATGTGAATTCAACATACCCAATTGTTGTGCTGTTTGATTCATTAATTCAACAAATGCTTTCTCTGAACCAGCGATATATTCTGCCAAAGCAATGGAGGCGTCATTACCAGAATCAACAACAATTCCTTGAATCAGCAGGCTAAGCGCAACATAATGATTGACTCTCAAGAACATGCGGGAACCTACTGCATGCCAAGCATAAGGACTAATATGAACCTTATCTGTTAAGTGGACATGACCTTGCTCCAAGGCATAAAAAGCAACATAGAGTGTCATAATTTTTGTTAGACTTGCTGGCTCAATTCGTTTATTGATAGACTGTTGCGCTAAAATAGCTCCACTTTCAGGGGCTAGCAGTACATAGGATTTTAGATTTAACTTCGGTGCACTAGGGACAATCACTGCTTCTGAAATGGGTTTGGCTTGTAGAATAAACTGATCCAGCTCTGGATGTTTTGGTTCAGGTGGAAGATCAGCATGTGACAACAGCACGAACGAGCACAATACTATAAAGCAAACAGCCCTAATATAGCCCATTGCCTGCTGGAGATGAAAGTTGTCTTTTTCTTGTATCATCTGTGCATGATAGGCTAGTTAGCATTCATTATGCAAGGTTTATTTACCAAAACTAAACCTTTTCTTTCCATTTGAGGTGGGCTATAGAGTCCAAAATTGGAGATTAAAAACTGCTCGATACTGGACAGAAGAGTACTACTTAATCAATTTAATTTTTGAATTTAGAATTTGTTGCACTTTCAATTTGGTAGGATATAAGTTATAATATACCGTTGTAGCTGATGTTGTATTAAGTTAACTTTATGGAAAATTAAGCTGCCTTTCAGCAGTGAATATGGGGGCGACATATGTTTCAAAATGACCGCACAAGTACTCTAAGCACTGCATTAGCATTTGTTCTAGTGCTGATCACCGCAGTACTTGTAATAGTACATCTTGTCATTTTTAGCATACCACTACTTGTAATTGTCCTTGTTGCTACTGCTGCCTTACTTGCTACCTGCTACGCAGCCTACAGATATTTTACTGCTAATCCAACAGAAAATAATCGTCCTCCCACTGTAAATATACATCTAGAGAGCAAAGATGCGCAGAGTCACGTAATATCGCCGAATACTCACAATAATAATGTAATTAATATTGAAATAAAAGAAGATGAACCAGAATCCAAAGACTCAGATAGTAACACTTGTGATAATAACTTTAAAGACATACTAGGTGATCTTAGAAGACAATATAATGTAATATCAGCTCCGCTGCACCAAGTACTGGATATTTTGGAGTCTGTAATCGGTAGAATGAAGCATGTTGTGATGCAGTACTTAGATTTTGAAGACTTTTATAACTTTTCCTTACAGAAACAGATTATAACACCAGAAGAGGTTTCAAAAAAACAAGATAAGAGAGACATGAGGATGTTATATTACGTGGCGCAACACCTAAATTTAGCACTCTCTCTGGCATGGTGGTTGAAACTAGATGAGAAAACCAAACAGAGGGTAGCAGATATTGAGATTAGTTCTGGTGAATATCAGGGCTGGACATTTGAGCATATTGTGGCGCAAAACAAAAATCCAGAATACTTTCAGCAATTTTGTGCTGAACTAAGTCTTACAAGCCTAAAAAAGGTTATACTACGACAAGATTTTCGTGGTTGGACAGTATTGCATATCTTGCTGAAACAGGGAAATTCTAGAAACTATTCTTCTAGAAACTATTCTATGTGTTGGTCGAGACTGGATGATAAAACCGCACAAATTGTTTCTAAACTTAAGATTACTGTTGGTGATTATCAGGACTGGACGATTGGACATTTTGTGGCACTAAACCTAGATGCAGAAACCTTTTCGAAGTATTGGTCGAAACTGGATGATGAAACCGCACAAATTGTTGCGAGAATTCAAGTTACTTCTGGGAAGTATCAGGGTTGCTCACTTGGGCATTTTGTGGCACTACATCTAGATGCAAAAACCTTTTCGAAGTATTGGTCGAGACTGCATGAGAAAGCCAGACAAAGAGTTGCACTGCTACAAGATAAGCGTGGCTGGACGATTGGGCATCTTGTGGTAAGAAACCTAGATGCAAAAACCTTTTCGGAATATTGGTCGAAACTAGATAAAACAACCGCACAAACTGTTGCGAGAATTAAGATTACTTCTGGGGAGTATCAGGACTGGATGCTTGTGCATCTTGTGGCGCAAAACCTAGGTTTAACACCTCTTAAAAAATATTGGAAGACTCTGAATAGTGAAACCATAAAAGAAATTAAGACAAGTACGTTTATTGCTGGACATAACTATCAGGGCAGTATGCTAGAGTATTTTATGGCACGATGCCTAAATGTAAACGCCTTTACGGAATATTGGTCGAAACTGCATGAGAAAGCCAGACAAAGAGTTGCACTGCTACAAGATAAGCGTGGCTGGACGATTGGGCATTTTGTGGCACTACTACATCTAGATGCAAAAACCTTTTCGGAATATTGGTCGAAACTGGATGATGAAACCGCACAAATTGTTGCGAGAATTCAAGTTACTTCTGGGAAGTATCAGGGTTGCTCACTTGGGCATTTTGTGGCACTACTACATCTAGATGCAAAAACCTTTTCGGAATATTGGTCGAGACTGTCTAATGAAACCGCACAAGAGGTTGCATTACTAAAAGATAGAAATGGCTGGACAGTTGGGCATTTTATTATACTGAATCACAAAAATAATCCTAGTTCCCATGAGTATTACAATTTTGAGCATTCTACTAGTGTATGCCTAAGTGAAAAAGCCTTTATGGAATATTGGTTGAGACTGTCTAATGAAACCGCACAAATTGTTGCGAGAATTCGTGGTGGGAAGTATCATGGTTACATGCTTGGGCATTTTGTGGCACTATATCTAGATGCAAGAGTCTTTCTGGCATTTTGGTCGAAACTGGATGATGAAACCGCACAAATTGTTGCGAGAATTCAAGTTACTTCTGGGGATTATCAGGGTTGCTCACTTGGGCATCTTGTGGTAAAATTCCTAGGTGGAGAAGCCTTTCTGGTATTTTGGTCGAAACTAGATAAAACAACCGTACGAAAGGTTGCATTACCAAAAGATAGAGGTGGCCGGACAGTTGGGCATCTTGTGGTAAGAAAGCTAGGTGGAGAAGCCTTTCTGGCATTTTGGTCGAAACTAGATAAAACAACCGCACAAAAGGTTGCACTACCACAAGATTGTTTTAGCAATACGATTGGGCACTATTTGGCGAAGTCAAATCCAGAAACCTTTCTGCAGTATTTGGATAAACTAAACCCTGAAACCATACAAAAGGTTGCACTACTACAAGGTTGTTTTAGCAATACGATTGGGCACTATTTGGAGAAGTCAAATCCAGAAACCTTTCTGCAGTATTTGGATAAACTAAACCCTGAAACCATACAAAAGCTTGCACTACTAAAAAATAATCATGGCCATATAGTTGGGGGATGTTGTAGAGAAAATAAAAATATAAAGGTTAGCCACCTTCCGAATACCGCAATGTTTTCCGAAACCAAACAGCAGAATTTTAATTGTGGAATCATATTCGCACAAGAGAGTAATAAAAAGCCTCCAAGCATTTCAGGTTACTGATTAAGTAACGGCTGGTATGCAAGGGCACGTGCAGCTACGCCCCCTAAGAAGTCTTACGGCGAGCTTGATAAAAATGTACTCTATCCGAAACAAACTATAGGCCAGAAAAATTAATTGCTAAAAGATCTATATCAGTGTGTATACCAAAAACGATGATGTATTTTACGGTAACAGTGTATGCTACTGTTTAGATCGATATTGAGACCTAGGCTCATTTCAATTGTTCCACAGCTCGCTGTGTCGAGTAGCTTTGCTGAAATGGCGTGATAACGGCTGACAACACGCTGGTGCGGAAAATGGTAACGGTTATGCCATCCGATTGGAAAAATTACATATTCTGGTTGAACGGCCTTTACAAATGCTGGACTAGATGAGCTGATACTTCCATGATGGGGGGCAATCAGTACTGTTGCAGAGAGTTTATCCCGCTGGTGTTCGACCAGATAGGCTTCTGCATGATGTTCAATGTCGGCTGGTAATAAAATAGCCTGTCGCCCAACTGAGACGCGCATAACGCAAGCATGGTCATTGCCTGGTTTAGCAAATTTAGTTGGGATGGTCAGGAATTCAAATAAGACACCATCCCATTCCCACTGCAAGCCCGCCTTGCAAAAGTAATGCCGTTCTCTGTCTCGCTTCTTACCAATTTTTTTACTCGTAAGGTTAGGCTTTTTAAGGTTGTCAATTACTATGGCTCGTGGAAAGGCTTGTTTCAAAGCAGGCGCACCACCAGCGTGATCATTGTCGCTATGGCTGATAATTAAACGGTTAACATCCGTTATGCCAAGATGCCTTAAATATGGTAGGACAATACGCGTACCACTGTCAAATCCCCCATAATGACGAGGACCCATATCAAAAACTAATGTATGCCGATGTGTGCGAATAACAGTTGATAATCCTTGCCCAACATCAAGTACGCTTAACTGACATTGCCCATAAGCTGGCGATTTGCCAAATGGGAGGTACAGGAAGACTAGCCACATACCAAGTAAGCTATAAACCGATAAATAACCTCCCATCATTGTTGAGAGACACCATGTACCTGCCATCAATAGGAGCGAGTGTAAGGGTAAGTGATGCTGCCAAGTATCTAGTGGTAATGCTGATAGGCTGTGTAGTACATACCATAGTTTCTGTAGGCTGAAGGTAACTAAGCTAAACAAAGGGGCACTCAAGATATAACCGTGCAATAAGCAGCATAAACAGGCAAGCAACAAAAAGGGCATGACTAAATAGCTGATCCATGGAACTGCGAGCAGGTTGGCAAGAAAACCTAGATAGGCAAATTGATGAAAAAACCACAGAGTCAAGGGTATCATCGCAAGCCCAATCCGCCATTGTATACACAAAAATGATCGACACCACCCACCAAATCCTCTATGACTGATACTACCACCCAATAAGACCCAGGCAGCCACAAAAGATAACCAAAAAGCTGGCGTAAGTGCCGCTAATGGGTCATAGATTAAGATCAGCAATAAGGCCAACCATAAATGATACCGTTTGACTAAGCATCTCCTCAACAAACGTGCTGATAATAGAACCGTGAGCATACATAAGGCACGTTGTGTCGGTAATGAAAAACCAGCTAATGCCGCATATAGGGTACTGCCCAGCAAGGCAATCAATGCTGCAAACTGTTGTGCTGGTAAAAGTAGCATCAGAGGTGAACCAATGCGCCACAGAACATTTGCAATCCCATAAAAGAAAGCTGCTACTAATCCAATATGCAATCCTGATATGGCCATTAAATGTACGGTTCCTGTATCACGCAAAATTTTGTAGTGATCACTGCTTAGTCCTTGACTAAATCCTAAACTTAAGGCGAGAATCAGCGGTTTAACTGGTGAATACGGTAGCTTATCTTTTATGTAGTAGAATAAGTGATTACGCCATTGGTCAATTAGGCTTCTCCGATGGCCTATCATGTGATTATCAGCACGGTTTACTACGCTACCTACAGCACTAACCCCTTTTGCTAACCAATGGGCTTCCATATCCTTACCACCAGGATTGAGTAGTGCCCGTGGTAAGTGTAAGCGAACATTAAGCTGCCAGATATCCCCTAGATGTAGTCGCGGTAATGGGTTGTGACGGGAGAGATACCAGCTTAACTGTATGATAACATGTTCTAGCCCAAGGTGATCGACCAATAGGCTAAAGCGTTGCTGGTACGCCCCACGTGACGGCAAGCTGATCACTCGCCCTACAATAGTCATCGATTTGTTGAACTGCCCCACTAAATGCAAGCGTTTTGTTAATTGATGTTGGCTATAGCAAGCACCCCATACCCAGGCAATCAACAGGCTTGCTAAACAAATACATGCTTGTGTTGGGACAAGTTGAAGTTTGTGTTTTTGCAACTTGCTCAAAAATGTTTGCAGATGGATAGATTGGGCAAAAAGATGTCTTTTACTAAAACTAAATACATATTCTGAGTCCATTTTTAAGTCACACTTTGCAACAAAAAATGAAAGGATAAGAAAAAAAATAGCCACTCCCAACACAATAGCTCGATTCAGAACGGAAGGTAGAACCGATTGATGGTATAAGTATAATAAGCCCAGTAGGTAACTAACTGCTAACGATGGGAGGATTGACTTCGTTCTCATAGAGTTGTCCATCACATAATTGTAAGATTCGGTTCATACGAGCAGCTAATATTTGATCGTGTGTGACTAGTAATAAGCTCATGGTGTGTTGTTCGCTTAAATCAAGTAGAAGCTGGTAGACTTGCTCTGAAGTGTGTTGATCTAAGTTACCAGTTGGCTCATCAGCAAGCAAACAGACTGGTTTCGTGACTAATGCCCGTGCAATTGCGACACGTTGACGCTCACCCCCTGATAATTGGTTCACTGCATAATTGAGGCGGTGCTGTAAGCCCACCTGTTTGAGTAAGTCTGTCGCTTCATGGCGCGCCTGTTTAGGCATGATACCACGTAGCAATAAGGGCATGCAGACGTTTTCTAGGGTATTAAATTCAGCCAGTAGGTAATGAAACTGATAGACCATCCCTAAGTACTGATTACGCAATGCTGCTCGACGCGTTTCAGTATAGCTTTCAATCGCTTTGTTGGATGACCAATCTATATGTCCCTTACTAGGCATCAATAAACCTGCTAATAAGTGTAACAGTGTGCTTTTACCACTCCCTGAACTGCCGAGAATTGCAACCCGCTCACCAACTGCTAGTGATAGTGACAGATCCCGCAATACTCTGGTACGACGTCGGCCATCACGGTAATATTTGCTGACACGATGGCAATGTAAAACAGGCTCAAGTTGCTTTTGTTTAGAATCATGCATCTCTTAATGCCTCAACAGGTTGAACTCGTGAGGCTTTCCATGCTGGATAGAGGGTTGCACTCAGCCCCAGAGCAAATGCTAGCAAAGCAATGTTAGCTACCTCATGGTAATCAATGTGCGTCGGTAGATAGTCAATATAGTAGATTGAGGCAGGAACAAGTGAACGATGAAGCCAATGCTGTAATACTGATACAATCGCACTAGCATAATGTGATAAAAGTAAGCCAAGACCAACCCCCAGCAGCGTACCTAGGCCAGCGAGCATAGCTCCTTGTAATAAAAAAATATACATAACCATGGCTGGTGTAGCACCTAAGGTTCGCAAAATAGCAATATCTGCTTGTTTATCACGTACTACCATAACTAAACTAGAAACTAAATTAAAGGCTGCCACTGCAACGATCAATAATAGAATTAAAAATAGCATACGTTTTTCCATAGCAATAGCATCAAAATAAGTGCCATATTGTGCTCGCCAGTCACTAATAAAATAATCACCACCTAAATATTGGTAAAGGTCTTGACGTACCTGTGGTGCTTGATCAATATCATCTAATTTAAGCTGTAGACTCGTTATATTATTCCCCATGGAAAGCAAGGCTTGTGCATCCTTCAAGTGAATGAATGCTAAACTTGCATCCAAACCGCTGGCATCAGCAATATGAAAAATACCACTGACCCTAAAATGCTTAAGACGTGGTATCACTCCAATAGGTGTTATCTTAATCTTAGGTGTCAATACAATAATCTGGTCACCACGATCAACCCCTAGCTGCGCTGCTAACTGATAACCCAATATGATATTGAATGCACCAGCCTTTAAACTCGATAAGCTCCCCTGTTCCATATACTGTTTCAATGCCATAACCTGCTGCTGTTTTTGTGGCAAAATACCTTGTACAAAACTCGGGGCAACCTCACCCTGAGCTTGTAGTAAAGACTGTCCTTCAACTAAAGGTGCAACTGCTCGTACGTGGGTATGCTGCTTGATTTGTCCTATAAGCTTAGGCCATGATGCTATACCCTGTGGATGCTGCACCACAACTTGTCGCATTAAAGGGATAATATGCCCACGAATCTCACGTTCAAAGCCATTCATAACTGACAACACGGTAATAAGAATAGCAACACCAAGTCCAATACCTAAGACCGACACCATAGAAATAAATGAAACAAAATAACGATAGCGGTGACAACGTGCCCGTATATAGCGACTTGCAACATATAAGATAAAAGGACGAAACATAGGTGTCAAATTCCCTGAAAAATTAGCAACCCCATAGGAAAACCTGTTTAATGTATGAGCGCAAAACCAATCCGCACATCAAAATGCCTTTGAAACTTTAACGCCAATCGGATTCTGATATATACTATGTTGCTTGGTTTATACACTAAAACCAACCCAGCGATTATAGGATAAACCAGGGTTACTTTTCAATATTTGCTTTATCTAAATCATCTATTACCACTCATATACCATCTAATATTTCCTATAGCCTTCCCGCATTTTGCAAAAACGTTACCTCCTCCTTCAAAAGATAGACTGCTATTTCTTAAAAATGGAGTGTTATTTTTAAAAATTGGAAGTGAACTGCTACTTCTATTTCTAAAAAATAAACTGCTATTTATTTCAGAAAATTGATTGCTATTTATTTCAGAAAATTGATTGCTATTTATTTCAGAAAATTGATTGCTATCCGTGCACGTAAATGGTACATCTACATGTTCTGTGCTATTCCATAAATCTGCAATTGACTCATCTAATTGCACGCCAACGCCACTTAATAATACTGAGGAGTTTAAGGCTTTGTACCCGTAGCATGATGTATCTAAAGCGGCCATGTCACTCAATACATTTGTAATTGGCTCATGTGCTTGACTGCAATCTGATAATTTTGAGATTTCACTATCTATCTCACACTCAAACGAGTTGAATTTTGACTCCAAGATAGATGTACTTTTCACTTCAGGAGATTCTACTGCAGTAATATCGTCTACAACAGTAACTGTGGAACTATCAGGACTGAGAAGCACAACTTCTAGCACATTATCACTTATTGGAAGAATCATGTTATCACTGTCATGAGTTACATCATCACTCAGAATGTTTACCTCAAGGAGATCTGTAACTAGTGGCATATTAAGTTCATCTGCTTCTTCACTTTCTAGTAACATAACCTTCGGAATTATACTATTCGTACTTAAAGACCCATTTGCAGAATAAATGTCAGAGATATTACCACCTAGTCCAGTCTCTTCAAAATGTGTTTGTTCAGAAGAGAATGCTGATATAAGGCCACTCATAACCCCAGTGTAAAGACTCAGAGTGCGGGGCAAAGATAAGTCAGCTGATGAATTTGGGAACTTATCTCCTGTATACATAGTATGTAGAATCGCAACATTCATATTTAAAGACCTATCCACAGAAAGAATTACACTATTAAGGCTGGATGTACTTAAAACTGTTGATGTAGGAGAAGCAACTAAATTTACTTTGTTGTTTGATATTTGTTTGGGGCTTGAAGCAAATGGGGTATGTGTATACCTTCCTCCGAAGATGTTATTAAATTTTTGCATGTGATAGAGTGCATTTAACAAATGTAGTTTTAATAAATTGACTGGCTCTAGTGAAAGATTACTACTACTGTTAGTAGCTCTATTAGTGAAATACCTTATGCAGGTCGAAGGTAAGAGAGATAATAAAATTAATAACTCACAACTTTCTGGTGATATAATCTGCGAAACTGGAACAGTCATATTTAAAGACTCATTCACATTCAAACCAGTATGCTTGGTAGACATAACGTCTAATCCATTATCACCTTGCCCCGTATAAATAGAAAGTAAACGCTTAACAGCAATAGCAGAAGCAATATAATAAATAACAATATTCACGTAATCAGGTATAATGTAGGTTTTGTTATTTGCAGGATAAATGGTTAAGGAACTATCAGGTTCAGTCTCTTCAAAATGTGTTTGTTCAGAAGAGGTTGCTGACATAATGCCACTCATACCCCCAATGCAATGACTCAGAGTGCGGGGCAAAGATAAGTTAGTTGATGAACTTTGGAACTTATTTACTGTTGATGTAACTACTTTGCTACCTTTTGGTTTTAGTCTGAAGAGTAGAGCATGTAACAGATCAAGTTCTTTTGAGTGATACAATGATAACTTGTGTTTTTTAGATTGCATGCTAACAATCAGCACACAGGAAAACTTTATTAAAATATTTAATTCAAAAAATGGTCGTTTAATATTCGCATCTGTTGATCTAGATATAAAAATACTTTTCTCACTAAGCACGAAAAGCCTGAAACTGATATCGGTGGCATCAGGCAGAACAATACTACCTGTAGGATACCTCTCCTGAGAGTTATCATCATCCATAGGCTCAACTATCTCTCTTCGCCACGGATTAACACAACTTGTAGAAAAATTCTGATTAATATTGGCATCACACGCTGGAGTCACTGAAGTCACTGAAGTCACTGAAGCCACTGAAGCCACTGAATCCACTGAAGCCACTGAAGCCACTGAAGCCACTGAAGCCACTGAAGCCACTGAATCCACTAAATCCACTTTCTCGTGTACTGACTCTGCTATAATAACCGACGAAGTGTCACGACTGTAACTCACTATATCTAAAACCCCTCTGTCGACTAGTGTCCGCACATTAGCAGGTGAAGTATCCCTAGGGAAATACCGAGCAATAGCCCCAGCAATTACTGCAGCAAGTGTGATAGCCCCAGTGATAAGCAATATAATGATGTTGGTAAGAGAAAATGGTAAAAATATCCCAACAGATGAAAGTACGAATAGTGATATGATAACAACTAAAAATATAATGCTGAGATATAGTAGAAATAGTCTATGTTTTGTAAAAAAACCTTCTGGAGAAACCTTTTTACTTTGTTTATACGTCATAACCATCCCTTTAACTTATCTATAACACAAGCACCCCGCTGCGATAGTACTGTGTAAGTTATATAAATACAAAAAAACCTATACAGCTAAAGTAGCCCATACCAGCATACTAATAATACATTAATTCTTGAAAAAAAACAAGACACAACTAAAAATTATCTGGCCAAATATGTCATTTTAAGAAACAATCTTAGCCTTGCTGCTTCACCTATCTTGACCAATCGATTCATAAGCGTAGATTATCTCAGCTTATAATAGATAATCAATACTGTTGTTAGCACTGAAGGAAAGGCAATTCCTACTACAAGCACTTAATTTCAATACATTCCACCATTGACATGTATAACCTGCCCCGTCACATAATCTGCCCGATATGAGGCTAGAAAACAGACCATGTGGGCGATATCCTCGGGCTTTCCTATTTTTTTGTTCGGTATATGCTCAACCAGTTGCTGGCGCTGTTTATCACTCAAAGCAGCAACCATATCAGTTTCAATAAAGCCTGGCGCAACTAGATTAACTGTGATATTGCGTGGCGCAACTTCACAGGCTAATGATTTAGTCAGACCAATTAGACCTGCTTTAGCGGCTGCATAATTACTTTGCCCCGCATTCCCAATGGATCCAATCACTGAGCCAATTTGAATAATACGCCCCCAACGTGCTTTCATCATCGTACGTAAACAAGCCTTGCTTGTGAAATAAGCAGCATCTAGATTAACCTTTATAACGTCATACCATTCATTTTCTTTCATCCGCATCAATAAATTATCGCGCGTAATGCCAGCGTTGTTAATGAGTATGTCAATACTTTGATGTCGATCAATGATCTCTGCTAGCGTTTTTTGTATCTGCCCCGTTTCATGAACATCAAGTACTACTCCATAACCATTTAATCCTGCATCAGAAAAAAATTTGCTGATTCGATCAGCACCAGCTCTGCTTGTCGCTGTACCAATCACGGTACATGCATTTTCAGAAGCTAATTTTAACGCAATCGCTCGACCAATACCGCGACTAGCACCAGTCACAAATGCAATTTTAGGTTGCCCATTTTGACTCATGTTATAATACTCCTATCAGAAATTTAATAACGCAATAAGGCCGAACCCCAAGTTAAACCAGCACCAAAAACCTCTAACATCACTAACTCATTTTGCTTGACTTTACCCGATTGAATCCCATCATGCAGTGCTAAAGGTAATGAGGCTGCCGAGGTATTTCCATGCTTCTGTACGGTCTGAATCACACGATCCAATGGTAATTTCAGTCGTTTTGCAGCTGCTTTGATAATACGCAAATTAGCTTGATGTGGTACTAACCAATCTAAATCATCATGTTTAAACCCATGTTTATCTAAGGTATCTATCGCTAACTTCTCCAAAGTGTTAACTGCCACTTTGAATAACTCACGACCACGCATTTTAATAATCGGTGAAGTGTCAGCATGTGTTTTTGTTGCATAAAGTACATCCCGGTTTGCAGCATCTGAGTATAAATGTGTGCCCAAAATACCAGGTGTATGATCAGCTCGTAAAACAATAGCACCTGCACCATCACCAAATAATACGCAGGTTGTACGATCTTCCCAATTAACAATTTTTGATAGGGTATCTGTACCAACAGTTAGAATATGCTTATAGAGTCCCCTGCTAATATACTGATCCGCAACACTTAGGGCATAAATAAAACCTGAGCAAGCAGCATTTAGATCAAACGCTGGACAACCTCGAATACCCAAAGCATTCTGAACCAAACAACCAGTATTTGGTAATAAACGCTCTGGCGTACATGTTGCAACAATAATCAAGTCGATAAGTTTCGGATCAATATCAGCGTTTACAATCGCCTCTTTTGCAGCTTCACTCGCTAAATCAGCTGATGATTCATCGGTTACGATGTGACGTGAGGAAATGCCTGTACGCTCCATAATCCACGCATCCGAAGTATCAACCATTTTTTCCAAATCAAAATTTGTCAAACGTCGCTCTGGTAAGCTAGAACCTGAGCCAATAATACGTGAATAATACATACTACGATAAACGACCCTCTTCTAATAAATGTGCCATACGATGCTCAATTAGCTCTGGCAAACGCTTTTCAGCACTGCGTCTGGCATTTTCAATTGCACTGACAAAACTAGCCACATCAGCACTACCATGACTTTTTAAAACAATCCCACGTAATCCCAGTAAAGCACCATTATGTTCTGTTGTATCAAGACGATAAACAACTTTTCGCAACATAGGTTTCGCTAAAATTCCAATTATTTTAGAGAAAAAATGACTTTTGAAAGCCTCTTTCATGTAGTGTACAACAAGTTTTACCAATCCTTCACAACTTTTTAATGTTACATTGCCAACAAAGCCATCACATACAATCACATCAACAGAACCACTAAAGATTTGATCACCTTCAATGTATCCAATGTAGTTCACTGCATCGCTTTTCCGCAATAAGTAGTCTGCACCCTTCACGCATTCATTTCCCTTAATGTTTTCAATACCAACATTTAATAGGGCAACCCTTGGCTCAGTCATATTATCAAATGTTGAAATGAGAACAGAACCCATTACCGCAAATTGGTAAAGATGCTCACTAGTTGAATCAACATTTGCACCTAAATCAAGTAAGTGTACCAGACCACCCTGATAGGTGGGGAATGCTGCAATAATTGCACAGCGACTAATACCTGGCAGTGTCTTAAGCACAAAATGAGAAATCGCCATTAATGCACCCGTATTACCCGCGCTAACACAAGCAGCCGCCACATTTTGTTGTACAAGATCAATCGCAATGCGCATGGAAGAATTTTTCTTTTTACGTAAAGCATGGACAGGTGAATCATCCATTGTAACAACCTGTTCAGTATGTCGAATTGATAAGCGCACATGACCATTAGGATAACCTAAGGCACACAATTGTTTCTCAATCTGTGCCTTGTGTCCCACCAAAATTAACTCAAGATCATCATGCTTACGAAGAGCTTGAATAGCAGCAGGTACGACGACAGCAACACCAACATCCCCGCCCATACAATCCAACGCAACTGTAATGCTTGAAGACAAGTCGATTTTATACCTCACTTTCTATAATTTGCTTTCCAAGATACGTCCCATCTTCACTCACATGATGACGACGGTGCAACTTGCCTGTTATGGCATCCGTTGATAACGTCGGCTCAGATAAGCTATTATGAGAGCGTCTCATCCCACGTCGCGAACGCGTCTTACGGTGTTTTTGAACGGCCACAATATAAATCCTCCAAAATACGAAATACTAACGTCCAAGCATGATATCTCAGTTAACTAAGTACTGTCAAACACTTTGAACTAATACAGCAAGACGTACGGAATCACAATATCACACACTTGAGCGATAAACACCACTTGAAAAAATAATATTTATGATACGGATACTGCTCAAATAATAGCCCGACACAGAACATCAATACTATCAATCACGGCATTGGGACTTAAGTTCAGAAGATAATCTACGGTTTGCACAATATCCTCTGGTCTAATTTTCTTTGCATTTTCTAACTCAAAGTGTTTTGTCATGTCGGTATCAATTACACTTGGGCAAATTGCCGTGACTTTAATTCCATAAGGGTCTAGTTCTCGACCCAAGGATTGGCTGAACCCAACAAGTGCAAATTTGGAGGCACAGTACCCTCCCCCAAGTGCTAATCCATGCTTACCAGCCATAGAGGCTACGTTGATGATATAACCACTATTTTGTTTTTTCATGTACTCTGAAGTGGCTTTGGCCACTGCAAAAGCTGCAAACATATTGATATGCATCGTTTTTGAAAAGTTTTCAATTGACATACTACTGGTTTCACTCAGAAAGATCCCCGCATTATTGAATAGGATGTCTACGTGCCCCAGTTCTGTGATAAGCTGTTTAGCAGCCTTGTAGGCATTGTGCGAATTCTCCAAGTCAACGGCTCTTATATGAACGCTTATGCCGTGCTCCACTTGTAGTTTTTCCTGCAGTTGCTTAAGTGGTTTTTTTCGCCTTGCAATCAAGGCAAGCTGGTAACCTTCACGCGCAAGATATGTAGCAACTGCAAGTCCAATACCACGACTCGCTCCCGTAACCAGTGCATATTTCTTATTATCCTTCATAAAACTCTCCTTTTTATTATAAAGTAGACTGACATCCCCCTAACTCTCCAGGGAAAGTAAGGAGGTGTTACCACCCACTGCAGATGTGTTAATTGTAACTGTACGCTCTTTACACAGTCGCAGCAAGTAATGTGGCCCGCCTGCTTTGGGTCCTGTGCCAGATAAACCTTCACCACCAAATGGTTGAGTGCCAACGATTGCCCCAATCATGTTGCGGTTTACATAGATATTCCCAGCTTGAGCACATTTAATAACTTTGTTGTGGAAGGACTCAATACGGCTGTGAATGCCTAAGGTTAGTCCATAACCAGTGTTGTTAATGGATTCAATGATTTGATTGAGGTCTCTCTGAGCATAACGGATTACATGTAAAATGGGACCAAATATTTCTTTTTTGAGCTGTGCGATGCTTTCAATTTCAAAAGCCTGGGGTGCAAAGAAGAATCCCTGCTCAGATAGTTGTGTTGCTAACGGTGCTTTTGAAATGTGTTTACCAATGCTTTCAAGGTAGCTTATATGCGCTTCAAGCTCTTCACGGGATTTTTCATCAATCACGGAACCAATGTCAGTCGCGAGTCGTATAGGGTCGCCTACGTTCAGTTCGGCAATCGCGCCTTTTAACATGTCGATCACTTTGTCTGCAGTCTCTTCTTGTAGAAATAAGACACGTAAGGCAGAACAACGCTGACCAGCACTGCCAAATGCAGAACTTATGACGTCACGTACGACTTGCTCAGGCAGTGCTGTTGAGTCAACGATCATTGCATTCTGTCCACCTGTTTCAGCAATAAAGGGAACGATAGGACCATTTCGGGCTGCTAGGGCACGATTGATGATTCGTGCTGTCTGGGTTGAACCAGTAAATAATACACCTGCCAAACGGTCATCATTCAGTACTTCTGCTATCACTTTAGGCGAGGATGGCATGAACTGCGCAATATCTGTCGGTATACCTGCTTCATGTAAGATTTCAATAAAACGGCTGGCAATTAAGGGGGTCTGTTTGGCTGGCTTTGCTAATACTGCGTTACCTGCAACTAATGCTGCAACAATTTGACCAGCAAAAATAGCTAATGGGAAATTCCAAGGGCTGATGCACAGCATAACACCACGGCCATGTTGTTGTAAGCAGTTAGATTCACCTGTTGGCCCAGGTAGTTGGATTTCTTCCAAGTGAGTGCGCGCCTGTTCAGCGTAGTAGTAACAGAAGTCTATCGCTTCCCGAACTTCCGACACAGCATCAGCAAATGTTTTACCAGCTTCGTATATCAATAAGAAAATGAGTTGGTGATAATTCTCTTCTAGCTGGCTTGCAACCTGATCTAGGTACATAGCACGTTCAATGATTGGTTTTTCATTCCATTTCGACACAGCGAGTAAAGCTAATTCAAATCCATTCCTTATCTCGCTAGGTGTTGCTTCAACTAATGTGCCAATTTGGTTGGTTCGGTCAGTCGGGCTATAGATAGGTTTCTTACGGTCTGAATCTATTTCCCCACTTTTTGCTAATAAAGTCGGCACTGCCTGGTAAAAGTATCTCTTATATTGTTCACCAGAAGCAACTAAACGCTGTAAGGTATGTAGGTCATCTAAGTTACGTCCAGATGCATTAGTACGTTGCTTACCTGGTGCGTAGTTCTGATATAGAGCGTGGGGCAGCGGAATTGAGGGATTTGGTATGGTCACAAGTCGATTCACATAGTTAACGGGGTCTTCAGTCAGTTGTGTAATGGGGATATCTTTATCAACAATACGATTTACAAAGGAGTTATTTGCGCCATTTTCAAGTAGGCGACGCACCAGATAAGGTAGTAAGGATTCATAGTTACCAACAGGCGCATAGATGCGACAGGCAATGTCACTATTTTCAACAATCTGTCGATATAAGAGTTCCCCCATCCCATGTAAGCACTGAAATTCAAAATCATGATGACCATCCATTAATTCAAGGATAGTTGCGACGGTATAGGCATTATGGGTCGCGAACTGTGGGTAAATTGCCCCTGGATACGCAATAATCTTACGTGCACAGGCTAAAAAAGAAACATCTGTGGACATTTTACGAGTAAAGACGGGATAATCGATATAGCCATGTTCTTGGCTTTCTTTAATTTCACTGTCCCAATAGGCTCCTTTGATTAAACGCACCATTAAACGTCGTTTATGACGCTCACTTAAAGCAATCAGCCAATCAAGTAAGGGCATTGCCCGTTTTTGATAGGACTGTACTGCTATACCAAATCCATCCCAATTAGCCAAGCGTTTATCAGAAAATACAGCTTCAATGATCGATAGGGATAAATCAAGTCGGCTGCTTTCTTCAGCATCCACTGTTAATCCAATATTTGCTTGTTTAGCAGCTAAGGTTAATTCTAAAAGACTGGCTGTTACTTCGGGTAATACACGCTCAATCTGTGACAATTCATAACGTGGATGTAAGGCTGATAGTTTAATGGAGATGCCTCCACGTGATAGGATATTAGAATCAGTGCTCCCGCGTCCTATTTTATCAATAGCTTCACGATAGGCAGCAAAATAGCGTTCCGCATCTTCTGCCGTACATGCCGCTTCCCCCAGCATATCATAGGAATAACGGTAGCCTTTGGCTTCTAATGGTCGCGCACGTCGTAATGCTCCATCAATATTTTCTGCCATTACAAATTGACGACTTAAAATTTTCATCGCTTCAAGAACAGCACGACGGAACAAGGGCTGTGTCCCCTTGCTGAAAGTTGTAAGTATGCCAGATAAACGTTTTTTGCTATCGGCATTAGAAGAAAATATTTTACCACTGAGCATCAAGCCCCAGGTAGCCGCATTTACAAACAAGGAGTCACTTTTTCCTAAATAATTACGCCATTTTCCAATGCTGATTTTATCGCTAATTAATGCGTTGACTGTGACTTTGTCGGGTACTCTTAGTAGTGCTTCTGCCAGACACATCAAGGCAATTCCTTCTTCACTGGACAGGTGATACTGCTGTAAGAAGTATTCAATACCCATTTTAGGCCGCTTAGCACGGCGTATACTTGAAATTAAATGATGAGCATTCTGTTGGATACGCGTGATAGCGTCTTCTGGCAATCTCCCTGCTTTAAGCAAACGCTTAACACAGACCGTTTCGTCCTCAGAGTAAGCCGATACAATGGCATCACGTAGGGGTTCTAGTTCTAAAAAAGACTTCTCTAATAATACCATGACGACACCTCATTTTAATTAGACATTTTGATTGACCTGTGGCAAGGTAAGGGGCGATGGATCATCATCAACCCAATAGACCAAAACCAGACCGCCCAGTACACTCAAAGGCAATACAATGAGCGCATACCGATAATCAGAAGCTAATACCAAGGGCATATGGTTATTTGCCATTGCATGCCACTTTATCAAGTAGCCAATCAACGGCTGGAGTATAGCAGATCCTAAGATCATACAAAATACGTTCATCAATCCCATCGCCGTTGCCAACACGTGGGGTACAACCAACTCTTTTACAAAGGTAAAGCATAGCACATAGACACTTGAGCTAAACCCCGATATGAATAAGCTAATAAATAGCCACGGTAATGAGAGCTTAACATAGATCACAACGAGCAAGGACAAGCAACAAATAATTGTCGCAATAGACATGATGATTCGTTGCCTGCCAAAATGAACGAGCAACCAAGCCCATAATGGTGCACCAAGTGCAATGCCCAGAAAAATCAAGGCACTGCCCCAGGTCGCACTCTGTAAGGAAACACTGTATGTGGTTTGTATAAATGGTACGCACCACAGAACAGCAAAGGCATCCAGAACTGAGCATAGAGCCATCGCAAATAAACCATTTACCCACACACCTTTGATACGTATCAATACATTAAAATCTTGCCACACCGTTGTCTTAGGTGCACTCAGCCGTAAGTTCTGCTTTGTATCAGAACCTGTTATCTTCTCAGAAGAAACGAATTGTGGCCGATCACGAATAATTAGGTAGGTTAATACTGCAAGCGGTATACCCACAATTAGACAGATCCAGAGTATTTGCCTAAAATCGAGATGGCGTAAGCTATAGGCTAAATATAATTGACTTGCCATCCCTCCCAGCATACCTAGCATCTCAGTTAAGCCTACTAAAAGTGCAAAATCTCGCTTATGAAACCAATTGGCAATTAAATAAAATATCGCTGCAAACGCTGGAGCTGTCGTTAATCCCATTAAAAGACGGCTTACTTCAGCCAACCAAAACCTCTGGGCTTCCACTAACATATAACATGCTAATAAACAGCCGAAAAAACCAATGGTTAATATACATCTAGCACCAAAACGATCAACCAACATGCCAGCTGGCACTTGCAATATGAGGTAGAAAAAAAAATAACTGGAAGATAATATACCAATGTCACTACTATCAACTGAAAATGCGACCATCAACTGTGGCACCATCACGCTAACCGAGACTTGCAAGAAAAATTGATACAGCATAAATAGGCAACTTACCACCCATATCAGCCAAGGCATGGCAAAAAGAATGATACGCTTCATTATTTAGTTGGTTACCTCTATTCTTCGTAGCGTTTTACGCTGGTTATAATTTCTTTACGTGCAGCTTCCACATCTTCCCAGCCTTGCAATTTAACCCATTTCTTATCATCAAGATCTTTATAATGTTTAAAGAAATGGACAATAGTAGCAAGTAGTGATTCAGGTAAATCATCATAGTTTTTTATTTTCTTGTAATGCCTCGTGATATGATCAACTGGTACGGCAAGTACTTTATGATCAATACCGCACTCATCTTCCATCACCAGCATCCCAACAGGTCGACAGCGAATGACACAAGCACAGATAACATGAAAAGGTGCCAGTACTAGGACATCAACAGGATCACCATCTTTGGCCAAGGTTTGTGGGACGTAGCCATAATGCCATTGATAATGCATGGCGACAGTCAGAAAACGATCAACAAAGACAGCACCAGATTCTTTATCAATTTCATATTTTACTGGGCCACTGTGAGCTGGTATTTCAATGACAACATGTATGTCGTCTGGTATGGAACGGCCTGCATGTATTGTATTAACTCCCATTATTTTTTCCTTATGTTAAATTTTCTCTTCAATTTCTTCTCTTCTTCGGTTTATAGACGAGATCTGTAATCGTACCACTAAGCATCTCAGATGCTAACATCAATGTTTCCGATAAAGTAGGGTGTGGATGGATAGTTAAACCAATATCCTCAATATCACATCCCATCTCAATGGCTAAGGCAACTTCACTAATCAAATCACCAGCTTGAATACCCACGATGGCACCACCGATGACGCAACCAGTGTCTTTGTCAACAATCAATTTTGTTAGCCCTTCACTACGCCCCATACTCAATGCCCGACCGCTAGCTATCCAAGGGAAGGTGGCAACGTCATAGTTTAGTTTTTGTTGCTTTGCTTCTTTTTCTAAGACTCCCGCCCAAGCAATTTCAGGGTCGGTATAGGCAACGCTTGGGATGACTTTTGGGGAAAAGATGTGTCGCTTACCTGCAATGACGGCTGCTGCAACATGACCCTCATGGGTTGCCTTATGAGCTAGCATGGGCTGCCCTACAACATCCCCAATGGCAAAGATATGCTCAACATTGGTACGCATACTTTGATCAACTGGAATAAAACCCTGTGGACTGACGTTTACACCAGCTTTATCGGCTGCAATCAGTTTGCCATTTGGCGTTCGACCAACGGCAACCAGCACGTAGTCAAAGCAAGTTGGTTTTTTAGGCGCATCCTTGCCCTCAAACTTCACCCATATACCATCTTTTTTAGCCTCGATTGCCGTTACCTTACTGCTGAGCCAAATGTCTTTACAGCGTTTTTTCAAGCGTTGATGGAGTGGTTTGACAATATCAGCATCACAAGCCTCAATTAATTGATCCGTCATTTCAACAATGGTGATCTCCGTTCCCAATGATTGGTATAGGGTAACCATCTCTAAACCAATAATACCCCCTCCTATGACAAGTAAGCGTTTACCTGCAGCTTTGAGTTCTAACGCCCCAGTTGAGTCTAGTATGCGCTCATCATCATTTGGGGCAAACGGCAATTGAATGGGTCTTGATCCAGCAGCAATAATTGCCTGCTCAAAACTGATCGTTTGTTTGCCATGTTCACCATCAATTTGCATATGATGTGCATCAATAAAGTGCCCTTCACCCTTTATGACAGTCACGTTACGCTGTTTAGCAAGTGCTGCCAAACCCATTGTAAGCTGTTTGACGACTTTTTCTTTTGATGCACGCAAGGCTGGAATATCGATTTTAGGCTCCGTAAAGATAACACCTTTGTCCGCCATGTCTTTGGCATCTTCGATAACTTTAGCAGCATGTAATAAGGTCTTGGAAGGAATGCAGCCAATATTTAAGCAAACACCACCCAGGTTATCACGCTCAACTAAGACTACTGATTTCTTGCGATCTGCAGCATAAAAAGCTGCTGCATAACCGCCAGGCCCACTGCCTAAAACAAGGACTTGCGTTTTTTGATTTGACTTTTTATTCATGAGCTACTCCTATAGTAATAGATTGCGTATATCACACAAACAGCTTGCTAGATGTATGATAAAACGCGCACCTTCTGCACCATCAATTACACGATGATCGTAAGACAGACACAGTGGTAACATTAAACGAGGTACAAAGTTGTCGTTCTGATAGACTGGCTTTATTTCAGCTTTGCCAACACCCAAAATAGCAACTTCGGGTATATTGACCACTGGCGTAAAAGAGCCGACACCTAAACCACCTAAACTAGAAATTGTAATTGACCCACCTTGCATTGCTTTGATATCGAGTTGACCTTTGCGCGCTTTTCGGCTGACTTCCACTAACTCTTTCGTTAACGGTATAATTTCTTTTTTATCAACATCACGAACAACTGGCACAACCAAGCCATCTGGGGTTTCAACTGCAATCCCAATATTGAAATATTTTTTTAAAATAAGCTGCTTATTCTGCACATCAAGTGAAGAGTTGAAGTTCGGAAATTTTTGTAAGCTATCAATCGTCGCTTTCATAATGAAAACAAGTGGAGTCAAACGTCCACCCTGCTCTGCAACTTGAGCTTTGTTAGCCTGTCTGAATGCTTCTAATTCAGTAATATCCACTTCATGGAACTGAGTCACATGTGGCACGGTCTGCCAACTTATACTGAGATGTCTCCCAGTCATTTGTTTGATTTTATGCAGTGGTTGCTTTTCAATTTCTCCAAACACGGAAAAATCAATATCTGGCATGCTAGAGGCTGCTTGCCCTCCTATGACTTGATGACGCGATTTTATCCACGTGTAAACATCACGCGTGAGAATACGCCCTGCACGGCCACTACCTCGAATATCGGCTAAATTGACTTCCAAGACATGCGCCAAACGACGCACCGCTGGACCTGCATTTATTGTACCCGCTTGTTTTGGTACTTCTGGCGATGCACTTTGAGCTGCCAGTGCAGTTGCTGCAACAGGAATAACAGGGGCTTTTTCACTTTTCTCTGCCGTTGCTGTCGGTTCACCTGCAATCTGAACATACATCATGACATCTCCTGTATTAACTTTATCCCCCTCTTTAAGAGCCAAAGATTCAATCACACCCGCTACAGGAGAGGGTACTTCCATAGTCGCCTTATCACCTTCCAGCAATAAGACAGGATCGTCAATTGCAATGGTATCACCATGTTTAACAAATAATTCAATTACAACAGCACCACCAGCACCACCGAGATCTGGGACTAGGATTTGCTTCTTTTCAGACAAAGTCTTTCTCCTTTCTATATGAACTACCTAAACACACCACGGATCAAGCTTTTTAGGGTCAATATGATAACGTTTTAAGGCATCTTGTACACAATTAGCCGGTAGTAAGCTTCGGTCGGCTAAAGATTTTATGGCTGCATAAGCTATGGCATAGCGATCAACTTCAAAGAAGTTACGTAATTTGGAAGACGTATCACTGCGACCAAAGCCATCTGTCCCTAATACATGATAGCTACTGGGTACATAGCGTCGTATTTGCTCGGCAAAGGCACGAACATAATCTGTAGCTGCCACAACTGGGCCTGCTTGATTTTGTAAACATTGTGTGACATAGTCTATTTTAGGTTTTGCACTTGGATGTAGGTGATTATATCGCTCGATATGCAAGGCTTGTCGTTTCAATTCAGTGAAGCTGGTTACACTCCAAATATTAGCGGTCACTTGATAATCTTCCTGCAATAATTCGGCTGCGGCAATGACTTCACGTAAAATAGCACCACAACCTAAAAGTTGCAGGTGTCGCTTCTTGTTAGGTTTTGACTGCTTGAATAGGTACATTCCCTGTATAATGCCAGACTCCGCACCTTTTGGAATAGGTGGATGTGTATAATTTTCATTCAACAAAGTAATATAGTAGTAGTAATCTTTTTGATCTACGAACATTTCCTGTAAGCCATGGTGAATAATAACGGCTAGTTCGTAGGAAAATGTGGGGTCATAGGCACGACAATTAGGAATCAAGCTAGCAAAGATATGGCTATGCCCATCTTGATGTTGCAAGCCTTCACCCGCTAAAGTGGTTCGACCTGAAGTTGCTCCAAATAAAAATCCTCGTGCGCGTATGTCGGCTGCAGCCCAAGCTAAATCACCCATTCGCTGAAAGCCAAACATGGAATAATAAATGTACATGGGAATCATAGGAATATTATGATTCGTGTAGGAAGTTGCGGCTGCTATCCAGGAGCACATACCCCCCGCTTCGTTAATGCCTTCTTGTAATAGCTGTCCATCTTTGGCTTCACGGTAATACATGATCTGTTCACGGTCAATGGGCTCATAACGCTGACCTAGAGGTGAATAAATACCAATTTGTCTAAATAAACCTTCCATGCCAAATGTACGGCTTTCATCAGGCACAATCGGCACCAAATGTTCCTTTAATGCTTTATCACGCAACAAAATACCGAGTATACGCACAAAACTCATGGTGGTTGAGATCTTTCGATCACCACTACCTACCAGCAATGACTCAAATACAGTACATGCAGGAATCGGTAAAGCCCGATTAATAACTTGTCTCTCTGGCACATGCCCCCCTAAAGCATCTCGCCGTTCTTTGAGGTAACGCATCACGCTATGGTCTGAAGATGGCTTACAAAATTTTAGCTGCTTCATCTCTTCTTCGCCTAAAGGCAGGTCAAAAAGCCGACCAAATCTGACAAGATCTTCCTCACTCATTTTCTTTTGCTGATGGGCAATATTTTGACCCTCAGCAATACTACCCATACCATAACCTTTGACAGTCTTGGCTAAAATAACCACTGGCTTTCCACGGTAGGCCACTGCTGCTGCATACGCAGCATAAACTTGCTGCACATCGTGGCCACCACGCCCTAGCTCTTCAATGGACTCATCTGACCAATCAGCAACCATTTGCATTAGCTCTGGGCTATCACCAAATAATGCAGTGCGTAAACGCGCACCGTCATAACCATTTAAGCGTTGATAATCACCATCGCATAGTTCAAGTAACCGCTTACGTAATAAGCCTTTTTCATCTTTAGCAAATAATTCATCATAGCGACTATTCCAAATTACTTTAATTACGTGCCAACCAGCCCCTCTGAACAGTGCATCAAGTTCTTGAATGATTTTTCCATTACCCCGTACCGGACCATCTAGGCGTTGTAGGTTACAGTTGACGACAAAAATCAGGCGATCTAACTGGGCACGCGCTGCTAACGTGATCGAACCCAATGATTCTGGCTCATCCATTTCACCATCACCACAAAATACCCAAACTTTACGATCACTATCAGCAATCAGTCCACGATTCACCAAATAATCTGTAAAACGTGCCTGATAAATTCCCTGTAACGGCCCCAATCCCATAGAAACAGTTGGGAACTGCCAAAAATCTGGCATCAACCAAGGATGTGGATAAGAAGATAAACCGCCTCCATCGACTTCCCGTCTGAATCGTGTCAATTGTTTTTCTGTAATGCGCCCTTCCAAGAAGGCTCTGGCATAAATGCCAGGTGATGAATGACCTTGGAAATAAACCAGGTCACCTAAGCAATTCTTGGTATTTCCACGGAAAAAATAGTTAAATCCAACTTCATATAGGGTCGCGATAGAAGCGTAGCTTGCAATATGCCCCCCAATTTCAGGTGCAATTCTGCCAGCCCTAACAACCATCACCATAGCATTCCAACGTAACAATGCTAGCAATGAAAGGAATAGCTTTTGATCATCCGGAAATACTTTCTGCTCATCTGTGCTTAATGTGTTGACATAATCAGTCTGTAAAGCTGGTAAGCCCGTAACAGGCCCTTCACTGGCAAGAAGTGTTTGTAAGCGTGCTATCAGATAAGCAGCACGATCTTTACCATCACCTGCAATAACACAGCTAAATGCATCCAGCCACTCTTGTGTTTCAAGTTCATCGATATCTGTCAGAGAATCATGTTCGCTCATTTTCTTGCTATTTACCCTGCTCTTGTATTCGTCCGTACCGCCAACTTATCTACCCCTCAACTCCTCACCTGGGCAGTCAGAAGTCTAGCACTTTTCCAGGCTCATTGTTAAGTGAATTTTCTCTTTTTTTTGAGGTAAAAATCAATTGCTAAAATTCTAACATCATAATACAATGAAGATTATCAGGAGTTTAATATATGCTCAATCATATCCAACAAGTCTTTGAGGATCATCAGAGGTCGTTTGAGCAATTGCGCTCCCTTTTCCCAAGCATAGAATTAGTCAGCACGGCAATGATAGAACACTTCAAGGCTGGTGCAACGCTGTTTTTATTTGGGAACGGTGGCAGTGCAGCTGACGCACAACATATCGCAGCAGAACTTATCGGCTGTTTTACCCGTGAACGACATGCCCTACCAGCTATTGCCTTAACAACAGACTCATCAGTACTCACAAGCCTATCCAATGACTATCATTATGATATCATCTTTAAACGCCAGCTAGAGGCTCTACTTAAACCAAATGATATCGTCATGGCAATCAGCACCTCTGGGAACAGTGCTAATGTTATTAAAGGTGTAACATACGCAAAAGAGAAGCAGGCTCTAACGATCGGCCTAACTGGTGCTACTGGTGGACAACTCAAGCAATCTACCCACCACTGCCTATGCGCACCATCAACCAATACGGCACGCATACAAGAAAT
>PIWD01000077.1 GCA_003354005.1 Gammaproteobacteria bacterium | reverse complement strand
CCTTTGCTATCTAGTTAACGTATTTGTTGTATCCCTTTATTAGGATGAATCTATAGTGCAACAAAACACTTTCATTAAGAATAACCAGAATATACAATTGATTATTTCAGTTATTGGAACAGTGAATGTTAGACCAAATACAGTTAATGTCGGTTTTTGTCGCTGTGGCAGAGGAGCAAGGCTTTGCGGCTGCAAGTCGTCGATTAAAAATGTCACCACCGACTGTTACGCGGGCTATTGCGACATTAGAAGATCGCCTATCGGTGAAGTTATTTAACCGTACTACCCGTTATGTGCGGGTTACTGACGCAGGATTACGTTATTTAGACGATGTTAAGCGTATTCTTGATGACATAAAAATAGCCAATGAAGCTGCTCAAGGCATCAATGCAGCCCCGCAGGGCACTATCAGTGTTACCGCGCCGGTTTTATTTGGTCAGCAATATGTATTGCCATCAGTGATCGAGTATCTAAATACTCATGAAAAAACAACAGTAAACACGGTATTTTTAGACCGCGTGGTGAATTTATTAGAAGAAGGTTATGACGTGGGTGTACGTATTGGTGCGCTGCCTGATTCATCAATGCGTGCTAAAAAAGTGGGCTCCGTTCGTTTAGCCTTGGTCGCTTCACCGGAGTATTTGGCCAAACATGGTATTCCGCAACACTATAATGATTTAGAAAACCACACACTGATTGAATCGCAGGTAGGTAGTATCAATCCTGACTGGAAATTTGTAGATAATGGCAAGGTGATTAATCAACGCATCAAATCAAGGTTAAGTGTCACCAGCAACCAAGCGGCGATTAACGCAGCTGTGGCGGGGTTTGGTATAACTCGCATAATTTCTTATCAAGTAGCGACAGAGCTAACAAGTAACAAACTTAAATTTATACTCGAGCCTTTTGAACAAGAGCCTATGCCAGTAAACATTGTGCACCGCGAAGATAAATTATCCTCATCGAAAGTACGAAGTTTTATTGATTTATTAGCGACTAATCTAAGTAAACATACTGCGCTTAATTAGCCAACTACCAACAAAAATCACGCATGGCCATATAACCTGAAATTCCAATCTTCTACTTGGTTGGTTGCTATGCGTTGTTTCACTTTATCCATCCAGCTATCAGCTAGTGTATTTTGTTGCCTTAACATCTGCAGTTTTTCAGTATTAAGTGGATCACCAAAATAACTATCACACACTGCTTTTATGCTCATCGCATTATCAACTCGGGCAATTAATTCCAGCGGTTGTTCCACGCTCACCATACCTGGAGTAATCACACGATATAACCAACCACAGCGACTAATAGCCTGCATATCTACAGAGAACGCCTCAATACCCCAGCGCTTACCCAGCTTAAAACAAGGTGAGCGAGGCTGACTCACTTCAATCACAGCTTCGCCCCACTGATATCTATCCCCTAAACAAACAGACTCTTCTGTCATCCCTTTTGAACTAAGATTTTCTCCCATGCCAGCCACTTGTCCGTTAGCGCTATCAACAAAGTTCGCGCCATATTTTTCCTGCCAATAAGCATAGTGCTCGAAAGGGTATTGAGTTAGGGCTCGGTCAGGCCCACCATGGTGAGCTTTATCTGCATAATCATCACCCGCTAAGCCTTCTGCTGATAAATACAAACTACCAGCAACAGGGGATTTATCTATCGCTGTTTCCATACCATAGCGTTGAGCTACTTTTCCGCAATAAACGTTTGCTAAGTAGTGCTGATTTTTCATTGAGATGTCCTTTCTATTTTCAGGGGCAATTAGCTTAATT
>PIWD01000017.1 GCA_003354005.1 Gammaproteobacteria bacterium | reverse complement strand
TTGAAGACGATGCCAAAATACTCGCTACAGGCCAGGTGATTACAGGTGGACGTCATATATTTGAAGAAGAAGGCCAAATCTTCACTGCCAAACTATCAGGTGGTGGTACATTAGATGCTGTTGATGCAGAAACAGATGTCTTACATCTAACCACCAACAATATAGTATCCGACCTGACACTAAAAGCTTCTTCAGATGGCAACACTTATATTATAAAGGTCGCAGATCCTTCTGTGTCACTGGGGCTGCTTACAATTGATAGTATTGTGGGTAACTCATTGATCTATTTAAAGCAGCAAAATACGAATGCTATTGTAACGATTAAAAATAGTACAATCGACACGGGTATAACTGATGTGGAAGAATATGGAGTTGTTACAATCTATGCCCAAGAAGGGTCTTTTGTTGAAGCTTTTATAAACAATAATACCCTTAAAAGTCAGAATAATATTTCAGGCATAGTTTTTGCTAGCATTGGAACAAGCACTAAGATGGTTCTACGTGGATTCCATGATAATGTGATTGATGCTGGTGATAACGGTATTCTTATTTACTCAGATGATGGAGTAGTAGAGGTTGATAGACTTTATAATAATACGATTGCTGGTGAAACTGGTGTTTCTGTGCGCTCATATGGAGTAGTAACGATTGATGGATTCCATGATAATACGATTAATGCCAGTTGCGAAGGTGTTGTTATTGACTCAGGTGATGATGGAAGTGTAATGATTGATGGACTCCACGATAATGCGATTAATGCCAGTGAGTGCGGTATTGCTATTTACTCATGGAATGATGGAAGTGTAATGATTGATGGACTCCACGATAATGTGATTAATGCTGGTAGTTATGGTGTTTTTATTAACTCAGAACATAAAGGAAGTGTAACGATTGATGGATTCTATAATAATATTATCAACAGTGCTGGCAAGGCTGTTTACCTAAGAGGCAGTACAAATAGCAGCATGATGATTACAGGTTTTTACGGAAATACACTAACTGCCACTACTTCAGACTATACCATGCTTGTAGAGGCGGACAATGGATCTGTAATCAAGATAATGAAGTTCTACGATAATACCCTAAAAAAAGGTGAAAGTGATATTTATCTTCACACAGTTGGAGAAAGTGAAGAGGGCAGTATCACTATTTACGTTGCATATCCTTATGGCCCCCTATCTGAAAGCATATCGTTGTCACAAGCCAATATAGGCACAGGTGACGGCGGGGATCTAAGTGTTGTGACAGATGGTGAGAATATTGAGATTAACCCTGAGTAACAAGAACAATTAGGTAAACAACTCAAGTCTGTTAGGTTCTCGAGCTGTATGTACTATTACTGATAATCTATGTTAATTGAGATTATCTGGGTTGATCTGCGCCTGTTTACTCCCACTTTCTGTGTGTTGAGGAATCTGTAAAAGCCTTGTTGCTTCACCTATTTTGACCAATTAATTCATAAGGGTAGATTATCTTAGCCTATATATAGATTAATCAATACTGTTGTTAGACCGTATCCTGTAATAGAACATTATTTGCTTACCTGCGTTGTTTAAAAAAATCCTGTAACCGCTTTGCACACTGGTTCGCTAATATACCCCCTTCCCAGGTGAATTTATGGTTTTGGGAGGGCATGATTGTTTCAAGTTGACGAGTAGCTCCAAGTTTAGGGTCAAATGCACCGAATACCAGGTGTTTTATACGTGCATGGAATAAGGCTCCTAAGCACATTAAGCATGGTTCTAATGTGACGTAGAGCACTGTGTCAATAAGGCGGTAGTTATGAATATGCTGCCCTGCATCTCGTAGAGCCTGTATTTCAGCATGTGCTGTTGGATCATGTCCTACAATCTGCTGATTCCACCCACAGCCAATCAAGTTATCATGTGAGACGAGCACAGCACCAATAGGGACTTCACCTTGTTCACTTGCCTTATCAGCCAATACGAGAGCTCGCTGTATCCAGTAACATTTATCTTGAGCCAAATTTGGCTTACTCCCACTCAATTGTTGCAGGTGGTTTGCCAGTTACATCGTAGACGACACGAGAGATACCACGAACTTCATTGATGATACGTAATGATGCTTTTTCCAGCAGTTCATAGGGCAAGTGCGCCCATCGAGCTGTCATAAAGTCTGTTGTTTCAACGGCACGCAAGGCAATTACAGGCCCAACATGACGACAGTCACCTGTTACTCCAATGCTGTCAACTGGCAATAAAACTGCGAATGCTTGGCTTACTTTGGCGTACCAACCACTGGTGCGTAAGATTTCAATGAAGATTGCATCTGCTTTTTGCAATAAAATAATTTTTTCAGGCGATAGTGCACCTAAGATGCGCACCGCAAGACCGGGGCCTGGAAAAGGATGTCGCCATACCATATCATGTGGCAGCCCCAATCGTTCACCTAGCTGTCTGACTTCATCTTTAAATAGCATACGAAGTGGTTCAAGTAATTTCAGATTGAGTCGCTCAGGTAATCCACCCACATTATGATGTGATTTGATTAGGTGCTGATGTGCGCTATTGCTTGCTGCTGACTCAATCACATCAGGATAGATGGTGCCTTGTGCTAGCCACCGCACGTTGCTTAATTTATTGGCTTGTTCTTCAAAAACTTCAACAAATAAACGACCAATAGTCTTACGTTTTTCTTCAGCATCTGTGACCTGTTCTAATGCTTTATAAAAACGTTGCCGTGCATCAACATGAATAATTTGCATTGTAAAATGATCAGTAAGTAATGCCATGACTTGCTGTGCTTCATCAAAGCGCAATAGACCGTGATCAACAAAAATGCAAGTGAGTTGATTGCCTAGAATGCGATGCAATAAAACAGCCGTAACACCTGAATCTACACCACCTGACAAGCCTAAAATTACCCTATCATGCCCTACACATTCTTTCACCCCCGCACTGCATGTTTCAAGCATCGCATCTGGTTGCCAATCGGTCTTACATTTACAGATGCCATGTAGGAATCGTTGTAAAATTTTCTTGCCCTGTACAGTATGTGTAACCTCTGGATGAAATTGCAAGCCATACCAAGGCTTCTCTTGGTGCATAATCGCTGCAATGGTGCCATTGTCACTTTCTGCAATGATTGTAAATGCGTCAGGTAGTTGGCTGATGTGATCACCATGGCTCATCCAAACATCCAATTGATGACGAGCATCTTTGGTTACGTGGTCTGTTATCGTATCCAATAAAGGAGATTGTACAATGATATTGATGCGTGTATCACCAAATTCACAATGATGACCTTGATTAACCTGCCCGCCAGCCTGTTGAATCATCTTTTGCATGCCATAGCAAATACCTAAAATGGGGCAACTTAATTTAAATACTGCAGGTGGAATCTCTGGGGCATGTTTTTGGTACGCACTTGCAGGCCCTCCTGACAGAATAATGCCCTTAGGTTGTACCTCAAGTAATCGCTGCTCAAGCGCATGGCATGCCAATAGCTCACAATAGACACCTAGCTCACGTACACGTCGCGCAATGAGATGGGTGTACTGCGAACCAAAATCAACCACTATAATGCAGGGTTTATGATTTTGCGTAGGTTTCATTATCAATAGATTTCCCTCTTTAGAACAACAAAATATTTAAAAAACAAATTAAGCCATTGTTACAGCTCAATAGCTCTTTTCAAGCATCTCTTTGATAGTTAGGTGTTTCCTTGGTGATCGATATATCATGTACGTGGCTCTCTCGCATTCCTGCCGTCGTCACTTTAACTAATTTAGCTCGTTCATGCATGGCAAGAATTGTTTCACAGCCAACATAACCCATGCCTGCACGAACGCCCCCTACCATTTGATATACCAATGCCAGTAGGCTGCCTCGATATGGAATACGTCCCTCAACACCTTCTGGTATATATTTACATTGTTGTTTTTCTGATTGAAAATAGCGGTCTTTAGAGCCATATTCACCACACATTGCCCCTAATGAACCCATACCACGATATGCCTTATAGGCGCGCCCACGGTAAAACTCAACTTCACCTGGAGCCTCTTCTGTGCCTGCGAACATGTGGCCTAGCATCACAGCGTGTGCACCTGCTGCCAATGCCTTACAGATATCCCCTGAAAAACAAATTCCACCATCAGCGATGACTGATACATCATGTCGCTTCAATGCCTCAGAAACATCCAAAAGTGCTGTGATTTGTGGCACACCTACACCTGTTACAATACGAGTGGTACAAATTGAGCCTGGCCCAATCCCCACCTTGACTGCGTCAGCACCTGCATCAGCTAAAGCACGTGCCGCCTCGCTGGTTGCAACATTTCCAGCAATTACCTGCAAGGTCGGATAAGCTTGTTTAATCCAAGCAACACGTTCTAATACGTTTTTAGAATGGCCATGTGCTGAATCAATCACCAAGACGTCAACATCAGCATCAACGAGTGCGGCAATACGATCACCAGCATCAAGAGTGACTCCTACGGCTGCTCCAACGCGCAACTGTCCATGCTCATCCTTTGTTGCATCGGGTTTTTCGCGTGCTTTTAAAATATCTTTTACCGTCATCATGCCATTTAATCGGAACTGTTCATCAACGATCAAAACTTTTTCGACACGGTGCTTGTGCATCAATTCCATTGCACGTTTCTGCTCATTGCGACTATTCACCGTAATTAAACGCTGCTTTGGGGTCATTAAGCTTGAAACTGCTGCTTTCAAATCTGTAGCAAACCGCACATCACGATTTGTAATAATTCCGAGTAATTGACCATCACTAACAACGGGCACTGTGGAAAATTTGCGCTCAGAGGTGATAGCAAGTAATCTCTCAAGTGTTGTATCTGGCTTTACTGTAACAGGTTCATGCACAACCCCACTTTCAAATTTTTTAACAGCTCGCACCTGTTCAGCTTGTGATTCAATCGACATATTTTTGTGAATGATCCCAATTCCACCTTCTTGTGCTAACGAAATTGCCAGTGGCTCTTCTGTTACTGTATCCATCGGTGCTGAGATTAGCGGAATTTTCAAAGTAATGCTTGGTGTCAATTGTGTGCTTACATCCACTTCATTAGGCAACACTTGTGAATAAGCAGGTTCTAGTAGCACGTCATTAAATGAATAGGCAGTTTCTTGCTTTGAAAACTTACGAGACATCAATAGTATACCCCATTATGCAATGTTTTAGGCCAGAACCTCGCATACAAACTTGGTATGTGACCGAGAGAGCCATTCTAGCACTAAATTGTTTTAATAAGAATCATTAAGGCAGATACTTATCAACATATTTTTGAACTTTATCAATTGTCAAATTAGAAAAATCTTTGCTGATTTCATTTATAATAAGCGAGGCAAGCTGTTTGTGCTTCTCAATTAGCTTACGTAATATACCTAAAATCCTTGGTGAAGCTGCTAAAACTAGCCGATCAAAATTTTTCTGTCGAGCTTGCTTATCTAGGTAAGCAATGATTTGATGGGCAAACTGCTCACATTGCTGAATATATTCATCAGCATGATGCTCTCCCGCATGCCTTGATGACCCAAAAGAAAAACTACCAACAGAACGCCTCGCTTCATGGTTTGTTATTACTGGATCTGCCTCAAGCAACGAACCAACCTTAGTCAATTTCCCTTGTGCAGAACGATCAAAAAAACTAGCAGACACCCCATCCACTACCGCAACCCATGTAATTTTTGCACGACTTGACATAAAATAAGCTCCTTCTTGTCATATAAACATGTCGTATAATAGTATCTCTCAACCGTTCCATTGTCAATAGCCTATAGGGTTCAGTTTTAGCCTATGTTTTAGCACAGTTATCAAGCTCGCTGTAAGACCTCCTCATTTAGCTGGATGATGTAAGGTTTCATGCTAGTTGAGCGTCTCTTGTGATCTTTAACGAACAGTGCTGATTTGCTCTAATATTTCTTGACTATTCCACACTATAATCTGTTACAGTCTATTTTGGCGACAGGGCATGTCGTGTTAGCCTGTAGAGGGATGTCATTAGCTGATTCAATGAAGCCAGAAGCTCTTGTAATGGGAGGCCAACAACCAGCTTAGTAATAGGAATCCCACTTTCTTTAGGGAGGGGAGGATGTTAGCTTTCAGTTTAAAAAAGGGGGTAATACGATGCTTAGTAAATCTGGCAATACATCTCAGAGAGAACATAAGAGTGGCTTTACTGGCTGGTCATTTTTCAAGTTGGCGTGACCCTTTTGTTTTTTGTTGGAATTTCTGTTGGTTTATACTTTCTATCGGTTATCTTATGCGTGTTATCTGCTTTTATTGGATGTATAGTATTAATTTCAATGATATGCTCATACAGTACGGCAAGGGATGATCAGCGTCAGCAGCAGGCTAGGCAGACGCCGGATATTAATTTGCTTATCCCGCTGATTGATCGGGCGATTGATCGGCATCGTGATTTGTTTAAGCAGGAGCTTGATTCGCATGAGCAGTGGCTTCCGCAGAAGATGATACGGAATAGGAAGGAGGGGAGGCAGCAGAGGAATCTGCAGAGGCGACTGAGGAATTGGCGGAGGCAAGATGAGTTGCCGTTGTTGAGTATAACTAATAATTGGAGCAGTGAGAGTGCTCGGTGGACTACGGAGAGTGCTCGGTGGGCTACGAATAATCAGTTGATAGTGACGATAGTGACTTTTGGGGTCAGTGGCGGGGTCAGTGTATGCAGGAGAATGCTCAGTGGAGGCAGGAGGATTATCAGAGGGGAAATTTTTTGTTGCAGCATGGAGTCATTCAAATAGAGGAAAGTTATGAATGTAAAATGTAAGATGACCGATCAAAACATAAACTACTAAGCTTCCGATAGTGCTAGTCCGTGCTGATAAGACAATATACAGAAAACATTATATTATCATCTTGACATCCTCCCCTCCCTAAAGAAAGGGGATTACTAAGCTGGTTGTTGGTCGCCCATTACCAGAGGTTTCTGCTTCATCGAATCAGCTAATGACATCTCTCCACAGGCTAACACGATCATGCCCTGTCGCTAGAGCGAGCTGTAACAGATTAGTGTGGAATAGTCAACAAAATACCGAAGATCACGAGAGGCACTCGACTAGCAGGGACTCTTGCATCCTCCACCTGAACGAGTAAGTCTTACGGCAAGCTTGATAAACTGCGGTGGTTTATCCTTGCTTTCTAGGTGATATCACGTTGGGGGAAGCCTAGATAAATCTGGCGTGGACGATTGATGCGGTAGCTGCTATCCATCATTTCAAGCCAATGAGCCATCCAGCCAGTTGTGCGAGCAATAGCAAAGATCACCGTAAACATATTAGCTGGAATGCCTAGGGCTTTTAAAACAATGCCTGAGTAAAAATCAACATTGGGGTAGAGTTTTCGCTCAACAAAATAGTCATCTTCTAGCGCGATTTTTTCTAAGCTATTCGCCAATTTGAATAGAGGGTCGTTTTGGTTTCCTAGCACCTTTAGCACGTCATGACATATTTTCTGCATGATTTTTGCGCGGGGGTCATAGTATTTATAGACGCGGTGCCCAAATCCCATCAAGCGGAAGGGGTCGTCTGGGTTTTTAGCACGCTTGATGTAAGTGTCAATATGACTTTCGTCACCAATGGCTTGTAGCATCTTAAGACAGGCTTCATTTGCCCCACCGTGTGCAGGCCCCCATAATGCTGCTAAGCCAGCGCAAACGCAGGCAAACGGATTAGAACCAGTTGAAGCCACAGCACGTACACTGGATGTTGAAGCATTTTGCTCATGGTCTGCGTGTAAGGTTAAAATTGTGTCGAGAGCCTTAACAAATAGTGGGTGGGGGGTGTATTGCTTGCCAGGAACATTGTGCAGCATATGCAGGAAATTTTCAGCATAACCCATTTCATCTTGAGGAGGGGTAGGTGAGCGACCTAAGCTGTGTTGGTAAGCCATCGCAGCTAGTGTTGGTATCTTTGCAATAAGTTGTACCGCGGCTAATTTACGTTGTTCTGGCTGATTGATATCAAAATCTTGTTGGTAAAAAGAAGATAGTGCAGCAACATTGGCAAGTAGCATCGACATTGGGTGTGCATCATGTTGAAAGCTGTTAAGAAAGAGGTGTAATTCGCTCTGTATCGCACTATTATGCCGTATTTTTTCTGTAAACTGCTCTTTCTCTTTGCCTGTGGGTCGCTCGCCGTACAATAGCAAGTAGCTCACATCTGTGAAATCATGTTGTTCAGCTAGTTGTTCGATCGGATAACCGCGGTAGAGTAGTGTGCCTTTCTCGCCATTGATAAAAGTAATGGCTGATTGACAGATAGCAGTCGATTGTAAGCCTACATCGTAAGCACATACCCCGTATTGGCTAAACAACACGCTTGTGTCAATAAACACACGATCGAAACGATCACGTTTTGTTGCAAGCTTGATTGTTGTGCCATCACTTAATGTAAGTGTGACAAACGGTGGTTCATATTGTTTCATAGCACTGTTCTATATTCTGTTGGACAGACATTGAGTATACTCTAAGTTTCTAGGTTTTGTCAAAGGCTGCAAATTATAGTTAAACCACTTTAAGTTGAGGTGAGTCATCTATAAATGCTGCATTGAACGGTATGTCTCGGATAGTCAGACGCATCAATAGGTGAGTGAAATAATAATGACAATTTTGGTTAAACAACGTGATGTATCACGCAGTATTTCACTATCGGGGGTAGATCCTTTGATCTCGAGGATACTGATTGCACGTGGTGTAACGAGCGTAGAGCAATTGGATCGGAATTTGAACCGATTATTGCCCTATCGAGATTTAAGCGGCATCACGGGAGCTGTACAAGGCTTGTATGCAGCACTGCAAGAACAAAAGCGTATAGTTGTGATTGGTGATTTTGATGCTGATGGTGCAACCAGTACTGCGTTGACGGTTCTTGCCTTACAATTGTTTGGGTTAAAACAAATAAATTACTTGGTTCCGAATCGTTTTGAATATGGTTATGGTCTTACACCTGAAATTGTATCTGTTGCTATCGAACGCTATCAGCCACAACTTATGATCACTGTAGACAACGGCATCACGAGTTGTGAGGGTGTTGAATTAGCTAATAAGCATGGGGTGCAGGTTATTATTACAGATCATCATTTGCCAGCCGATAGCTTGCCCAATGCCTTAGCAATTGTTAATCCAAATCAGAGAGAAGACCAATTTGCCAGTAAAACGTTGGCAGGTGTTGGTGTTATTTTTTATGTTATGCTGGCGTTACGGGCTCATTTACGAGAGAAAAATTGGTTTCAAGAGCAGGGTATCTCTGAACCTAATATGGCTCAGCTGCTCGATTTGGTGGCACTAGGGACGGTGGCTGATGTTGTGCCATTGGATTACAATAATCGTATTTTAATCTACCATGGTTTGCAACGCATCCGTCGTGGTCAATTCAGCACGGGGATACGTGCACTATTACAAATTGCTCGCTGTGATAGTACAGCATTGACTGCCAGTGACTTTGCTTTCAAGATCGCGCCACGCCTCAATGCTGCAGGGCGTTTGAAAGATATGTCGATCGGTATTGCCTGTTTGCTAGAAACTGATTTTAATAAAGCCTTATCACTTGCCAGTCAGCTTGATCAGTTAAACCACGAACGTCGCGAGATTGAAAAAGATATGCAGGCAGAGGCAGTTGCTATTGTAGAAAAGTTACATTTGGAAAAAGAAGGCTTGCCTAGTGGTCTTTGTTTATTTAATCCCAAATGGCATCAGGGTGTAATTGGTATTTTGGCAGCACGTATTAAGGATAGAGTTCATCGTCCAGTTATTATATTCACCCAGGAGAATGACAAGCATCTAAGGGCGTCAGCTCGCTCAATTGCGGGCGTGCACATTCGTGATGTCTTGGCAAATATTGTTGCACGTTATCCCAGCTTATTGCTTAAATTCGGCGGGCATGCGATGGCAGCAGGTTTAACTATACTTAAGGAGCATTATGTAGAGTTTACACGCATATTTGACGCGCAAGTTGCAGAATGTTTAACTCCTGAAATGCTTGATCGTGTGATTTATAGTGATGGTGTACTGACAGACCAGCAATTAACTATGGGAATGGCAGAACAACTCATTCAAGCAGGCCCATGGGGACAGTGCTTTCCAGAGCCGATTTTTGAAGGTGAATTTAGCGTGTGTGATCAACAAATTCTCGGATATCGTCATTTAAAACTACACCTGCAAGTACCGAATAGTCGCCGTCAAATAGAAGCTATTGCCTTCAATGTTGATTTAGAGCAGTGGCCCAACCACCGGTGTCAAACAGTCTACTTAGTTTATCGTCTATCGATCAACCAGTATCTGGGCACACGCAAACTCCAAATGATTGTTGAACATATGCGTGTAAGAAAGCGTATAGGATAAGGCTACTCTATTTTGTGTCAACAGATTTGCTTGCTGTGGTGTGCTTGTATTTCTTCTCAAAGCGATCAATACGTCCAGCTGTATCAATTAATTTGTGTCCACCCGTATAGAATGGATGACATTTAGAACACACTTCAATTTGCATATCAGCATCTCCAGTTTCTTGGGCATTTAGTGTTGATCGTGTTTTTAGTACATTGCCACAACTGCATCGAAATGAAATAACACCATAAGCAGGATGGAGTTCACATTTTGCCATAATTTTGCTCGTCTCTCTTTAAGGGTGACCACTATAGTATAATGTATCATGCTGGAAAGCAAGTATGGCTTTAATTTTTCAGCCACTCCCACTAGCGTAATATATGGTTGCATTAGCGGGAGCAGCTAATGTTGCTGATGTGTGTTTGACGGGCTGTCTGTTGTTGTGGTACAATGAGTACCACTTTGAATTTTTAACAGAATGGTTGGGATGTATAGTGGCTATAGAGAAACTAAAAACGTTCGTAGCGTCCGTGGGGCAACGAATAAAGTCAAGTTTGAGCAGTGCTTGGGGTGCTGTCAAAAATTTTTTAAGTAAATTGACACGTGCTCATTATGATGGTCTGATGGTTTCGTTTGCCATATTGAGTTGGGTGGTTCTGTTGGTGATCTATTTCTTGTCGGTTGCGGTTGCCGTAACCATGGTTTTTCAAATCATATTCTTTATCTCGACAACATGCTTTGTTTTGGGTTATGTTTTTTGCAGAGATAAATCAAAAAGTTTCCCAGAGTGTATGTCGAGTCTCTATAGTGCAGCAGGCTCAAGTTGTATGTTGCTTATTATGCTGGGGAGTTTGTTTTTTCCAACACTATTACCAGCACTATTGATACACTTTCTATGCCTTATTCCAGAAATAATGTGGGTTGTTGTTCGTATGAAGCAGAAGGTAGAATTTGTTGATTTAGATAATGGGGTTGATAAAGTCAGGTGGGTCAGGTGGGGTTTTGCTGCTGTGCTGAGCGTGCTTGCAAATATGGCACTTTTGAGCCTATTGATGATGCCAGCAATGCTTCATTTTTATGCTGTAGTTTCTTGGGTATTCGTTGTGTTAACCATTCTGGCGTATAGCATATTTTTTCTTATACTTCGTGTGACTGCTTTCCAGTTGTTGCAGGAGTGTGGAAGCCAGAATAAAGCGGTGAGGAGTGATAGCTTGGCAGATTATTTAATGAGTTTTGTACCAACGAATGGAGAAGAAATTATCGTGGAAGTCTCAGTCGATAATGCGCCCAACTCGATCTAGCGACGTCTTAATAGCTTAGTGTGGTGACATACGTGAAAGCATCTGCATAATCTGATTGCCCTTTAATTTCTTCATCATCTTCTGTACTTTATTAAATTGTGAGATAACCTGTGTGACAGCTTGTAACTGAGTGCCAGAGCCACGTGCAATACGTTTTTTACGTGAAGCATTGAGTAGTAGTGCAGGGTAACGACGTTCCTTCTTAGTCATCGATAAAATAATAGCCTCAATCGACTTAAATTTATCTTCATCTCCAAGCTGTTCCATCAATTGAGGTGGTAATTGGTTAAGTCCTGGCAATTTATCTATGATTGTGCGCATGCCACCTAATTGGCGAAGCTGTTGTAATTGCTCTAAGAAATCCTCAAAAGTAAACGACTTGCCTTTTTTCATCTTCTTAGCAAATTTTTCGGCCTTCTGCTGGTCAACTTTTTTGTGTACTGTTTCCACTAGGGAAACAATATCCCCTCTATCCAGCACGCGAGATGCGATACGTTCGGGGTGAAAGCGTTCAAAATCATCAAATTTCTCACCAGTCCCCATAAATTTAATGGGTTTTCCAGTGATTGCACGCATTGACAGGGCAGCTCCTCCACGTGCATCACCGTCAACTTTTGTCAAAACAATGCCCGTTAAAGGTAGAGCCTTATGAAAGGCTTGGGCAGTATTGACAGCATCTTGACCCGTCATGCTATCGACAACAAATAATACTTCGATTGGCTGTGTGAGTTTGTGAAGTTCTTGGATTTCTTTCATCATTGCCCGATCGACGTGAAGCCGTCCCGCCGTGTCGATAATGAGTACGTCAATAAGATTTATCTTCGCTTGTTGCAGTGCTGTCTTAGCGATATGAGTCGGTTTTTGATGGCTGTCACTAGGATGGCAGGTAATTTGTGCCTGTTCGGCCAGTAGTGCCAATTGTTCAATCGCTGCAGGACGATGTACGTCCGTACTGGTGACCATCACTGACTTTTTATACTGATTCTGTAGAAAGTGAGCCAACTTAATGGTACTCGTTGTTTTACCACAACCTTGTAGGCCAGCAAGCAAGATGACGGCAGGTGCTCGTACTTTTAGATTAATATCAGTGTGGCTGCTACCGAGCAGGGCTGTCATCTCATCGTGAATGATTTTAATCAGCGTCTCTCTAGGGCTTAATTGATCTACAACCTTAATGCGCTCTTGGGTGCATTGCTTGCGAACATCATTGAGAAAATTATCACAAACTGATAGGGCAACGTCGGCATCTAACAGGGCAATACGAATCTCCTGCAAGGTATCTTGAATATTTTTTTCGGTCAAACGACTTTGTCCAGTGATATGTTTAAATGCTTGTGATAATTGTGTGTTAAGTTGTTGGAAGAGAGCCATAATTGTTCCTAGTATTTCCGTAACGTGGTAAAATAATACCCTAGTTTTGGTATATAAGTCAAATGGAAATACAACAATGTGGTTAGTAAGTCTCGTTAGTATCCTTTATTTAAGTTCTGCAATAATGCATGGATGGATGTTTAGGAAGCAGATCCTTAAATTTCGTGCTATTTATTTAGTTGATGTGCTAGCACTTGTGTTGCATGCAATATTATTGCATCAATGGATTGATATTGCGGGTGGGCAGGATCTTAGCTTAGCTAATTTGGTAGCTTGTGTCGTCTGGTTGCTTGCTGTATTTATTTTGTTGTTCAGTTGGATGAAGGCATTATACAAACTTTGGTTGCCTGTTAGCTTGCTTGCTATTTTATCGATTATATGGGTGCAGTACAGAACATCTGTCATTATCAAGACGGTGTTACTACCTAAATTATTGCTCCATGTTGTACTGTCGCTTGTTGTCTCGAGTATGTTATTGTTGGTTGTGTTGTTGGCATTGTTCGTATACTTCCAGCATTGTTGTTTACGTAAGCCACACACGATAAGTTGGATTCAGGCATTTCCACCACTACAAACAACGGAATGGCTATTGTTTCGTCTTATTGCCGTACTCTTTGTGTTACTAAGCGTAGAACTGACCACGAGCTTAATTTTTTTTATATCACATGACTTAACAATGTGGTGGTTGAAGGTTCTATTAACAACGATCGTTTGGTGTGTATTGGGTATTTTATTGCTAGGGCATTATCGCTTTGGTTGGCGTGGGTTGCCTGCATTGTATGGTACATTTTTGAGCTTATTGGTACTAAGCATCCTTTATTGCCTTACAGCTTACGGCTTGTCGTGGGTATGAAGAAAATGCTGATGTGAATGCAGTAAAAAATGTTTTATCAGCAGAGGCGAGGATGTCAGAGAGATATTGAGAATAGGAATGGGATAAAGATAATGTCTGATTTTTTTGTGGGTGTTGCTAGTATTACTGAGATCAGTCAGAGTGCTGGAGTTGGTTTTTATAAAGTTATTGCTTTAGTCGCTGGATTTCTTCTGCTGATATCACTTGTAGATTTTTTGGAATATTTTAGGAGAGGTCGTGTAAAACGTATTGAGGTGCCAATTACTTTGTTGTGCTTAGGGCTTGCTTGTGCCGCATTGGCTTGGATTTTGTATCCGAATGTGGTATAAAATTCTTTCGGAAGTTGGAAGTTTTACTGTTTATTGTAGCGAATGGTCAGGCAGTGATTAGAGAAATGTGCAATATATGAGAATTATTTTATTTGGGCCTCCAGGGTCTGGTAAAGGCACACAGTCTGCTTACCTTGCGATGCGCGCAAAAATACCGTTGATTGCAACGGGTGATACGTTGCGAGCAGCGGTTTTAGCGAAGAGTCCTCTGGGTTGCCAAGTCAAAAGGGTGATGGAATCGGGAGAGCTGGTGTCGGATCAATTGATCGTCAAACTGATGCTAGAGCGGTTAGCACAGCCAGATTGTCGACGTGGTTTTTTATTGGACGGATTCCCACGAACAAGGGTACAAGCTAACAGTTTGAAAGACAATAACATAGTGATTGATTATGTTGTGGAGCTGGTTGTTGCGCAGAGTTCATTGCTGAAGAGACTTACGGGGCGACTTGTACACCCTGTTTCTGGGCGCGTTTATCATGCTGAGTATAATCCGCCTAAACGGCAGGGGCTGGATAATCTCACGGGCGAACCTTTGATTAAGCGTAAGGATGATTGCGAAGAGACAGTATACAAGCGACTACAGATTTATCATAAGCAAACAGAACCACTGACTGCCTATTATCAAAATTGTCGACAGCGTGGTGATGCACAAGCTCCATGCTACCTAAGAGTTGATGGTGATGGTGATATTGAGCAGGTTTCACAGAGGTTAGGAAGGGGCTTAGGTATAGCTAATTAGAGAGATAGTTGTGGATGGTGAGTGCGTTAATGTTGGTTGATCAGTCGTTGGGCAGATATGATGGATTTGAGCTGTTCTATGTTATAGATTATTTTTTCTAAGTGCTCCTTATTTGTTACCAAAATTTCGACATGTATAAGATAAGTTTTTGCTCCACGTTTGATTGAGACAATGTCGTAAATTGTTGATTGTGCTTGTGCAATTGAGCGTGTCAGGTTTGTCAGTGATTCTTGTTTACGCTCCAGGAGCACTTCCAGTCGTACAGTAAATTCTTTTTGAATATTCTTTCCCCAGCGTACAGGTATGTGTTGATGCGATATAGAACAGTTTGGGGTGTATTTAATTGTCTTGCATTGTGCATGGTGAATGATCAGACCATGATTCATTTTTACACCACCAACGATGGGATCCCCTGGAATGGGTTGGCAACAATTTGCAAAGCGAATGATAAGATTTTCTGTACCACGAATGGTGAGTGATTGTGTGTGTTTTTTTGGTGTAAGCTTAGAGTGGTCGTATTTGCGCACTAACTTATGTGCAATTAAATGGGATACCTGATTGCCTAATGCAATTTGCTCATATAATTCATCGAAATTGTCCATGCCTGTTTCATTGAGCAGTGCAGTGATATTTTTTCCTTTTATTTTGGAGATGGAAGGGATTCCCACTTCAGCTAATGCTTGTTTCAGCATGTATTTGCCCAAGTAAATTGATTCTTTGTAACGTTGTTTCTTTAGAGTCTGTTGAATAGCGTTGATAGCTTTGTTTGTTGTGACAAAATCTAGCCAAGCAGGGTTAGGGCTGACCTTGGATGAGGTAATAATTTCTATTACCTGACTATTTTTTAACCTTGTATAAAGTGGTACAAATCTACGGTCTACTTTGGCTGCAAAGCAGGTATGACCGATATCCGTATGAATTGCATAGGCGAAATCAACGATAGTAGAGCCTTTTGGTAAGGCTAGGATTTTGCCTTTTGGTGTAAAAACGTAGATTTCGTTGGGGAATAATTTAATTTTAAAGTTTTTGATAAATTCTTCTGGGTTTGTGGCATTTTGATGAATTTCTAATAAATTCTGTATCCATTGTTGGGAGATTAATTCGGATTGGCTGATGGAGGGTTCATTTGATTTATATAGCCAATGTGCTGCAATTCCGTTATTTGCTCGGTAGTCCATGGCGTGATTGCGAATTTGGATTTCAATTGGAATGGCTGATGGCCCAAATAGAATAGTATGTAGGGACTGGTAACCATTATTTTTAGGTGTTGCGATATAGTCTTTGAAGTGATTAGTAATTGGTTTATAGAGCTGGTGAACCAAACCTAAGACGAGGTAGCAGCTATTGAGACTCTCATCGTTTAGTACAATACGGAAGGCATAAACGTCGTAGACAGCATGGAATGAGATTTTTTTGTCACGCATTTTTTTATAGATGCTGTATAAATTCTTTTCACGTCCCAATATTTCAAAGGGTGGTAGCTGCCCATTTTTTAGGTGGTTTGATAGCTTGTTTTTGAGTTGCTTTAGGCTAACCTTTCGTTTGCGATGTAACTGGTTGATCACTTGATTGAGCACTTCATGCCGTTTTGGGTATAGGGTTTCAAAGCCTAGTTCTTCAAGTTCAGTCGCAATCTTGTGCATGCCAAGGCGTTTTGCGATGGGTGCAAAAATTTCTAAGGTTTCTAATGCAACACGCCTTCGTCTTGATAGTATACAGGCTTTGATTGTGTGCATATTATGCAAGCGATCAGCTAATTTAATGATAATGACACGAATATCTCTAACAGTTGCCAGCAGCATTTTTTGTAAATTTTTTGCTTTAGCTTCTGTATTATTTTTAAATTCAATCTGCGTTAATTTACTTACCCCATCGACTAATATCGAAATTTTCTCACTAAAATTTTCACTGATATCTTGTTTGGTAATCTCCGTATCTTCGATCACATCGTGTAATAATGCTGTAATGAGTGTTTCCGTATCAAAGTGCAGTTTAGCTAAAATGCAGGCAACAGCGACGGGATGAGTAATATAGAGGTCACCTGTATAACGTTTTTGGTGTTGGTGTGCTTGACGCGCAAAAATGTATGCGCGTTTAATCGCCTTTATTTGCGTGGTATGCAGATAACCAAGGTGCTGCTCTAATCCTCTAAAAAACACAACATACATCACCACATACTAGGTTCAGATTATGGACAGTGTAATCGAACTTAAGGAAAACTACTTTCAACTACGGCATTAGACATCATCAAAAACATCTGGTGCAATGTCTTTTTCCGCATCATCTTGTAGCAGATTGGCTGCAATTTCGCGTAATGCGATAACAGTGACTTTATCTGTACCTTCTGGCACCCTTGCTCTTACTAAACCTGTCTGAAGCTCGCGCGCGCGCCTTGCTGCTTTATGAACAAGTTCGAAGCGATTCTGCCCTTTATCCAAACAATCTTCAATCGTAACGCGTGCCATTCTAAAACCTTATAATTGACCCAAAAGGGTATTGTATTCTTAATTTAATCATTTAGCAACTGGTTTAGTAAAGATGCCAGTTGTTTGCTTTGTCGTGCGCAAGTTAAATCATTAGCATTGATAATAGCGCATAACTGTGTAATGGTTGTTTCAAAGTTTTGATTAACGATTAGATAGTCAAAGTCTTTGTAGTGCGAAATTTCTAGCTTAGCCTGTGCTAAACGTTGCTTGATAGTATCAAGCTTATCTTGTTGGCGACCGATCAAGCGATTATGGAGCGTATCTTTATCAGGTGGTAAAATAAAAATACTGGGGCAGCCAAAATTTTCACGAATAGTTTGTGCACCTTGCCAATCGATTTCTAGAATAATGGGTTTGTTTTGTTCAAGTTTTTCTACAACCTTCTTGATTGGTGTGCCATAATAATAGTCAAAAACACGCGCATATTCCAGGAATTGTTGATTATCAATCATTGACTGGAAGACTGTTTCGGAGACAAAATGATAATTTATTCCATCTTGCTCACCAGGGCGCTTAGGTCGCGTTGTTGTAGATATCGACAATATTAGACGTGGTATTACTTTAAGGACAGCTTGCACAAGTGAAGTCTTACCTGCCCCAGAAGGGCCACTTATAACGAATAAAGATGCCATTGAATGTTGATTATGCATAGTTACTGATGACTAGTTCAATTCCCATAGTATATGATCTGTGTTAAATAAGCAATATCTTCACAAGCTGCTCCCACTAGTGTAACCATGCGTTATATTAGCGGGAGCAGCTTGAATTTTAAGAAAAAGACTTGCACAATACTTTTAGTATTGTATGAATCGTACGTACGTTACATCAGATAATGAGGAGTTTAACATGTTTAGTAAAAGGTGTAGTGATAATCGTTTCACTGTGTTTTGGCTCAATTGGAAATGGTTTATTTTCTACAATCTGCTTATGCTTACCACCCTCATCTTATCTTCTGGTATTTTTGCGTTTTACTTTATTTGTAGTGGTCTTACGGAAGGAGTTATCTATTCAACATGGATATGTTGTGAAGTTTGCTTTTTAGGGATTGGTAGTTGTCTTTTACAAGAATATAGTGTGTTACTCATGTCGGGGGTGGGTATGCTTTTTTTTTATTTCGTCTCATTACCACTTTGTTTTGGGCTTGGTGGAAGTGTGATTTCGTATACTGTATTAGCAGTAGCATTTACTATGCTGGTGTTCCTCCTCTTGAGTTATCATCATATGAACAGACAACAAGCCATGGAAATAAATGATTTATCCACCCAACAATCTGCCATTAAAAGAATCCCCACCAGTTTACAAAATAAAGTCTCAGAAGAAGACGGCCTCTCAACAGACGTATCTTTTCATAAGGGTGAATTTATTCATCGGTAAACTGCTGACAATTAATTTTCATAGCACTCACCAATCTTCTTCAGAGAAATCTGACGATACGAGTCTCATAGCTGAGCAGCAGTGACTGTTAAAGAGATATGAGTGCATGCAAATTATGATGATTTTTTGTTGCTGATACTCCATCTATATTTAAAGGTAGGAGCTTTACGCTCATTTTTGGTCAATCGGGCAGTTTTAGTTGATCTTAGATATTTGAATGCTTCTGTATAAGACTAGTTTTTAAGCTTGAAACTGTGAGGCTACCGTGATTTAGAGTTCACTAACTGATCTAGAAAAGTGCTAGACTATGGGATACCTGGGGAGGTATTTATCAAAAAAATCTTGGTAGGTGGAATACCTACTAGAAAATTTTTTGAGATACCAACAACAAGAAAGATGTATTTAGCAATTCAACAAAGACTTAGCTAGATGAGAAATATAAAATTTAAATATGAAGTTGGGTATTCAAAATTGTCTGGAAGTGTTATTGCGCCACCTTCTAAGTCCCATACGCTGAGAGCCATACTATTTGCAAGTATGGCGACTGGTAAAAGCACCATACATAATTATCTAAAATCACCAGATACAGAAGCAATGCTTGATGCTTGTAGAAAGCTTGGCGCACAAATTAAGCAGACAGAGTGTTTGATTGAAATAATAGGTGTAGAAGGAAAACCACAGTTACCTGATACAGTGATAGATGCTGGTAATTCTGGTCAGGTTTTCCGTTTTGTCACGGCAGTTGCAGCATTAGCAAAAGGGTATATTGTTCTCACAGGTGATCACTCTATCCAGTTTAATCGTCCTGTAAAACCGCTTATTAAAGGCTTATCTGATTTAGGTGCAGTTTGTTGTACGACTGAGAAAGATGGTTACGCGCCGATTATGATTAAGGGTCCGATTTCACCTGGACATGCCTTTTTGGATGGTGCTGATTCTCAGCCTGTTTCTGCTCTCCTTATAGCGAGTGCATTTTTGGATGGTGTAACAATGATCCAAGTCACCAACCCAGGTGAGAAACCCTGGGTGGGGTTGACATTGTCTTGGTTTGACAGGCTGGGTATTCCATATACACATGAAGCTTATCATTCTTATACGGTTAAAGGCGGTATAATGATTCGTGCTTTTGAGTACACTGTTATGGGTGATTTTAGCTCAGTTGCTTATCCGATCGTTGCAGCCTTGGTGACTCAGTCTAGAGTCATAATTAAATATATTGATATGAACGATGCGCAGGGCGATAAACAAATCATTCAAGTTCTTCGTAAAATGGGCGCAGTTATTATTGTGAAAGAAAATGAGCTTATCGTACAGCCAAGTGGTGTATTAATGGGTTGTGACATTGATGTGAATGATTTCATTGATGCCTTGCCCATTTTGGCTGTTGTCGGATGCTATTCAAAAGGTACGACAACCTTGTTTAATGCAGGGATTGCACGTAAAAAAGAAAGTGATCGCTTGGCTAGGATGACATTGGAGCTTAACAAAATGGGGGGTCATGTGATCGAGCAGGATGATTGTCTTATTATTCAAGGTTCATGTTTGCGTGGGGCAAATGTTAGTGCACATCGTGATCACAGGGTTGCTATGGCGCTGACTGTTGCAGCACTTGGGAGTAAAATAAAGTCAACGATCAATGGTGTATCATGTATTGCAAAAAGTTATCCTAATTTTATTGAAGATATGCAGTCACTAGGTTGTTCAATCAAGGTGTGTGTATGAACATTATACTGTGTGGTTATAAATCATGTGGGAAATCGACTCTAGCAAGAGCATACAGCCAGTCATTTGCTTGCAAGTTTCTTGATACTGATCAGTTGATTATTGAGAAGTTTCAATCAAATTACGGGCAGCAATGTACGATTGGTACAATTTATACTAAAATGGGTGAATTAGCATTCCGGGGACTTGAGGCTAATATTATAAGTAGTATGGGCAAGGTCAAAAATACCATCATTGCGACAGGTGGTGGGACAGTTGTTAATGAGGAAAATGTTGAATACCTAAGGTCATTGGGGAAAATAATTTATTTACGAGTTGACGGCAGTAAGCTCTATGACCAATTATTAAAGGCAGATGATCAACCAAGTTTTATCGATGAAAATAAGAAGGAAATTGATTTGAAAAATTATTTGCTAAGCAGGGATACTATTTATAAGTGTGTGTCCGATGGTATGATCGATACAGATGGCAAGACGATTGAAGAAATAATTTCAATTATTCATCAATATAGTTGTCATCGTGGCCAGTAACGCATTTGGCAAATTATTTAGAATAACTACCTGGGGTGAGTCACATGGGAAGGCAATTGGCGTTGTCATTGACGGCTGTCCTGCTGGTATTCCACTATCCAACCACGATGTTAATGTTGCTTTGGTAAAGCGTGCACCAGGACAAACCCCTTATACATCGCCGAGATCAGAACCTGATAGGGCTGAGATATATTCTGGTATTTTTGAGAGAAAAACCACAGGTGCCCCCATATCCATTATCATATTCAATAAGGATTCGGACACAAGACCGTACGAACAAATTAAAAGCTTATTGAGACCAGGACACGCAAATTATACGTACACAAAAAAATATGGCACTTTTGATTATCGAGGTGGAGGACGTGCTTCTGCACGAGAAACTGCTTGCCGTGTTGCGGCGGGGGCTGTTGCTAAAAAGATTTTAGAAAAATCAGGGATACAAGTTTTAGCCTACATCAGATCAATTGGAGATATTGACATTGATTATTCCCGTTTTAAGGATAATGAAATCGATGAAAATATTTTAAATAGTTCAATATTTTGTCCTGATTCAGTATCAGAAAATCATATGATAAAAGCTATCGAGGCAGCGAAAACGGCAGGTGACTCTCTGGGAGGTATAGTTGAATTTCTTGTATTTAATATGCCCTCTGGATTAGGTGATCCTATCTATGAGAAGTTAGAAGCTAACTTAGCAAAAGCGATGATGTCATTACCCGCAACAAAAGGATTTGAAATTGGAGAGGGGTTTCATGCTGCACGTATGAAAGGGTCGCAGCATAATGATGCTTTTACAAATGACCATCATCAACCAACTATAAGCAATCATGCTGGTGGAACATTGGGTGGTATCTCCACGGGTATGCCACTTATAGGACGAGTTGCGTTTAAACCTACTTCAAGTATTCAGAAAGAACAAGATACAGTTGATTATCAGGGGAAACGCCAAATATTCAAATTGCCCTTAGGCTCAAGACATGATCCATGTGTGGCTATTCGTGCTGTTCCTGTCATATCAGCTATGTGTTTGATCGTACTCGCTGATGCTGTGTTATTGAATCGATGCGCAATGATTGAGGCGGGTTGATGGATACAATAATAGTTGATGCTCTTGGGCATCCAATTTATTTTTCAGATATTTTTTCTTCTGAAAGAATTATCCAGATGTGTCGACATGAATTTGAAAATGTCTTTATTGTAACTGATAAAAATGTTGGCGCACACTATACACAAAAATTATTGAACTATTTAGCGCGCAACCATATTAGGGCTCAGTTTACAATGATACCACCTGGGGAGCATTCAAAATCTCGTGAACTGAAACGTAGTATCGAGGATATGATGTTTGCGCTTGGTTGTGGTCGTGATACCATCATGATTGCTCTTGGTGGTGGTGTTGTAACTGATCTAGCGGGGTTTATTGCTGCAACTTACTGCCGAGGAATCCCCATCATCTATATTCCTACCTCTTTACTGGCAATGGTTGATGCGGCAAATGGGGGAAAGACAGGCATTAATACAGACTATGGGAAAAACTTGATTGGTACTTTTACTAACCCAGAAGCTGTTTTTATTGATATCAACCTATTGAATACCTTGCCAGAGAATGAATATCTACTAGCATTTTCCGAAATTATTAAACATGCATTAATTTTTGATGATGATTATTTTACGTTGATTGAATCACATATCGGTGACATTTTAAAAAAAGATTATGCCATCTTATCAAAAATAGTAAAACGAAGCTGTGAAATCAAAATGCTCATTATTTCAGAAGATCAAGCCGAGAAATCTAAAAGGGAAATGTTAAATTTTGGGCATACCATTGCGCATGCACTAGAAACATTGAGCCAGTACGCGATCAATCATGGGCAAGCGGTAGCGATAGGAATTATTGCGGAAAGCTATTTATCGAATCAAATGAAATTATTATCTGATGCACATTTCCACCGAATTAAACAGCTTATTTTGAATCTCAATATCCCTGTAACAGTTAAAGCAACACTCTCTAAAGGAGATTTGATAGCAGTCCTTAATAGGGACAAAAAAATTAGGAAAAATAAACATCGATTTGTTTTACTAGAAAAAATTGGAGCAGTGGCATACGCTAAAAATTTATATGCTCAACCTGTTGCCCCCATCCTTTTAGATAAATTGATTGATTACTTGATTTCCTATTTGACATCCTCTCTTCCCTAGAAGAAAGAATTATTATCCCAAGGTTCTATTGTTTTTGACAAATAAGGGCAAAGGCAACAACTGATACTCCCCATATCTAAAGATAGAGGCGTTCGCTCATTTTTGGGTAAATCATTCATCGTCGTATTATGAACATCAGCAAGATACGCTAGATAATATCACGCTAATGAATGAAACTAAAACTATCGTAACACAGATTATAGTTACACAAAACATCTTTTTATGTCAAAATAACGCCGAGTTGGAATCTCTAATTTGTGTACTTAGCAGAGGTTAAATTATGGTAGCAAAATATCCAAACCCTGATACTCTTTATCCTATTGAAGGTATTACTCGGGTGGTTTATCTCAAGAATATTATTAAAAACCCACAAATTATCGTAGGAGATTACACTTACTATGATGATCCTGATGATGTTCACAATTTCGAGAAAAATGTATTATATCTCTTCGAGTTTATGAAAGATAAACTTATTATTGGCAAATTTTGCCAAATCGCTACAGGCGTACGTTTTATCATGAACGGATCAAATCATGCAATAGGTGGTGTTTCAACATACCCATTTAAGGTGTTTGGTGGACAGTGGAGCAAAGCCCCTCTTGATGTAAAAAGTAAGGGGGATACTGTCATCGGTCATGATGTGTGGATTGGCAATGGAGCAACTATTATGCGAGGTGTGAAAATTGGCGATGGAGCCATTATTGCTACGAATAGTTTGATTACAAAGGATGTTGAACCTTATACAGTTGTAGGTGGTAATCCGCATAGAGAGATTCGCAAAAGATTTAATGATGAAACAATCAAATTTTTGCTTGCACTAAAATGGTGGGATTGGGGTATCGAAAAGATTAGCAATCAACTTGATATTCTTACAAGTGGCAATATCGATGAATTAAAACGAATTTACAATGCAGCGCAACTAAAAATAATAGAGTAAAATCATTTAGGTCATTGAGCAGGAATTTTAAGCAGGAATTTTTTCATTTCAGCCTCAAGAAATTCATGGGATGTTTTATCTAGTAGATTCAATCGGTATTCATTAATCAACATAGTTTGGTATTGTTGCCACTGTTGCCATGCTTCTTCACAGATTGTTTGCTGAATTTGTCTTCCTAAATCTGTTGCATATGGAGGGCTGGATAGTTTATTCCCTATTTTATTAAGTTTTTGGCAGTGAATGGTTTCTTTCATGTGCTAGACCTATGCTAAATTTATGGAGTGATTATTTCTTTTTTGCCTGTTGTGCAGCATTGCCGATATATTGTTTGGGTGTTAAGGCAAGCAACATTTGTTTCGCTTCTGTCGGCAGTTTGCTTTTTTCAATTAGTATATGCAAGCTTTTTTTATCTACTATTTGACCACGGGTTAATTGTTTTAACTGTTCGTACGCGTTTGGTTGGTTATAGCGACGCATCACCGTTTGAATCGCTTCGGCCAGTAATTCCCAGCGATTTTCTAAATCTTGCATGATAACCGTAGTATTAAGTTCTGTTTTATCCATGCCTCGTTGCACGGACTGATAAGCAATGAGGCTGTGCGCAATAACTGAACTAAGGTTACGTAGTGTGGTTGAATCAGATAAATCACGTTGCCAACGCGAGATAGGCAATGTAGTGGCGAGATGACCAGCTATAGCATTAGCAATGCCTAAATTACCCTCAGAATTTTCAAAGTCGATAGGATTCACTTTGTGTGGCATGGTTGATGAACCTACTTCACAGTCATTATGGTTTTGTTTAAAATAATTGAGTGCAATATATCCCCACATATCACGACAAAGATCGATTAATATCGTATTGAAGCGTATGAGTGTGTGGCAATATTCGGCAATATAATCGTGTGGTTCAATTTGTGTGGTAAGTGTATTACAGTGTAGACCCAGTGTATCGATGAGGGTACTTGTTAATTTCTCCCAGTTAACTTTAGGGTAGGCTGCTAAGTGTGCATTATAATTACCAACGGCACCATTAAATTTCCCTAAAATTTTAAGCTGCTCAAACTGAGTATATTGTTGTTCCAGACGGGCAGCAACATTAGCAAATTCCTTGCCAACCGTTGTTGGTGATGCAGGTTGACCATGCGTACGTGCTAGCATTGGTTGATTTGCGTACTGTTCACCTAAATTGAGAAACTTTTGGATCAATTGTTGCATGATGGGCAGTAGAGTGTCGCGTGATTTCTTCAACATCAGTGCATAAGCCAGATTATTGATATCCTCTGATGTGCAGGCGAAATGTATAAATTCAGTGATAGTCTTTAATGTGTCATGCTGTTCTAGTTTTTGTTTCAGATAATATTCAACGGCCTTTACGTCATGGTTAGTTTCTTGTTCAATACGTTTGATTGCCAGTGCATCATTGGTATTGAATGATTCAGTTAATTGCGTTAAGAAAGCTTGCTCCTGCTTACTGAATTTTGGGACATCGTTGATTTGTTCTGATGCAGCTAACGTCTTCAGCCAAGCAATTTCAACGACAACGCGTTGATGAATTAGGCCATATTCACTTAAGAATGGTCGTAACACCGCAACATGACGGTGATAACGCCCGTCTATTGCTGCTAATGCAAATAAGGGGTGGGAAAATTCAGATGTTAGCATGTGCAGTTCTCAAACGTGATTGCATTGTTGGTCATTATGAATTAAAATGGGTGTCATGACAACATCAACAACACAAGTATTGCGATGGATTAAACAGGGTCTGCCAGAGGCGTGCGTTTCTGTTGATGGGGATGGGAGGCATTTTTCGGTGAGGATTATAGCGACTGAATTTGAAGGAGTCACCTTATTACAACGCCATCGCTTGGTTTATCGGGCACTTGGAGAACATATGGCGCATGATATTCATGCCTTATCGATAGAAGCACTAACACCCGAGGAAGCAGAAAGCTTGAATTAAGATAGGAGCATAAAATTAAGATGAGCGAATCGACCCAGAAACAAATCGAGCAACAACTAAAAGAGCATGCTGTTATTCTTTACATGAAAGGCAGTGCTGATTTCCCATTGTGTGGTTTTTCAGCAAAAGTTGTTAACATCCTGAGAACTTACAATACACCATTTCATACCATTAATATTCTAGAAGATGAGGATATCCGTCAAGGTATTAAAATATACAGTAATTGGCCAACGATTCCACAGCTCTACGTATTAGGTGAATTTATAGGTGGTGGTGATATTGTGCAGCAAATGCATGATAGTGGTGAACTCAAACAGGTATTGGGAGGAACTTTAGATTCTTCGTAACTGCCAAGATTTTAGGCATGGTAGTTAAAGAATAATTTATTAAACAACAGAGGAATAAAAATGAATGTGAGAATATTTAATTCAAAAATCATATTAATGGCAGTATTTCTACTGCTAATTTTTTCCCTATACAATACAGTGCATGCAGATCAAATATCAAACTATGTTTTGAGCGAAGGAAGCAAGGAGAAAACAAGATTAGATCTACAAAATGAATTATTAAAAAATAAACTCATTGATGCTTTTGAAACTGCAGAGTCAATTAAAAATCTAAAAGGTTCGACAATTGTAGATTTTGGCTGTGGGGTTTCAAGTGCATACCCAGTAATTAAGGAGTTTATAGGGAATTCAGGCAAATATATTGGAATTGACTCTTCAAAAAACCAAATCATCACTGCAAAGCAAAGATTCCCAAATGCACATTATATCCAGGGTGATGAAAAAAAATTAGAAGTACTTCAAAAAATATCTTCTGCAGATATTGTTTTTATGCGTTTTGTTATCATGCATCAAGAAAAACAAAAGGATTTTATCCAACATATATATTCACATATGAAATCTGGTTCTATATTAATTATTCAGGAGCCAGAAGATACAACTGAAGGAAAAAAAAAGATGCTGAATCAATATCCCTATGCAGAGATATTGTGTGATTTTAAAGCTAAATTAGGTAAAGGTTTGGATTTAGATTATAATTTTGCTCGCAACTTAAAACCTATTCTAGAAAGTTTTGATCCCAAGAAAATTATTTATAAGAATGAAGATGTATATATAACAACTTTGCAAGCAAGGACATTCTTAAGAAAAATTATTGAGAATGTTGCTGAAAAAGCTCTAACTAAGGGTATTTATACAAAAGATTATATAAATCAATATATGGAAGCTGTTTCAAAATTACCCTCAGATGATAAACACTATTGGTTGCTAGGTTCGTTTCATACATTTGTGCTACTAAAATGATAACAATAAAAGTGAATTATAATCTCTCCCTAGCGCAATTTGGTCGAAAATAGAAAGTCAAGCATGAAAGTGGTAGATGTCACAGATCGTATCGATCGATAATATAGTCAATACGTTGAATGTATTCCTTTCCCAAAGCTGAATAATCCTTTAATGTAGCCAGCAATGCTTTAACGTGAACGGGCTTTCCATTTTTACGAAACTGTGCACGAAGATGACGAAATACTTTATATGCTGGGTGAGTATTTAGGTTATACAAGTAATGTTCTACAGAATCTTGTGCTCTCTTAAATTTGGTAACTTCATGATAGCGACCACTGACTTGAAGTGGTTTGATACCACAACCTGGAGTGTAACACCACTGCCCAAAAAAATTATGCCCCTGCTTTGCAAACCGGGATGTCCCCCAAGCGGATTCATTAATTGCTTGTGCCAGTGCAATTGAATTTGGAACACTGTCGACATGTTCTAATAGTAAATTACAATCTCCTGGCTGATCAAAAGTTAATGTTAAACGATAACGTGAAGCTACAGCACGTAATGTTACCTTATCTTGTGTACTTAATGGGTGATGACATTGTGCCAGTATTGCGCGACGTTCATTGAGCACTTGCTGATTAGCCTTTTCTATTTTCGTTCGCATAAAATGGATAAAGACACGCTGTGCCGTTGTGACAGAATGCGTTATAGACAACTGGTGGTTGGCATATCCAACAAGAGGACGTAACAGGCAGATGTAATAGAGTGCTAAAACAATATGCCGTACTATTTTTTTCCTCATTCTGATAAGACTCCCTGCTGCATAGCAAATAATTGCTTTATACCTTTTCGTGCTAAGACAAGTAATGCATCTAATTGTGACGTATTAAAAGGTGTTGATTCCGCCGTACCTTGCAGTTCAATAAATTCACCTTGCTCATTCATGACGACATTCATATCCGTATCAGCCTGACTGTCTTCTGCATAATCAAGATCCAATATGGGCGTACCTTTATAAATTCCTACAGAAACTGCTGCTACACGATGAAGCAAAGGGTTGCGCAACAAAGTTTTACGTTCCTGCAATGCATGTATCGCATCAACTAAGGCCACATAAGCCCCTGTAATAGCAGCCGTACGCGTACTACCATCAGCCTGAATAACATCACAGTCAACAACAATGGTATATCCTTTTAAACAGCTCAGATCGACTGCTGCACGTAATGAACGACCGATTAATCGCTGAATCTCAAGTGTTCTGCCACTCTGTCGATTGCGTACAGCTTCGCGCTGCTCACGTGTCAATGTCGCACGTGGTAACATACCGTACTCCGCAGTAATCCAACCTCGTTTGCTATTCTTCAGGAAGCGAGGGACACCATCGATCAGACTTGCATTACACAAGACATGTGTATTACCAAATTTAACAAAGACAGACCCTTCTGCATGCGCTGTATAATGTCGCGTCATCGTAATAGGGCGTAACTGATCGACTAAACGTTCGCTCGGACGCATAAAAATACTCCATTGAAAATAACTACTAGTGCCAAGTGACCCCAAGTGGGGAAGTCTAGCATATTTTTTGGGTGATTGTTAAGTGGTACACAAACAATTTTAAATTCAAAAATTTCTGTATCCATAAGACAGATCCGTAGATATACATTGGGTGGAGTGTCTAGAGATGAGTTTGTTAAGATCAGTTCAAAAAGAGTGGACTAATGGGCAATCTCCCAGTGTTGTCCATGCCCGATGTCGACTACTAGGGGAACTTTTAAGTTAGCAGCTTTCATCATCTGTTCATGAATGCCAGTAATTGCTGCATCTAAATCAGCTTTAGGCACCTCAAACACCAGCTCATCGTGTACCTGCATAATTAGCTTAACGTGGGGTAAGTGCCGAGTTAACCATTGATCAACCTTCAACATTGCTAACTTAATAATGTCGGCAGCTGTGCCTTGTAATGGGGCGTTAATTGCTGCGCGTTCATGAGCCATCTGTTGATAGTGTGTTTCAGACTTGGGGAATTGTAAGCGTCTGCCGAATAAGGTTTCAACATACGCCTGTTGATTTGCTAGCTTGCGCGTATGCTCCATGAAAATCAGCACACCTGGATAGCGTTGAAAATAGCGACTGATGTAGTCCTTTGCTTCATCGATTGAAATCGACACCTGTTTGGCCAGGCCGAAGGCTGACATACCATAGATAAGACCAAAATTGATAGCCTTAGCACGTTGCCGTTGCTCTTGATTTACTGCCTCATAGGGTATGGCAAAAATCTCAGATGCAGTTGCACGGTGGACATCATGCCCTTGTTCAAAGGCATGGATCAAGGTTTTATCATGGGAAAGATGTGCCATAATGCGCAGTTCAATCTGTGAATAATCGGCAGCAACCAATTGATGGCCTGGTGGGGCAATAAAAGCTTGCCGAATACGGCGTCCTTCCTTGCTGCGAATTGGAATATTTTGTAAATTTGGATTGGATGAAGAAAGACGGCCAGTGTGGGTGCCGATTTGTTGATAAGACGTATGGATACGTGCCGTTTTTTCACATATTGTATGAGGTAATTTGCTGGTATAGGTCGTATGTAACTTATTCAACTGACGATAACTTACAATAAGCTTAGGCAATGGGTGATATCTAGCTAACTGCTGCAAAACATATTCGGATGTAGAAGGCTTCCCTGCTGGTGTTTTTTTTAGCACTGGTAATTTTTGTTGTTCATAGAGAATAGTACTTAATTGCTTGGGCGAATTAAGATTAAAAGTTTGGTCTGCCAACTGATGAGCTTGCTCGGACAATGCGAGCAATTGTTGCTTAATGGACTGATCATGTCGCAATAATTTTTCAGCATCGATCAATACACCGTGGTATTCCATTGCTGCAAGAACAGGGATCAGCGGAATCTCGATTATTTTTAATAGCTCGACCAGCTTAGGTTGATGGCTTAGCTTATTTTCTAAAATTTTATGCAAGCGTAATGTGAGATCAGCCCTTTCAGCCACATATTGGCTCGTTATATTGATATGCATGGTATCGAAAGCACATGTTTTCTTACTGATAGACTTAAATGTCATAGCTTGATACGTAAGATATTGTAATGCCAAGGAGTTTAAATCATGATGTGTTTGATGGTTTTTTAATACCTGGGACATCAGCATGACATCGCTAAGCTGAGCATGTACTGGGATTTTGTACTGTTTCAATACGTTGATCGTATATTTTAGATTGTGGCCAACGATGGTATATTTTTGATCGGCCAACAGCGGTGTTAGCAACATTAATACCTGTGATAGGGATAATTGCTGACGGTCTGGATTTGTATGTGCGCAGGGAATGTAGATGGCATAGCCTGGTTTGGTAGACATAGCAATTCCCACGATTTCGGCGGTTCGTGCAGATCCAGTAGTTGCTAGATCGAGTGAAAAGCAGGGCTGTTCTTGCCCTTTTTGTAAAGATTCTAACCGCTTTTTTAAAGCATCCAAATCTATTATTGTTGTGTAATGGGAGTTGTCTTGTGTTTGTTGATTAGCGAGTGATGCTAACCAGGTATTAAACTCTAATATTTGAAACCAATGTTGTAGAGTAGGTTTATCCATATCTCTGCATGCCAAGGTGTCTAGGTTTAAATGGAGTGGGACATGGCAATCGATTGTCACGAGTTCAAGGTTTAATTTTAATTGCTCTAAGTGATCACGTAAATTCTGGCCTATTTTCCCAGCTATTTCGCCAGAATGTTCAATAATTTGTGATAACTCCCCGTATGTATCAAGCCATTTTTGAGCTGTTTTAGGTCCAACCTTAGAAATGCCTGGGATATTGTCGACTGTATCACCGATCAATGCAAGATAATCTACCATCTGAGCTGGGGAGACCCCAAATTTTTCTTTGACTCCAGCTGCATCGAGTTCAATATTGCTCATAGAATTATAAAGTGTCGTATGTGAATTCACCAATTGTGCCATATCCTTATCACCTGTCACGATAAGGCACCTCTGTTCGTGTGCTTCTACGTATTTAGCAAGCGTGCCTATGATATCATCTGCTTCAAAACCATCTTTGGTGATTAAAGGCAGTCCCATAGCTTGGATAATTGTATGCAGTGGTGCGATTTGTTTCAGCAATGTTTCAGGAATAGGTGGACGATTTGCCTTATAAGCAGGATAGCGTTCGTGTCTTTTTGTTTTTACCTTTGTATCGAAGATCATCGCCATATATTGCGGTTGGTAGTGTCGTATTAACTTACGCAGCATATTGATTACACCGTAAATAGTGCCCGTTGGGAAATTTTCAGAATTTGCCAACTGCGGGAGTGCGTGGTAAGCACGAAACAGAAAAGAAGAACCGTCTACTAAGATAACTGGTTTTCTTGTATGTGTAGGGTTAGCCATAATAATTGTTAAATTGTTACTAAAAATAAAAACCATCGTTTGGATCAGTGTACCATAACATGTGGGCTTGAGATACGGAATTTTTGTCTGTAAGAGCTTGACGTTTTACAAGCGAACACTTTTTTGATACAGTGACGAGGGAGGTAGTTGTGTTTAAGAATTTTTTAAAAAACGTTAAAGTAAGATTTGATGGTTGGGATAAGCCTGTAGGCCGTGCAGCATCGGAGTTTAGCTCTCAGAAAGTAAAACATAGTAGTCCCATTTCATTTGTGGATAAAGATAAGTTACCTCATATAGGAAGTATCCGTAGCATAACGGATAAGAAAAAGAGAATAATACCAGTGCCAGTGAGCGCGCCTCCCCCTAGACCTAGTGTAAAAGTGAATAGCATTTCTATTTTTAGTATTGACGAACCCATTAACTTAAGTGAAAATGAAGAGGGTGTGAGTAAACAAAAACAATGGAGTGTACCCCAAATGCAGAATCAAGATATTTCAGAAAGTGTTGATCGTGTCAGTATGAATCCAGAGACTGATAATAACAGTAATTCTGGAGATAGTAGTGATACTGGCACGCAAAAGAATTCGGGGCATAATCAATCAGTTGATAATCTTAATATGGATCGGTCTGGTGATACACATAGTAATTCTAATTTGGAT
>PIWD01000076.1 GCA_003354005.1 Gammaproteobacteria bacterium | reverse complement strand
TGAAGTTCGTAAAGGTCGTCAGGATCAAGTTAAAAAGGCTGAATCTGCTCAAGCGAAAAAAGATGCTGAAAAAGCTAAGAAAGAAAAAACTGGCAATGACCAGAAAGATGCATTAATTCAGACAGCTAAGAAGCAAATGATTAAGGCTGATAATGAAGTTGATACTATCTCAAAAGAAATTGCAAAGTTAACAGGAGATCCAGTTAAGGCCAAACAGGCAGTAGAATTGGAAACCACTCTTAACAGAAAGAAAGACAAAGCCAGATACCATAAATTAGAATATCAATTCTCAGTTCTTGATGAGAGTAAACTTGATCCAACACAATCAGAGAAACTTGCAAATTCTATAGTAACAGCACAGGATGAAGAAGATTGGAAGAAGATAAGTAAGAATATGAAATGGATGTCTGCTATTGACAGTTATGAAACTGAAACTGGTGAAAAAATATTACCATCGCTTCCTTTTGTTACTGGTGAAGAAGGAGAGGGTTTTGAAACTATTGCAAATATAAATGTTCCTGTTCAAAAACCTGATTTACCAAGTGGTGTCGCTGGTGGGGTATCTGCTGGAGTTGGTAATATACTTGATATGACTGCGCTTGATAAGACACAACAACCAAAAGTTCTTAATGAATTACTTTCGTCTGGAAAGGATCCATTCGTTCAGATGGATGTTGGAAATAATCAAATAGAAACTGGTAGATTATCAGAATTACTTGAAAAAGCTCAAAGGATAGCGCAAGGCGGTCAATAATGGCTTCATTAGCTGATTTATTAAAAGAAGGTGCAATCACCGGATTCGAACCTATTGGAGAACCAGAACAGGCAATCACAGGCGGGACAGTACAACCGACAACTGGTACTGTAATACCAGAGGATACTACTCAACCTGAGACTCCAACTGTAGAGCCGACTAAACCTGTTGAGGTTAGTCCCGAAACTCCCACGCCTAAGAACATGTACAACTATTTAATCTCAAAGGGATTGGATGACAGTAAGGCCAGAGGTGTTCTTGCCAATATTAAAGCTGAATCAGCATTTAAACCACACGCATTTAATCCTGATGACAGAGGCAAACCATCTGCCGGATTATTCCAACATAGAAGTAAGCGTTTTGAAAATTTAGAGAAGTTTGCTCCTGATTGGAAAAATAATTGGAAAGCTCAAATTGATTTTGCTTTATCCGAACCGGAAGGTAGGAAGTTTACACAGCAGAAATTTGACTCAGCTCAGGATGCTACTAAATGGTTTACAAAGAATTTTGAACGTCCTCAGTTTGGTGATGAAAAAGCCAGAGAAAGAGCGGCTTATGCAGATACTATTTTAGATGAAAAGGTTTCTATAAGTAAACCAAAAATGTCCGGACTTGCCGGAATGCTTGATCAACTTAATTTACCTGATGCTCCTGTAAAAGAACCAGTAAAAGAGGTTGTAACTCCACCAGAAACACCTATTGCAGAACCTCCTCCTCTTGATACTGGTATTGCTCTTGAAGATACGCTTACAACTGCACCAGCAGAAGCAACACAAATAGATGAACCCACTGAGACCGCTCGTAACGCTGAAAGAATAATGAATCAGGTTAAGGATGAGGTTATTTCTAATCGTACTGTAAGTGATTTTCTGGGAGATATCGGTAAGAAAGCTCGTCAGAAACTTGATACAAATGTTGATGAATTTACTTTCGGACAGGATAAAAATCTCACTTGGTCTAATATTGTTCAAGAGAGGATAAGAGATCTGGATGAACAAGAAGAAGGTCTTGCTAAATCATTTTTAACAGGTGATATTGGTTTTGATATTGACATCATGCTTGGTCTTTCTATGGTTGCCGGAGGTAAGAATAGAGATGATATACTCCGCTACAGAAAGGCACTCCAAGTGGCTTCC
>PIWD01000016.1 GCA_003354005.1 Gammaproteobacteria bacterium | reverse complement strand
AAAGAAAGATCTAAAGAAATTGCTTGCTGTAGCAAAAAGATCTAGGAAATATAGTTGGCTGAGTTTATATGATTCGACATCTCTTCAACAATCATGCATCAACCTAAATCAATCATATCGACGGTTTTTTCAAAAAAAAGCAAAGTATCCTCGTTTCAAAAACAAGCATGGTAAACAGAGCAGCTATCATTGTAGTGGGAGCATTGGCTATGGCGATGACTGGATTAAAATAGGTAAACTAAAATCCACGATCAAAGCAAGAATACATCGAAAGATCAGTGGCAGAATAAGCAGCATAACAATTAGTCGCAAACTCACTGACGAAAACCAAGCAGTGATTGTTGAGACACTGAAAGTCAAGAACATGTTGAAGAACCGCAAGCTTTCAAAACACATAGCAGATGCTTCTTGGAGTGCATTCATTGACAAGATTCAGTACAAAGCCGAAGAAGCTGGTAAATACTTGGTCAAAATTGATCAGTGGTTTGCTAGCTCAAAAACATGTTCAACACGTGGTGAATTAAGGGATGATATACTCTTACACATCAGAAAATGGGCTTGCGAAAATTGTCATGCAGATCATGATAGAGATGTAAACGCTGCGAACAACATCAAATATCAAGGTTTGAAAATGTTAATGGCGGAAGGGCTGTCCGTTTCTGCCTACTGAGGCTTATGCGTAAGACGATCGATTGATCGCAATAGCCATTGGAAGTAGGAAGCTCCGCTATTTATAGCTGGGAGCAGTCACAGAACTATTCAACTGGTGATATTCCTTTTGTATCTAATACAACTTTAAATAATGGCATTGTAAGATAGGTAAGCTTATTGGAAGAGAAGGAATTAATAAAAGATATTCCATGTTTGGCTGTAAATGGATTTGCAACAATCCAAACGCAACCCTTTATTGGAAGCGGTAATGGTGGAGTTTATTTGGAAGATATAAATATGGCAATTTCCTAATGTTGGTCTAAACTATCAAGTAGGATTACAAAAAAGAGGATTTATGATGAGAGAGCATGTGTGGTTAGAAACAGGCCCTTACTATTTCAATTCCGTTTCCTGTATGACACTTAGTTATACATCACCCACATTATTTTCAATTATTTCTCAGTATTCAATACCGAATAAACATGGAAAATTTGTTTTGTTGCCGAGACAGATTGAAGAAGCTTCAAGCTCCAGGTATCAAAGTTATATTCGGTTTGCTATTTCACAATTGGGCATGCTTGTTTCTTGTTCCAGTTACTTAATGAAACAAAAGAAAGAAGTAAACCAGCAGGAAGGTGAAATTAATCGTGGTATTGATTACGTTAAGACAAATATTGAGACGCAATTTCAAAAAAACATCCTACCACAATTGATGCAATTAAAAGGAGATATTGATAAAATTGCAGCACAATTGGACTACCAAAGTGAACAGTTGAAATCAGATTATATTCAGTTTGAAGAAATATTGCAGAAAAATCACCAAGCTTGGCAAGTACATCGCGCAGAGTGGAATGAAAAATTATTAAGTGTATTAAAAAATTTGGGAGTCAGTGTAAGTGACAATGTGCGTCAGGAAATCTATCAATTAGATGCATTGGCAAAAATCAAGGAACGGTTTAATGCACTAAGGTTATCAAACTAGCCTGATGTATTAAATCAAAATAAAGGTACGCATATGAGACGCTATAGAAATAATGAAAGTGAACTTTACTTAAAACTGATTGTGAATCTAGTTGAAGCTGATCCTTCCAAACAAGCCAATCTCGAAAAAGGTATAAAAAAGGGATACGTTAGTCCAGAAAGAGCAGCAGCGAAAGAATTGAATGATACTCAAGAAGTGGAAGGAAAAGTATTTTATAAAAAAACTGAAGACATACGTACAGAACTTAAAAAAACAAACCAGAAAATCCAATTAGTAGCAAATAAACTTGAGAATGTTCAAGTCAGCATGGGGATAGGTGAGAAAACTGCAACAGAGCATGGTCAATCAGATATAAAAACGAACATTTCTCCATCAAGTGGCAGTATCTAAAAATTGTAGTCTTTACTTTAAGTGTGTTACTGAGTAGAATAACTTTTATATGAACACACCAACACTCGTCACACTCTTTCGGATCGTTGCACTGCCATTTTTCTTTGTAACGTTTTATATGCCTTACACCTGGTCGCATGGTTTGGCTGTTAGTATTTTTATTATGGCAGCCTTGAGTGACTGGCTTGATGGTTATTTAGCACGTTCTTTGAAACAACATTCATCCTTTGGAGCCTTCCTTGACCCTGTTGCGGATAAATTGCTTGTGGTCACAGCCTTTATTTTAGTCATTGCGAAAAGTCATATGATACTGCTTGCCTTACCAGTTGCCATTATGATTGGTCGTGAGATTACTGTATCTGCTTTGCGTGAATGGATGGCGGTAAGTGGGGCTTCGGGGTTGGTGGCAGTTTCTTATATGGGCAAACTTAAAACAACCTTGCAATTTCTTGCCTTAGTCTTTCTGCTTGCCTTTGTCTCACACCCCAAAAGTTGGATGTTTTTATTAGGCACAGCCTTACTTTATATAGCTGCCATTTTGACAATTGTATCAATGCTTGGTTATTTCAAGCTTGCCTGGCCTAAGTTGCTTATGGCACAGAAGGAATCTTTGAAAGAATCACAAGCGATGCTCGACTAGCAGGACGCCTTACATCCTCCACCTGAACGAGGAGGTCTTATGGCGAGCTTGATAAGATGGAAGACTATCGCTGAAAATCAGAAATGTTTTTCAATCACGATACTTGCGTTCAATTTTTTTTCTGCTAATATAAACCCTGGGTTTGCCATTGAGTTGAAGTAATATTTGGTCGTGGTAGATTTGGTGCAACGAAGCGGGAATAGCTCAGAGGTAGAGCACAACCTTGCCAAGGTTGGGGTCGCGAGTTCGATCCTCGTTTCCCGCTCCATCTTTTTGCTGTTTTGCAGTATGAAGGTGAATATTTTTTTGTGGGATGCCCAGCTTGCATACTTTGTATCCCAATTGTAAAATGCGACCGAGCGGGTGTCTTTTCTATAAGTGCCCCGATATGACGGGGCTTTGCTTGTTTTCATAAGGATTTCCAATTGGCTGAGTGGCAGAGTGGTTATGCAGCGGCCTGCAAAGCCGTGTACGCCGGTTCGATTCCGACCTCAGCCTGTCTTTAATTGCTGATATGCCCGGGTGGCGGAAGTGGTAGACGCAAGGGACTTAAAATCCCTCGGGAGTATTCCCGTGCCGGTTCGAGTCCGGCTCCGGGCACCAATTTTTCTTGGGGAAAACCTGATGAATTTACAACGCAGTATTGGTAAGCTAGGTCTATTATTCGTTTCTGTCGGTGCCATGATAGGTTCAGGCTGGTTATTTGGGCCGTTGTATGCTGCACAAATCAGTGGGCCAGCTTCTATACTGACCTGGGTTCTGGCAGGCGTATTGGTTTTAGCTGTGTCGTTAGTTTTTGCTGAGCTTTCAGCGATGTTTCCGCTTGCAGGGGGTATCGCACGTTTTCCAAAATTTAGTCATGGTGCACTTGTCAGTTACACTATGAGCTGGTTAGCTTGGATCGCTTCTATCATGTTGCCAGCCATTGAAGTACAGGCAATGTTGCAGTACATGTCAAATTACTACACATGGTTAACGCATACCACACCAGCAGGAAAGCCTATGCTCTCGCTAGCTGGTTTGGGTGTTGCAGCGGCACTATTGTGTTTTATGAGCGTACTAAATATCATGGGTATCAAGCTCGTGGCGCGCTTCAATATTGGGTTGGTATGGCTAAAACTGATTGTGCCATCATTAACGGTTGCAGTCCTAATGTATACCCAATTTAGCTTAGAGAATTTCACTCATTTTGGTGGATTTATGCCATATGGGGTCAAAAGTATATTTAGTGCGTTACCGATGGCTGGTGTTGTTTTTTCATTTTTTGGTTTTCGTCTTGCCGCGGAATTAGCAGCAGAAACCAAAGATCCACAGCGGAGCTTACCATTGGCTCTAATTGTCTCGATTGTGATTTGCATTGTGCTGTATACATTAGTACAAACTGCTTTTCTTGGTGTCTTACCAGTTGATAAATTGCAGACAGGCTGGTCGCATCTAAGTTACCCAGGGGATCATGGGCCTTTCGCAGGTATTACTAAGCATTTAGGATTGTACAAACTGATGATCATTTTATATATTGATGCAGTTTTATCACCATTTAGCTGTGCCTTAGTCGTTGTCACGGCGGCTGCAAGGTTGAATTATGCCATGAGCCTTAACGGTTGTCTGCCCAAGATCTTACAGCGTTTAAATAAGCGCGGTGTGCCACATTGGGCGGTATGGATGAACTTCTTTGGTGCTGTCTTACTGTTAATGCCATTTCCGAGTTGGCAGTCGTTGGCAGAATTTATTTTAGCAGCCTTAATTTTAGCTCATATGTTGGCACCGATTGTCTTAGCTTCCTTACGTCGTCAATTACCGAATCAAAAGCGCCCTTTTTTTCTGCCAAAGGCAAATTTCATGTGCTGGCTTGCCTTTATTATTTTAAATATTATTTTATATTGGACGGGTTGGAAAACGATCTTGAAAATGTTAATGGTATTGGTTGTGGGTTTACTCGTCTTGCTCATCTTTCGGTGTACACAATCGCGTGAAGAACGTGTAGTGCTGCATATGAAACATGCTTACTGGCTCTTGCCTTATTTCTTGTTTGTCTCGACTATCTCCTGGATTGGTAATTTTGGTGGTGGCCATGCTTGGATACCATTTGGTTGGGATATGTTAGGTGTGGCTATATTTGCGACTGTATTCTTTTTTTGGGGAATTCGATGCCGTTTACCAGATGAGCAAGTACTTAAACAGCTTTCATTGGAGTCTGTAAATGTGGATGAGGAAAATGTGGTGCTGGTTTAATTCTATTTTTAAAAATTGAGGTGGTTTTATGACAATCGATCAAGTAAAAGTGAAAGAGTTTGATGAAGTATTGTGGCAGGTGATGCAGGGGGAGGGCAGGCGTCAGGAAGAACATATCGAGTTGATTGCTTCGGAGAATTACGTGAGTCCAAGGGTTATGTCAGTACAGGGTTCATTGCTCACTAATAAATACGCTGAGGGCTATCCTAATCAGCGTTATTATGGGGGCTGTGCTTGGGTCGATCAGGTTGAAACCTTGGCGATTGAGCGTGCCAAACAGTTGTTTGATGCAGATTATGTTAATGTACAACCTCATTCAGGTTCACAGGCTAATGCAGCGGTATATTTAGCCTTATTAAAGCCTGGCGACGTGATTTTAGGCATGGGATTAAATGAGGGGGGGCATTTGACACATGGTTCCAAGGTTAATTTCTCGGGTAAGCTGTACAAGGCTTTTAGCTATGGTCTACATGAAAAAACGAATGAAATTGATTACAAACAGGTTGAGGAATTAGCTCTACAGCATAATCCTCATCTTATTGTTGCAGGCTTTTCTGCTTACTCGCGTCGTATAGATTGGCAGCGTTTTAGAACGATTGCAGACCAGGTGGGTGCTTACCTCATGGTGGATATGGCACATGTTGCTGGTTTAATCGCTGCTGGAGTATATCCTTCCCCCATTGGTATTGCTGACATCGTGACAGCGACAACCCATAAAACATTACGTGGTCCACGTGGTGGCTTAATTTTAAGTAAAAATAGGCCTGAATTGGTGAAAAAATTGAATGCAGGTATTTTTCCAGGTTCGCAGGGGGGGCCCTTAATGCATGTAATTGCCGCAAAAGCCGTTGCATTCCAGGAGGCTATGCAGCCATCATTTATAACATATCAAAAGCAAGTGATTGCCAATGCACGCGCCATGTCTGAAGTAATGATAAAACGTGGTTATCATGTTCTAACTGGTGGTACTGATAACCACTTATTTTTAGTGCACCTCATTGATTGCGCACTGAGTGGGAAACAAGCAGAGATGCGGTTAGAGCGTGCACATATTACGTTAAATAAGAATTCAGTACCTGGTGATCTGCGTTCCCCGCTTGAGACAAGTGGTATTCGTATTGGTTCGGCAGCAATAACGACGCGTGGTTTTAAGGTGGAAGAGGCTAGTCAAGTAAGTCATTGGATTTGTGATTTACTGGATCAGCCAGAAGATGAGGCATTACTAGCAAGCATTAAGGAACAGGTTGTGGCACTATGTCAACGGTTTCCAGTGTATCAAGTGTGTACAGATACCTGAGTCGATATAATTTGAAAAAGAGGCAATATAATGGCTAACCCACGTAGACCCTCACGTCATCAGGCGCGTCGTCTGGCTTTGCAAGCACTGTATCAACAGAAGTTGACGAGTGATACAGTACCAGTCTTATTAAAGCAGTTTGAGGAAGACCTTAGGAAGCAGCATGCTGATCAAGGGTACTTTGAAAACTTAGTTGAACAAGTGATTGTTCTTAAAGAGCAGATTGACCAGCATTTATCAGAGGTCATTGAGTGCCCTTTAGAACAAGTATCAACAATTGAATTAATTGTGATGCGTATGGCTGTCTATGAATTCATTGGGCAACCCGAAGTGCCTTATAAAGTCGTGATTAATGAAGCCTTGCAATTGAGTAAGCGTTTTGGCTCTCGGGAAGGATTTAAATTTATCAATTGGGTATTAGATCGATTGTCCTCACAACTACGTGTTGATGAAATAAATCCAAACACTGCATGAATGATGCCAGTAACATGCACTCAGAGTTTTCCCTCATTAAGAATTATTTTCAGCGAAAATCTAAGCATTTTTCTGAACTTGGACAGGTACGCCAGATGCCTCAAGCTCGATCAGACGTTGTATTGGGCATAGGAGATGATGCTGCCATAATACAAATACCAGAAGGGTATCACATGGTATGCTCGATTGATACGTCTGTGTCAGGTGTGCATTTTATACCAGATACACCAGCTTCAGCAATTGGTCATAAAGCCTTAGCCGTAAGCTTAAGTGACTTGGCTGCGATGGGAGCAACTCCAGCATGGGTATTGATGAGCTTGAGTATGCCAGTGGTTGATAAAAAGTGGTTAGCTGCGTTTTGTGATGGATTTTTTGCATTAGCTGATGCTTACTGTGTTCAGCTCATTGGTGGAGATCTGACCCGTGGCCAGCTTGCGATCACTACCCATGCCATTGGCTACCTGCCACAGGGACAGGGCTTATTTCGTCATGCTGCAAAAGTTGGCGATACAATCGCACTAACAGGCTCCTTGGGTGGGGCAGGCTTGGCACTGCAGGCCTTACGTGGGCAAATAAGTTTATCGCAGGAAAAACTTTGGAATTTACAACAATGTCTGTACCGCCCTCAACCGCGTGTTGTGGCTGGTTTCACCCTGCTAAATCAAGCACATGGGGCAATTGATCTATCGGATGGATTACTTTCTGATTTACAGCATATTTTAACCGCAAGCCAAGTAGGTGCAGACATTTATCTTGATAAAATCCCCATACATCCCATCTTGCGAGCAGAATCTGCTATGCCGTGGGAAATAGCTCTATCTTCAGGGGATGATTATGAGCTATGTTTCACCCTGACACCACAAAATTGGCAGCAAATCAATGAGCAGCTAGCAGAATGTGGCATTGCCTGTTACGCTATCGGTGAGATTACGGAAGCAGTAGAGCAACTTCGGGTGTATGAGAGGGCAGGTGGTAGGATTTGGGAGTTCAAAAAACAGGGATATAAGCATTTTTAGAGTTTTTTTCTAATACGTTCCTCCTCGATTGACTGTTTACGTGATTTTAAGTAGGCATTACGCACAAATACATATGGATCGAATGCCCTTCGAATCAGGGCATCTTTTGATAACAATTCACGTCGCTTATCGATCATAGTTGCAGCCAGCAGGTTATTGCGTGTATGGCCGGGGTCAATATAGGGCCAAACTGTTAAAAGTCCATAGTCAGCAACAAGACCAAAAGAATCACGCACTGTACGAGGCCCTACCAAGGGTAGTACAATGAATGTTGAATTTTGGTAACCCCAGTGTGCGAGTGTTAAGCCAAAATCATTATGATGTTTTGAAAGATGGTAGTGAGAGGCAACATCAAATAAGCCACCGATCCCGAGTGTTGTATTAATCAGCAATCGTCTGGTATCTCGCCATGTGTCGTAGAATGCAAATTGTAGGATATCATTTGCAATTACATTGATATCATCCAAATTGGAAAAAGCATTATGAATACATTTTTGAAACCAGTCTGGAGCTAGGGTGACATAAACTTTTGTGACTGGGCGAATAAGAACGCGATCTACATCCTGGTTAATGTAGAATACCATACGGTTGTAATAAAACAAAGGATCTTTGTCTGACGGCCTGCCCATACCCATGCAGCCCGATAACAAGCTCATGAGAAGCATAAGCCAGCAAAATAGTTGTTTATTCTTTTGCATAATCCTCTTGCACTACTACTGTGTTTACTTGCTTATTAGACTGATTAGTCTATGCACATTAATTGTTGGGTTAAAATCTCCTGGTTGTTCCGCAAAACGGATCATGCTCGGATAGGTATTAATACCTGTTTTGTTTAGCACAAAAAGTGGAAACCCACCATTCCCAATATCACTCCATAACTCATGGGATTTAAATAAAAACTTTATATAACAGAGGATGGCAAGTATGCAGCTTGCGTGGAACATAAGGGGTTGTATAGAGAGGGCAAACGCAACAATGGGGAATCCAGAACATACAGCCACAGCTACAATGTATCTTAAAATCATACAGATCTTAGGAGTCCAACGCGAGTATTTGGGAAAAAGAAAGAGATCAAATGGTATTGGTGGTATCAGAGAAAAGAGAATAAATATTGGATTAGCAGATATTAGAAAAGCAAGTAAAAAAGTACATGCGATACAGGATGTCAAATAATATCTAGCATTACGGATAGAACCCTTGATATAGCTATACCCTGGATCCCTATTATGAGATACCCCTGAACCATGACCACCAAGATGCCTCCTAATACCAAAACCGATTACAATAATAAAAACCACAAAAAAGAACAGAGCTGCAAAGGCCAGCCAGGATAATATGGCGACAGCATAAAAAGGGGCTAAAGAGATGCCTAAGGCGATGAGGAAATAGATACCAATGACTGCAGACACGGAAACCAATGAGATAAATGTGAATATACTCTTTTTGATATTATTCGCTATGTTTTGATTCATTAATTTTCCTACTTAGTAGCTCCTTTCAAGCCGGGACGATACCACTCAATAGATACCATAACAAAACCTTTACAGGTTGTAAAGCTATTTTTTTGCTCATACACTTCCTCCACAAGGTTTTTGTTGGTAATTTTATTATTATCGAATACAATAAGATGTGATAATATGTCTAATTCTTATTCTCACCTTCTTTACTAAAAACTTACGTTATTCTCGACTATTGGCATTTTCGAGAATACGATTTATCCTTAGAAATGATAAGTGAGGTATCTAAAGCATGGATATACAACAATCTACCTCTGGGCAAGTAATTAGATCGCCCAAGGGCTATTACGCCTACGTGCCGAATCCATTACCACCGACTATTGATTGGAATAACCAATTGGTTGGAACACTATCACGGGCAGATTTTGTCTTGGGAAAGCTTGCCAGGGAAGGAAGTAAATTGACCAATCCTCATCTTTTAATGCGCCCATTCATGACTAGAGAGGCTGTGTTATCAAGCAAAATAGAAGGTACTAATGCAACTATTGGAGACATTCTGGCACACAATGCTGGCGTTAATGAAAACAAAATCCAGACGACTTGCAGGAAGTGCAAAATTATATAACAGCCTTGGACTTTGGTTTAAAGCGTCTGTCTGAGTTGCCATTATCACTTAGATTAATAAAGGAGATTCATGAACAATTAATGCAAGGTGTCAGAGGTTCACATGCCACTCCTGGTGAATTTAGAAAAAGCCAAAACTGGATCGGGTCACCAGGCTGTACTTTAAATACAGCTAAATTTGTGCCACCACCTGTAGATCAGCTCATGGATTGTTTGGGTGAGTTTGAAAAATTTTTACATGATCGGCAATTGCCTCCATTGATTCATATTGCTCTATGCCATTATCAGTTTGAGGAAATACACCCCTTCTTAGATGGAAATGGGCGTATTGGTCGTTTACTGGTTGGGCTTTTATTAATTGAGCAAAAAATGCTGCCATCACTATTACTTTATTTGAGTGCATTTTTTGAAGCAACAAGAGATGAATATTATCGACAACTCTTTAGTGTTAGCAGTGATGGCTCTTGGCAAGACTGGTTAATTTATTTTTTAAATGGTGTAGCAGTACAGTCTGAAGATGCTTTATCGCGTGCTGAGAGAATTAATGATCTACTCAACAAATGGAAACTACAAATGGTAAGTGCTGCATCAAGTGTTCCAGTAGACATTGTTGAATATTTTACTGTTAACCCATACCTTACAATTAAAAAAATTTCTGAAGAGTTAGGCATTGCTTATAGTACGGCTGAGCGTGGCGTGAGAAAACTTTTGGGTGAGAATATCATCAGCCTAGTGAGTAGTGGCAAGCGTGATAAAGTTTATTGCGCCACAGAAATACTATCCATATTAGAAGAGCCTGCAAAAATTCATGCTGATGTGGACTGATACTCCCCCATATCTAAAGCTAGGGGCTTCACGCTCATTTTTGGTAAGGTTAAGCTAATTTTTGGTAAAGACTATTCACTTTAATATATTTTTCAACCTGATAAGGAATCAGGTGTGCATATTTTTTTTTCTGCTGAATGCGTGCTCGAATATCGCTGGAAGAGATGTTAATAGCATGGGTCTTGGATAGCCAAATTTTTCCATTTGGATTATGGCACAGGTCTTGATGTGTGCTGCATTGATGTGCCACAAGCCAGGTTTGCATATTAGGACTAAGCTGTAGTGGGTGATTGGGACGTGTGACAAGGATCAGATGGGTTAATTCGATTATTTTTTTCCAACAGTACCAGTGCTGGAAGGATAGGAAGGCATCAGTACCTATAATCAAACAAATAGGCCTAGGTTTGGGATAATGTTTTCGTAGTGTCTGCAAGGTGTTGTAAGTATAATTTGGAATCTGTGCTTGTGCAGCGGAAAACTCTGTGTAGTCGATACTGAGTTGTGGGTAAGGCTGGATGGCTTGTTTTAGCATAGTAAGACGTTGTGAAGCAGTTGCTAGTGTTGGTGTACGGTGGGGTGGGTTAGCACATGGTAGTAATAATAGAGCTTGTGGTTTTAGTATGTGGTGGATACTCAGTGCGATTTTTAAGTGGCCACGGTGTACAGGATCGAAGGTTCCACCTAATATGCAGATGGGGGATAAGCCATCTTGTTTAGGACTCGATGACATGGCGTTGCGTAAGTCGTAAGCAGAGTTGCTGTAGGTGTATCCAGAGATGTGTTGTGACATGATTTTTACAGGACTGATCCAGTGCTTGGGCATCAAAAATAGCTTGTTTCAGTTGTTCAAAGCTAAGTCGTTTGGCAGCACGCGTTAAGGTGGCTTGCTGTGATGGCCATATCTTTAGGGTAAGCATGGCCTTTGTTGTGAGGTGGCCTTTCATTTGTAATTGCTTAATCTGCCATAGTTGTCTTACTTGTCGAATAAGGAGGTGTAAAATGAGTAATATAGGGGTGTTTTTTTGTTGAAGTTGTTCTAGGATGGTGTATGTGGCAGTTTGTTGTGCACAACAAATCGCTTGCAGTAGGTGAAAACAATCAAAATTGGGTTGGCAATCTAATAAATTTTCTAATGTAGACTCATTGACTGCTTGTTCAGGGTAGAGGATTGCTAAGCAGTTGATGCATTGTTGTATGGCAAGTAAGTTGCCTGAACACCTCGTGAGAAGTAGACGTTTAGCATCTGCTGAAAGTGATAGTTGGTGTCTGTGAAGTGCATTGTTAATCCAGCCCATCATTTTATGGGGGAGTAGTGGTATAGCATTGATTACAATACCTTGTGCTTCTACAGCAAGAAACCACTTTGTTTTTTGTTGTTTGCTATCTAATTTGGGTGCAATGATAAGTAAGTGTTTATCATCAGCTAAATATTTTAAGGCATGTAGTAAATATGTTGTTTGTTTCGTGTTGATCGTTGATGGAGATGCCTTCAGTATATGGAATTCAATCTGCTGCTTCATTGGAAATAGTGAACGTGTGTTGAGTATTTGTGGTAAGGCTGACCAATTAAAATAACAATCTGCATCATAACGCAGTCGTTCTTGATACCCGGCTTTTTGGTTTGCGTGGCGTATTTGCTCTATGATCTCCATGGTTAAAATGGGGTCGTCGCCATGCAATAGAAAAATTTTAGGAAGCACTTCTCGCATAAGGATGGGGGCAAGTTGTGAAGGGTAGAGTTTCATCAGGGAATTATCTCGTGGGCAGGTGGTATTTTTTTGTTGAAATGGCGCAGATAGTGGCTAATTTGTACGACAATATCATACTGCATGGTATGTTCCATCATTGTTATTTCTTTTTCAGATGCAAGTGGTTGTTGGTTGCTGAGTGCAATAGCACGTTGTGTCGTAAAGCTCATGGGAGCTGCCAATGCCTGCTGTTTTTGGTCGAAGAGTTGAATGGTGGCAGTATAGCCTAGGGTCTTAAACTCACTTGCCATCGACAATGTATTTTGAGTGGATTGTGACATGCCGTTTGATAAGATACGCAAGCTTATGCTGGCTTGCTCTGTAACATCTACATGCCCAGAACGTAGCGCGTGACGTAACAAATAAGCAAAGTGATCATCGTAGGGATGCGCTGTTTGAAGATTAAGTTGCTTAAAGTGTTTATCAATTGGTTGGCTTGCTTGGAATGAGGTCTGACAGCTCACAAGTGAAAGGAGTATGATGGTAGATCCTATCCATTGAACAGCTTGAGAGCAGTATTTCATAGCACAAAATTAATTAGTTTCTTGGGCACAATAATACATTTAGGTGTATCTCCCTTGGGTAAATAGCGTTTTAGTTGTTTAAGTTCTTTTGCAGCACAGATAATTTCTTCTTTTTCTGCATCGTTGAGTAGCGTCATCTCAGCACGTCGTTTGCCGTTCACTTGAACCACCCAGGTAACGATTTCAAGCTCCAGTACGCCTACATCTATTTTTGGCCAAGGGGTATGTGCAATAGGTTCTGAGTGACCCAGTAGAAACCATAGATGGTGGGTAATGTGGGGCGTTATAGGTGCTAGTATACAGAGTAAAATTTCTGCACCCTCTTTAAATGAGTGCGTATGGTAGGAATCTATGGGTAATTTATGGAGTTGATTAAATAATTTCATGGCGGCAGATACAACAGTATTGAGTTTTAGGCGCGCCATGTCATTGTTAGCTTGTTTGAGAATACTATGGATTTGATGGCGGATTGCTTGATTACCTTGATGCATGGCTTCTTCTGCATCTTCATTATCTTTTGCTACTAGTTTTTGTAATTGTACCTGCCAATTATGAACAAGACTCCACAAACGCTTTAAGAAGCGGTGCGCACCTTCAACACCATGCTCTGACCATTCAAGTGAATGTTCTGGGGGGGCAGCAAAGATTATAAAGAGTCGAACGGTATCAGCACCATACTGATCAATCAATGCCTTCGGTGATACAACATTACCTTTTGATTTTGACATTTTTGAACCGTCTTTCAGTACCATTCCTTGAGTCAGTAGATGAATGAAGGGCTCATCACTGTTCATGAAATTTTCATCACGCAGTACTTTGTGGATAAAACGTGCATAGAGCAGATGCATGGTGGCGTGTTCGATGCCTCCAATATACTGATCAACAGGCACCCAATATTTAGCACGATCGTCTAAAATAGCCTGATCTTGATCTGGACAGGCCAAGCGAGTATAGTACCAAGATGACTCAAAGAAAGTATCAAAGGTATCTGTTTCGCGTCTGGCAGGTTCTTGGCAAAGAGGGCATGCAACTTCATAAAATGCAGCACATTCTTTTAATGGGGAAGCTTGTCCCTTTTTTGGTACTAGGTTATTCGGTAGTACTACTGGTAAGTCTTCTTCTGGAACAGGTACAATACCACAGCTAGGACAATGGATGATTGGAATTGGTGTCCCCCAGTATCGTTGTCGCGCAATACTCCAGTCATGTAAGTTGTCGTATGTTTTGTAAGTTGCTTGTTCATATTGAATGAGGTGTTGTGTAATTGTTTTTTGAGCTTCTTTACTATCTAATCCATCGAATAAATGTGAATTAATCAATGTGCCCAGTTCAGTAATTGCTTTTTTCTTGTCCCAGGGTTGATCATTGATTTGGATGACTTGTTGAATGGGCAACTGATGCTGTTGTGCGAATTCAAAATCACGGTCATCATGTGCTGGTACTGCCATAACGGCACCTGTAGCATAATCCATCAGTACATAATTGGTGACCCAGATCGGTAATCGTTGGCCATTTATTGGGTGTAGTGCGTAAAAATTAATGGGCAGGCCACGTTTATCTAAGGTTGCCGTATCAGCTTCAGCGGTTCTAATATGGCTCAGTTCTTCGATGAATTGAGCAACTTCCGTTTGTTGTTGAGCAGCTTGTTTGGCAAGTGGATGTTCGGCTGCAATGCATAAAAATGTTACTCCCATTAGTGTATCAACACGGGTTGTAAAGATGGGTAGTGTCATTTTTGGATAATCAGCAATCGCAAATTGAATTTCAACACCTCGAGAACGACCAATCCAATTTTTCTGCATGGCGATAACTTGTGCAGGCCAACTAGGCAAATGATCAAGTCCAGTTAGCAACTCATCAGTATAGGCAGTAATTTTTAAAAACCACTGTGGGATTTCACGACGTTCGACCAATGCTCCAGAACGCCAACCACGACCATCAATCACCTGCTCATTGGCTAGCACTGTTTGGTCTACAGGATCCCAGTTGACCACTGAATTTTTTTGATAGGCAAGTCCCTTTTTATACATCTTAAGGAACAAGTATTGCTCCCATCGGTAATGGTTTGGGTCAGATGTTGAAAATTCGCGACTCCAATCATAGCTAAAGCCAAGTCGCTTCAGCTGCAATCGCATTTGTTGTATATTTTTCTTGATCCATTGTTGTGGTGGTATAGCATTTTGTAGGGCAGCATTTTCGGCTGGCAAGCCAAAGGCGTCCCAGCTAATCGGTTGTAAGACGTTTTTGCCAAGCATACGTTGGTAGCGCGCAATGACATCACCGATTGTGTAGTTTCGGACGTGACCCATATGTAACGAACCACTTGGATAGGGCATCATCGATAAGCAGTAAAATTTCTCGCGGTCTATGCTCTCCATTGCCTGCATGCTGCTATCTTCTTGCCATTCTTTTTGTAATATTTCCTCTAATATTACAGGTTGATAATCATGCATAAGATATATGTGCCATTGTTATTTTCTGGTGGGCCCACTAGGATTTGAACCTAGGACCAAAGGATTATGAGTCCTCTGCTCTGACCACTGAGCTATGGGCCCAATTACTGTCAGGAGACTATAACATCGTTATAGCAATTTTTCGTTACATCTCCTTCTCATCTTCATAATCTTCACGGAAACTATTAAGTTTTTTGGAACGTATTGGGTGTCGTAGTTTACGTATTGCCTTTGCCTCGATCTGTCTAATGCGTTCACGGGTTACATCAAATTGTTTCCCGACTTCTTCTAGGGTATGATCGGTATTCATATCAATACCAAAACGCATGCGCAGTACTTTCGCTTCACGTGAGGAAAGGTCTTTCAAGGCGACTTGTATCAACTCAGCTAGTCCTTCTGAGGTTGCTGAGTCAATTGGGGATAAGGCATTAGGGTCTTCAATGATGTCAGCTAGAGTGGAGTCTCCATCTTCGTCACCGATTGGTGCATCCATTGAAATAGGTTCTTTAGAGACTTTTAATACCCTTCGGACTTTAGATTCAGGCAAGGACATAAATCGGGCTAGTTCTTCTGGTGTCGGATCACGACCGACTTCTTGCAAGAATTGTCGTGAATAGCGGTTTGCCTTATTCATTGTTTCAATCATGTGCACTGGAATACGTATAGTTCTAGCTTGGTCAGCAATGGAACGTGTAATGGCCTGCCGAATCCACCAAGTTGCATAGGTTGAGAATTTATAGCCATGTCGAAATTCAAATTTCTCAACGGCTTTCATCAAGCCAATATTGCCCTCTTGAATCAGATCGAGAAATTGTAGACCACGGCTGGTATATTTTTTTGCAATCGAGATCACTAGACGTAAATTGGACTCGATCATCTCTTTTTTAGCCTGTATATTTTCCCTTTCACTGGACGAGACAGCACGACTGATTGCTTTTATTTCGGCTATTGATAGATTATTTTTTTGTTCAATGATAGATAATTTTCTTTGGTAGTATTTAATTTCATTAGCATGTTCTGTAAGGTGTTCCTGATGCTTAGGATTAAGTTGAATATAGCGATCAAGCCAATCAAGATCTGTTTCGTGGCCTACAAATGTTTTGATAAATAATTTACGAGATGTTTTAGATTTTTCAATACAGATATATAAAATATTACGCTCGTATTTGCGTATGGATTGTAATAATTTGTCCAGTAGCTCGATTTGTTCATCTAATCTTTTTTGGGTTAACTTACATTCACCAAATAAGTTTAGTAATCTACTCTGTGCTTTTATCGCCTTTGGATCATTTCTACCATGCTCCTTAACGGAGTCAATATAGATCTTGTATTTTTTTTCAAGCTTCCTGAAGTACTTTGCTGCTACTTTAGGATCTGGTTCTTTATCAAAATTTTCATAGAGGAGTTCTATTTTTGTCGAAATGTTTTTTTTGCTCGTTGGTTCAGTTGTTTTTTCCTCATCAAATATTTTGGGTTCGTCTATTTCATAGAATCCAGAGATGAGACTGCGAATCTGTAGTTGATTATTGGTTACTTTACCGTAAAAGCTCAATACATCGCGAATAACACGAGTATTTTTAGCAAGGGCTACGCTAGTTGTTTGCATTGTACTTTCAATACGACGTGCAATGCGGATTTCATCTTTTTGAGTCAGTAATTTAAATTCACCCATTTTTCGCATATAGATACGTGTAGGGTCAGCACTGATGCGTTCACTTTCAACTTGTTTAATGGTTGTTGATACTTCTACATTAGGGGTGGGGGTATTTTCAATTAGTAAGCCACTTTCGTCGGGCAGTTTTTCACGTAAATCAATATCAGACTCGCTAATGATTTGCAGAATATTTTCAATTTGTTCATTTTGTAAAACTGTACCGTCTTCACCTATGGCATGAATAAGTTGATCATAGGTTAGATATCCACCCTGCGATTGGCCTAATCCAGTTAGTTGGCCAATAACTGCCTTTTCATTTGACATTTCACTTGACATAATAACTTGTTATCTCTTCATTTGTTTTCAGAAAAATTTCCATTATCACCTACTTTTCTAGCTGATCCTCAGAAAAACTAAACTTTATTGGCAATTAAGCGTTGTAAGTATTTTTTTTCTTGTATTGAAAGTCCAGTATCTTTCATTTTATCCAGTAAGTTGAGGATCATTATTTTTTCTCCTTGCTGTTTGATTAGTTTTAATAAGGCCTTTAGTTCATCTAATTTATTTTCTTCTGGAATAATAAGCGACTGCTGAGATAAATCTCTGAGCAAACGATAGTGCGAGGTTCCCTGCCAATAGCGTAGCAAACTCGCACTTGTCATGGGTTCCATCTGTTTTTTTATCCAGGCGATCAACTGTAACAATAATGTTACCTCAGGTAAATGACCAACAGTATCAGTATTTACTGGTGTAGTCAAATTTTTGGCAAGTTTTGGTTGCTGTACCAGTAATGCAAGTGCTGTATGGACTGGTTGTTTGACGCGGAAAGATTGTGGGTTGTTACTTTGGTTATATCTGGTGTCTTTTGATGTCGTAGCTGTTGCTCTTTCCAAGTATTGGGCCAAGTATTGGGGTTCAATTTTTAATTGCACTGCAATATCTTGGGTAATAAATTGTTTTAGAAAATGATGGGGCATTTGTTTGACTTGCTCAGCAAGTTTACGGGTTACTATAGCGCGTATTTCAGGTTTAGTTATGTCCTGTTCAGCAATTGCGCTTTTTATCATAAAGTGGCTCAGGGAGTGGCAGTGTTGATCCAGTAAGTTATAAAAAGCTTTGGAGCCTTTTGCCTGGATGAAACTGTCGGGATCTTCGCCAGGTGGGAGGGTTAAAAATTCAAAACGTATGTGGTCGCGTGTGATAGGGAGTAAAATGTCTAATGTCTTACGCGCAGCATTTTGTCCAGCACTGTCACCATCAAAACAGAACGTAATATGTGTTGTATAGCGCATGAGTAACTGTAGATGTTGTTGAGAGATGGCCGTTCCTAGGGCTGCTACGGACCAAGTAATGCCGTGTTCAAATAAAGTCAATACATCGAGATAACCTTCAACGATTAAAATACGCTTTAAATCACCTATTTTCCGTGCTTCATATAAGCCATATAAGGTGTTGCGTTTGTGGAATATAGGGGTTTCTGGTGAATTCATGTATTTAGGCATTTCTTGATTGAGATAGCGCCCGCCAAATGCAATTGTTTGTCCTTTTAGGTTGCGAATAGGAAACATAATACGGTTGCGAAAACGTGCATAAGGGCGTTTTGAACCTGATTTAATCAACATTCCCGTTTGTCTGAGTGTGTGGATATCACTTGCCTTCGTGAGGTTTAATGCATCAAATGGTTGCCAATCATCACTTGCAAATCCGACACCATAATGCAGACAGGTCTTGCCAGATAGGCCACGTGAGACGAGATAATCGATTGCATACTTGGCTCGTTTGAGCTGGCCTTGATAATGATGTGTGAGCTGTTTTAATAGGTGATAGCACGCGAGTTGATGTGAAGGTATTTGTGCCCCTCTTTCTTTTGGGACGGTGAGTCCAACTGAGGCAGCTAGTGATTCGATCGTTGTTATAAAATCAGTTTTGTCATACTGTTGGACAAAATCGATCGCATCCCCGTGTGTGTTGCAGCCAAAGCAATGGTAGCATTGCTTTTGAGGACTCACGACAAAAGAAGGACTTTTTTCTTGGTGAAAGGGACATAAAGCAGTATAGTTTACGCCACTCTTTTTAAGCTTAATGCGTTTTTGAATGCACTCTACAATATCAACGCGCAAAACAAGCTCGGAAATAAATTCTTTTGAAATAGATCCAGGCATTGCGTCACTTAGAAAATGCTACGCTCACGCTCACGCATTTCATTTTCTTTCTGCAAGCGTTTCTTGTTACGTTTAACGGCTGCTAGTTTTTTACGTTTACGCTTAGTGGTAGGCTTTTCGCGGTACTCAAGTTGTCTTAATCGTGGCAGAACACCAGATTTTTCACAAGCACGCTTAAATCTGCGTAATGCAATATCGAATGATCCTGTTACATCTATACTTGGCATTTATTGGTTACCTATCTATTTTTATTTCTGGACTGATGCAAGGTATTGTCACTTCCGTTTCAGGGAAAATCTACTTTCATTCCCCATTGACAGACGACTTATGTTACCACGGTGTTTCCAAATAATCAAACAACTTAAACCTAGAATGGGTAACAGGGCTTGAGAATGAATAAAATAAATAGCAAATGGCAAGGCAAATACAGAGAGTAGTGATGCTATCGAGACGTAGCGTGTGATTGTGATTGTCATAACCCACAACAGACACAAAGCACAAGCTAGATAAGGAAATAGTATTAAAAGAACACCAAAAGTGGTTGCAATTCCCTTACCGCCCTTGAAATGGAAAAAAATTGGGTACATATGTCCAATGATGGCAGCAAAGCCGATCCAGGTTAATTGCGTGTACGATAAATTAAACCAGGTTGCTAGATAAACAGGGAAGAAGCCTTTAAAAGTATCTGCAATCAGCACTAAAATAGCAGCCTGCTTGCCAAAATTACGTGCGACATTTGAAACTCCTGGGTTTTTTGACCCTTTAATACGAGGGTCTTCAAATCGCAAACAACGACAAACCAATACTGCGCTGATAATCGATCCACATAAGTAAGCAAAAATCATTGAAAGTAGTAACATTAGCATTATATAATCAGAATCCAATTGGAGGAATATTGACCGTAATTGTAGCAAAATAGTGACAATAAGGCAAGGACACTTTGTGTGGCAGGTTGTATCATTTGACGATGTCGGTAGATGTGTTAGAATGGCTAGCTTGGGGTTGGAGATTATGACTTTCAATAGAACAATTATAAGTTTGGAGAGAAACATGTATGCAGTTATTGCTGCTGACGGTAAGCAGTATCGAGTTGCTAAGGGTGACGTTATCCAACTAGAGAGCGTGAAGGTTGGGGTCGGTGAGTCGGTTAATTTCGATAAGGTTTTGTTGTTGGCAAATGGCGAAGAGGTTACGATTGGAACACCTTATCTGGAGACAGTTAAGGTGAGTGGTGAAGTAATTGACCATAAACGTGGTGAAAAGATTCGCATTATCAAATTTAAGCGTCGGAAAGGTCACATGAAACGTGCTGGTTACCGTGCACGCTTTGCTGATGTCAAAATTATCGATATCTCGACCCAGGTGACTAAAACAGCAAAAACAGCTAAAGCAGCAGAGCCAGTTCAACCAGTTGAAACAAAAAAAGAAATAAAAGCAACGCAAGTTGATATTGGGGCACGTGTGGTTAAGAAAAGAAAGCAGGTTGAAACAGCTTCTGGCAATCAAGCTGATCAAGCGACCCAATCCAGTGAAATTGAGTCCTAATCTAGAAAAGGTTTATTATTATGGCACACAAGAAAGCAGCAGGTAGTACCCATAATGGTCGTGATTCCAATCCTAAATATCGTGGAGTCAAGACATTTGGTGGGCAATTTGTGAGAGGGGGCAGTGTTTTAATTCGTCAATGTGGTAATAAATTTCATGCAGGCAAGTATGTTGGTGTCGGTCGTGACTATACCTTATTTGCATTGATAGATGGTTATGTACGATTTAAGCGTATGGGCACAAAATATCGGCGTTATGTTAGCATCGAACCCATGGTAGAACAGGCTGAGTCCAAATAAAAAGTTTTAACCTGCTGTGGGCGGAATTCTCTACACAGAATGGTGTTGAGTAACTTTGGTGTTTGTGTGGAGATGGATGGCACGACTTAGCAGCTAAGAATATCAAAGAGTTTGCTATTGCTGATGCGCTTGGGCAAAGCATTTCCCACATAACCATAGGTGCAGCAAGCCTGTTATGTCGAAAGGTAGTTGTAATCAGCCACGGCAAGAAGCCTCCTCCACTAGAACAGTTAGAGACTGTTTACTGGCGGGAGTACGTCACAGGCGGTAGGTTTGGTCATGTCTGTCAACTTGGAATTATGTAATACCGACTTGTGATACCCTTATGAATTTTATTGATGATGTCAATTTTCAAGTGTCCGCTGGCAACGGTGGGCGTGGTTGTGCTAGCTTTCGTCGTGAGCGTTGCATTCCAAAAGGTGGGCCTGATGGTGGTGATGGTGGTGATGGTGGCAGTGTCTATCTATTAGCTGACGCTAAAATTAATACACTCATAAACTTTAGGAATCGTCGATTGTATCAGGCTAAGTCTGGTGGTAGTGGCATGGGTAAGCAGCGCACAGGGAAAAAAGGCGAGGATTTAATCTTACAAGTGCCAGTTGGCACACTAGTTTGTCATGCTGATACAGGAGAATTGCTAGGTGATTTAGCAGAAGATCAGAAGAAAATTTGTGTTGCCCGAGGTGGCAAGGGTGGTATTGGTAATATTCATTTTAAGAGCAGCACAAATCGGTCACCACGACGTTTTACACTGGGGGATGTGGGGGAAAGTCGCCCTTTGCACCTAGAGCTTAAATTGCTGGCTGATGTTGGACTCTTAGGTTTGCCCAATGCTGGAAAATCAACCTTTATGCGTGTAGTTTCTTCCGCAACGCCAAAGGTTGCCGATTATCCATTCACCACCTTACATCCACAATTGGCTATTGTACAAGTTGATCACCGTACAAGTTGGGTATTGGCTGACATCCCAGGTCTTATCGCTGGTGCAAGCCATGGTACAGGCTTAGGAATTCGTTTTTTACGTCACTTATCGCGTTGTCGCCTACTCCTACACATTGTTGATGCTAATGAGCTATACCTTGACGATACCTTACAGCGGATTGATATCATTCTCCAGGAACTCAAATATTTCAGCACAGACTTAACGCAAAAACCAATCTGGCTTGTGCTCAATAAAATAGAGCTACTGCCACTTAATGCAGTTGAGGAACTGCAACAACGTGTTGCACAACTACGACCTGATATTAAACATGTTTACACAATTTCGGCCTTGCAACGACAAGGTATTCAGAAACTATGTAAAGACATTGCTACTCGAGTTTCACAGCTTGAAGCTTAAATCTGTTTTTGATGGGCGTGGTTTCAATAGGGAAGTCAGGTGTTATAGCGTAGGTTCTGTTCGGGATTCTTAATTATCTTATTTTGGGATTCTGTTTTCGAAACTATTGCTTCTGTGTGTGTTCCTATACTATTTGGTTTTGGGGTTGTGGCTTGGGTATAGTCCTCTAAGTGCTTTTCCTCGGTATACTGATAGTTTGCTACAAGGTAAATTAAGATATACGTTACAGCGTAACAGATGATTGGGAAAGCGATTGATCCAATCAACAAGGCTGTACCTGGATTAAATAGTAGAATGATGGAGAGGCTTGCAGTGCTAGCAGCAAGAAATACAGTTGTTCTGAGTGTGGCATAGGTATCACGAAAAAAAGATTTAAAATAGGCGACACTGGCGGAATTACTTTTTTCTATCACTAGATTTTTAAAATTAATAAGATCTTTTACTAAATTAATGATAAGAGGTATAGCAAGATAAATTGCGTATGCAGTCCAGCAGCTTATAGCTACGAAGGAAATGATAGATAGAGCTGGTGGGAGAGCTAGGAGGGGTACTAAGCTAATGCCAAGCGTGGCTAACAATAGATTTGGAACAGAGGGAAGCAATAACATTGTAAGTAAAGCTGAAGCCCAGAGTAGGGTAAACCTTGCTGCATTGCAAACAATGAAAAATAGAATCGGTCGTATAAAAAAGGCAAGAAAAATACTCCGAATATTTTCAAGGAAAGATCTATCATGTTTGTGGGTAGTGCATTTGCTGTCTGGCATGACTCCCATAATATGCTTGACCATCTTACTGAAAAACCAACGTTTGATAAAATTAGTATTTTTTAGTTCTTTTATTCGGTCTTGCATATAACCCATTTTCTCACTTTGTATTTTATGGATTATTGCGCCACTTGGATAGTTTCCAAACAGCCATTGTAGTGGATCACCCTCATTGTACAGTATCGTTAATCCAGTATTTGCTTTTTTGGTGAATGGCATCATACGTGGCGGTGGGCTTATGGCAAAGCTTTCAATAGCTTTATCAGTAGCTTGATGCACGCTTATAGTAATTCCAGCCCCTAAACTTGGGCCACATTGTAAAATATGGTAGTTTTCGAGATTGTTAATTTCTTCCAATATAGGTGAATGGTTAAACGTATTACCTGCCTCTAAGAGAGGGAAGGTATCAGAAACCATTTGTGTTGTAACACCAGTTAGTGAATTGTATGCAAATGATGGCCCTGTTCCCTTGTGAATAATAAAAGCTATTTTCTTAGCTACTAATTTTTTTTCATCATCCTTTTCCTCTGTTACTCCCTGACCTGTTGGTGTTAAAATATAGGAATAGACTCTGTGTTTATGATAAGTTGTAGCTCTTGTAAATCGGTTGGTAATTTCGATTGGCTTAACTTCATATTTCATGATTCTAGTATTGTCAGAATTTAATGACGGGATTTGTACTATTGTGCCTTTAGGTGGATCTGTCATAGCATAAAAATTGAGTAAGTTTAGCACTCTAAGTTTGAAATTGTCCTGGTCTCCTTTTTTAAGATTCTTCAATTTATTTTGAAGAGCATCACGTATCAATTGAAGAAAGATTGGGTTATGTTTATTGAGCTGTTCACGAAGCTCTACTAATTGTACAAACACCACATTATTTATGTCACTACTACCATCTGTGCCATTAATAAGGATTGATACAAGCTTATCCATATTTTCAGAATTTGACAGCATAATATTACCTCACAAGTATGAGTATAGTATAAATAAATGATATTTTACTCTCGTTATGCTTTAGCAATTAAATCCAGTACTTCATGTAAAGCAAGAGATACCCTAATAGACGCTGATACCAAGGTCGAGCTTGGCAATTACTCAAGTAAACCTCCTTGGCATATTCTAAATCACGGTGAAAATGTTCTTCCAGTTGCTGTTTAGACTGTGGTGATTGAATTACAACGTCGACTTCAAGGTCATGTAATAGACTACGATGGTTAAGGTTGCTACTGCCAAGCATAAACCAGTTATCGAGCATGATGACCTTAGCGTGTAGTATATTTGGTTGATACTCGAAAATTCGGACTTTTGCCTTTAGTAGCTTTTCATAAAAGCTAGCCGATGCCCAAGGCATAATCAAATGATCTGACTTATAGGGTAGGAGAATGCGTACGTCTACGCCTTTTCGTGCAGCATCTTTTAGTTTCTTCAATAAAAAATTATTTGGTATAAAATAAGCATTAATAATCCAGATGCGTTGTTTGCTTTTAGCAATGCGTCGCAAGAGATTTTTATACAATAGGCGACGTGCATGATGACTGCTGTTGAGACGAATAGGGGAGTTGTGCTGGTAGGTAGGGTGAAAAATTCGTTTGAGTTGTTTAGAGAACGGCACATAAGACCAAGCTGCTTCAAATGCTTGTTGTAAGGGTCTTAAGTCAATTTTTTGCAAGCGTACGGCTGTGTCACGCCATCCTTTTCCACCCTGTTCTTGTTTAAGATGACAATAGTCGATATTGAGGCTGCCAATATAGGCAATTTTCTTATCAATAATACAAGTTTTCCGATGATTGCGTGTATTAATTTTTAGCAACAAATAGATTATTTTTATGACGGAAGGCAGACGAACCATTGAGCGACTCCATTGCCATAGCCCCCATGGTAGGGGATGAAAAATACGGGTTTTAATACCTGATTTTTCTAGGCGTTTCGTAAAGCGACCGCCCCAACGGGGCGTGCCTGCCCCATCGACCAGTAAACGAACACGCACCCCTCGTTGGCTCGCTTCAATCAAGGCTTCACCTATTTTTGTACCTATATGATGCTTGTTAAAGGTATATGTTTCTAAGTCGATACTTATTTTTGCGTATTGGATATCGTGCAGTAGGTATGAAAAGAAGTCTGTCCCGTTATCGAATAAGGTTTCTTCGACAGTCGTAGGTGTTGGAGAAGATTCTGGTATTGTTTGCATGTGATCCTTTTAGGCTAGGCTATTTTGATTTATTTTTTCATAGGTGATCGTCACCTTACCCATTCTCGCAAAATTCATTGCTAATTGATAGCATCTAGCCGATATTCATCACCAAATATTTCCACTTTTTTTTATTTGTCAGAAATAACTATTAGGCAACAGTTATCTTTGCCAATTTTTAGAAGGCTGTACTGAAAGCTGTTGATTTCAACGCTCTCAGTTTGCCTCATTTATCAGGAAGGATGGTGGCTATCGCTTTCCTGTTCTAATGTTTCTTGACATTCTCACATGTCAACAGTACACTCCGACCGTGCAGGGGTTCTGGCTATACAAAGTAGGTAGGTAAAGTAAGGTAAGTGTGCAACAAATTGTGAATCAGGGTCTCATGCAAACGAGTTACCTGGTAGCAGTTTACAGCTCTATTCAGAAATCGCCTTCTTCAGGGAGGTGGGTATGTCAATTTTGGGCTTGGAGTTTTATTTATGACCAAAGAATCTTTGCATACTCTAATGCAGCATACGTTGTCGCGTTTATTGGGTAAGCTGGGAAATTGTGGCTATTATTTGGTTAAGTATCCATTTATTGCTTGGTTTACACGTTACTATAATGTTGATATGAGCCTTGCTGTGCGCCCCAGCATCAAACAATATAGGCATTTTAATGATTTTTTTACGCGAAAACTGCGCAGTGAGATGCGTCCAATCACTCAGAAAACAGGAGCCGTGGCATCACCAGTTGATGGATATGTGAGTGCACTAGGGTTAATTCGTGAAAAGCAGTTATTACAAGCCAAAGATCACCATTATACCCTGCATCACTTATTAGCAGGTTCCGAGGTAGAAGCAGAACAATTTGAGCATGGGCATTTTATCACCCTCTATCTAGCACCAAGTAATTACCATCGTATCCATATACCACTATCAGGCCGTTTACTGACAATGCGCTACGTACCTGGCCGTTTATTTTCAGTGAGTCAACGTAATGTGGGTCGTATCCCACAGTTATTTGCACGTAATGAACGTATTATTCTGCATTTTAAAACAGACGTAGGTTTTATGGCTGTTATTCTTGTGGGGGCATTGATCGTTGGTAGTATGTCTGTACCATGGCATGGTGTTGTTGCCCCAAGTTCCCATATGTCTAGTAAAGACTGGGATTATACCTCTCGCGACCTGTCATTTAAAATTGGTGATGAAATAGGACAATTTCTAATGGGTTCAACGGTGATCGTCTTGCTGAGTAAACGCCCGTTGACTTGGGAATCCAAACTTGTAGCCGAACATCCTGTCCAGTATGGTAGCTTAATAGCCTCTTGTAGTCGTTCGTCTGATCAGATTAAGGCTGGGTAAACTCAAAAGCAATCCTTTTGATGGCGGAGTGCAGTAAATATTTCGAGTCGACTTGGCTGTAAGCCTGGTGTGGTGTGCTTAAGTTGATCAGCGATCTCCAGTTGATCACAGCGCAGGAAAGGATTGGTTGCTTTTTCTACGGCTAAGGTTTCGGGTACCGTTGGCTCGGAGCGTTGGCGTTTTTCGGCGATGTCTTGTATACGTCGATTTAATGCTTGGTTGTTAGCTTCAATCTTGTGGGCAAACTTAAGATTTTTTTCAGTGTACTCGTGTGCGCAGTAGACTTGTGTTGAATCTGGTAGTTCCATGAGTTTATCCAGCGAATGTAGCATTTGCTTAGCAGTTCCTTCCAATAAACGGCCACATCCACCTGTAAATAAAGTATCACCACATAATAGACAGCCTGGGGTGTAGTAGCAGACATGATCTAGTGTGTGTCCAGGGGTTAGAATAACCTGAAATTGTATATCAAGCTGACTAAGTTTTACGTACGCACCGTCATCGACGATATGGTTGATTAGAGGTATAGTCTTTTTCGTGCGTGAAGAGCCGAATACTAGGACATCAGGGTAGGCTTTGACCAGTGTTTTTAGGCCATTGGTATGATCCCAGTGATGATGGGTGATGAGAATAGCCAATAGGTTACCCTGTTTTGCTTGCAGGGTATCGAGAACCACTCCTGCTTCACCAGGGTCGACTACTACGTAGTGAGGACTGTTTTTTTTGCTGATCAGCCAAATATAATTGTCGATCAAGGCAGGTAAGGGAAAAATTTTTAGCATTACAACGATTCCTATGTTAGACTTTGACATGGATGGGCAATAGCACTAGGGTATGGTATGCACAACACATCTTGGTCAGCTAAACCAACACAGTTGATATTTGACCAATGGTTCAATCATGAACCAGGTAAACGAATATGGCAAGAAGAATGTTCTGTACTTTCTAAATTTTTGCATACCGTATCGGCTGATTACCTGCTGCAACTGGGTGGATCACAGTGTGTTGATTTGCTAGTATCGTGTAGGGGCATTAAAAATTTTGTTTATTTGAGTCCAGAAGATAATATCAGTTTTTTAGGATCTTCGATCCAAAGTAATTTTTCTCCATTAGCTGTACAACCAAATTGTATTGATATCGTTATATTATGGCACATACTTGAATGGGTTGAAGCACCTGAGGAAGCTTTACATGAAGCGATACAGACCTTGCGTCCAGAAGGGTATCTAATGATTTTAGGATTGAATGCAGATATTCCATCAGCTTTGTTCAAGCGTTTATTACCTCAACATCGTTTGCCCTATCTACGTACGTATCGTCTCGCTCAGTTAAAGCGACAACTTATTGTCCATGGTCTGCAAGTTATACAATCTCAAACCTTTTGTTCTGATTTGCCACGGCATACATCGAAGCAGAATAACTTGTTTTGGCGTTGTATGCGTAGTGTTCTTTCCTCCTTAACCAATCAGGTTTATTTGATTGTGGCACAGAAAAAACAGATGACCCTAACACCACTGCGTTATAAAAATGCTTTTGAAAGCTTGTTGCCCTCCGCACAAGCTGATCCCTTAACCAACAGTAGGTCACTCAAGCGTGCCTATGATGATGAATGAGATAGATTTATGGTGAAACAAAATACTGATTTACCCCTAGTCACCATTTACACTGATGGAGCCTGCTCTGGTAATCCAGGTCCAGGTGGTTGGGCTGCTGTATTATATAGCAATGGCCATCAACACATCGTTACTGGTAGTGAAGCGATGACAACCAACAATCGTATGGAATTGATGGCGGCTATTGCTGCACTCTCTGCCTTGAAAGAGCGTTCTGATGTTTCGTTAACAACTGATTCAAAATACGTGAAAGATGGTATTGAGAGGTGGCTGTCAGGATGGAAGCAACGTAATTGGAAAACAAGTGCTGGTAAACTCGTGAAAAATAGAGATCTATGGGAACAGCTTGACCAGCTCACGATAAATCATATCATCTGTTGGCACTGGGTACGTGGGCATAGTGTCTGTGTGGAGAATAAGCGTGTTGATTGCCTGGCACGTAAGGCACTGCAAAGTCAATTTGATAAAAAATTATCGTAGGAAAAACTGAAGCATGACACATTTACGCCAAATTATATTAGATACGGAAACAACAGGCTTATCAAATAAGGATCGTGTGATTGAACTGGGTTGTATTGAACTGATTAACCGTAAACGAACGGATAAGAATTTCCATTATTACTTTAACCCAGAGTGTGCGATTGGTAAGGAAGCCTTCAAAGTACATGGCATAAGTGAGTCATTTTTAGCTGATAAGCCAAAATTCAGTGAGATTGCCGAAAAATGGTTAAGATGGATCGAAGGGGCTGAACTGATTGCACATAATGCAAGCTTTGATATCAGATTCTTAAATGCCGAACTATCTCGTGCAGGTGCCAGTAAAATGGCATTGTCTCAAGAATTCAAAGTTATTGACACCTTATTGTTGGCGCGTAGAAAACATCCAGGGCAGAAAAATAGCTTAGATGCCTTATGTAAGCGTTATGGCATCAATAACAGACGCCGTAAGCTACACGGTGCACTTTTGGATGCAGACTTGCTTGCAGAAGTGTATCTAGTGATGACAGGTGTGCAGCGTAGTTTGTTTACTGGCCTTGATGCATTAATGCAGTCGAATGAAGAGCAAAATCATACAAAAGAAGCAAACCCACAACGACTAGAATCGTTTGATACCCCAGTTTGGAATGCAAATACAGCGGAAAAAGAAGCACATGCTGTAACTCTATCGCATATCGCGAAACAAAGAAATAAAACAGCAATCTGGGGTAACGCACAAGAAGTTAAGGATGTTGTCGAAAAATAACCAAGATATAGTTTTAACCTCTTGTGCAGAATTCTCTACCCAGAATAGCATTGAGTAACTTTAAGTGTTTGGATGGAGATGGATAGCACAACTTATTTTTCTGACTCTTTATTAATTTTGTACCTATGTGCTTTAAAATATTCCCATCGGCTTGTTGCTTTAACGTAGTATTTGTGTTAATATATCGATATATATTTGAAATTTTGGAGGGATGAGCTTATGACGATCTCAGGGACTAAACATGGTGATGTGAATGAGACTTCCAGTGTGGATACTAAGCTGGATTCTATACCATTTCATGGTAGATATGCAAGTGGTTTCTTATGGTTACGTATGATACTGATTGCTGTAGCAGCTATAGGCTTAGTCTTGGTTAATATCCCGTTCTTTTCTAGCATAGCATTCGTGGCAGCAATAATAGTACCGATTGGCTCAGTCTTGTTATCAATTATTTTCTTATGTGTATTGGCTTTATCGGTTCTTCTTTGGGAATTATTTTTAGATGGGCTTTTCTTCGACCTGGGTGAATTTATACATTTATTGAGATTAATACCCTTTCTTATTGGTTTTGTAATAGTGATAGTTTGTTTAATCTTTGAACTCCCTGTTCTCTTCCCTATAGCCATGACAGCAATTTTCTTTTCATACATAACTGATTATATATTATTTGGTTGTTACTTAGGCATTTTTAATATGCTTTCCTACAATATGTATTTTGTACCTCTAATTTTTGTAGCTGTATGTATTACAATGTCAGTCATGTTGTTTGCTTGGCCAGCGGCTGCATTGGCAGTTGGTCTTGCGCCAGTATCAGCAATGCTGTATGTAACAGCAACCACTTTCCTTCTCGTTGGGATTGTTCTTGTTCAGTTTTGTTTAAGACTGAGAAAAGTGCAAAGTGAGATAATAATTCGTCATACAAGTTTTGTAACAGATTGTAATGATTTCCTTAAGTATAGTTATTATTATGATAATAATGGACTATACGTGAATACCAGTACAGTAGAATATGCTCAGCTTGTAGATGATGGAAATTATGGAGATGATGGAGATTATGGATCTGATGGAGATAATGCAGGAGTTGTGATGTTTACAACTAGAGAAGCTATTAAGATGACTGTTCCTCTTAAGTCGTATTATGTTAATAAATATCTGCGTGGGTTTGATAAGGTAACCAAGAACAATGTTGAAGATATTAAGCTTAGAATTGCAAACTAATCTCAAAAATAGCGTTTAGTGGAGGGAGTGCCGCACTATGCTGATACAGAGCTTGCTCAGAGGGGTGGATATATGGTGCATCCACTACCAGGGGAATCAGCACTATGATAAAGGATTCTTAGATCAGACTGAGTGCATGCGCGCAGCGAGTTTTCTCCGAGATGGCGATCGCCAGAGGTTTATTTGTTACCACCATCACTTGCGTTGTATTTTAGCACAATACCTTAAATATGCGCCTAGTGATTTACAATTTGAAAGCAATGAGCATGGCAAACCTTCCTTGGTATTAACAAGTGAAGTGAGTCAAGAACAGCCAAGACTTTACTTTAATCTTTCGCATAGCCATAATTTAGCACTGTGTGCCGTGAGTTGTCTCGGTGAAATTGGTGTTGATCTCGAATATACAGCAAGCGAAAAAGTAATTGACCTTGAAGGACTTGTTAAACGCTTCTTTCTCCCTTCGGAGCAAATAAAATTTAAGTATTTCACAGATAAACAAGTGTATCATCGTGCCTTTTTCCGTAGTTGGACACGCAAAGAGGCTCTATTAAAGGCGTTGGGGACGGGTATTACCCAAGATTTGCAAGCATATTGCCTGCCTGTTTCTGCAGAAATGTCTTTGAATATGCGTATATCCGACAGCCTGGGCAGGCCACTTGATGGCTACCAATTGTTTGATATAAGTTTAAGTGATCACTTATCCCAAGATTATGTTGCTGCTTGTGTGCTCGAGTCCTCTCCTGAGTCCAGCAACCCATTAGTGATTAACATGATGCACAAAGGCTTATTGGCATCCACACCTCCATGAAGGAAGGCGATTCCTGAATAGAGATTCATACTGCTACTTACTTCAGTTGAGGGGCACTTGGCAGCAGCAGTTGCTAACGCATCTTCTCTACAGGCTGACACGGCATATCCTGCCACTTGTTCCAAACAAAGTGGAAACAACTCGAAAATTGTTTTAGTTGAGCGACTTGTTCAGCATTCGGCTTTATCCTAAGTTTGTACACTTTCCTTATTTTATAGCTAGAGTATACTGTTGGTACTATAGATTCCATGGGGAGTAAGTTTACGAATAATCATGAGCATTAATGATAAAAGACATCATGAAAAGTGCTGCTATGATAGCTCGGCAAGAAAGCAGAATTCGGTTAATCCAGGAATAAAGACAGGTATATTTATCTGTCCTATGCATCCTAAGATTAGGAAAGAGGGTTCTGGAGAATGTCCTATTTGTGGAATGGCTTTAGAGCCAGAGGTGGCCATCAATGAAAACCAAGAAAACTTGGAACTAGTTGACTTCAAAAAACGTTTTTGGGTTGGTCTTGTTTTTGTCATGCCCATTGTTTTGTTGGAAATGGGAAGCCATTTTGTTGATGTTAGTTTTTTAATTTCCAGTAAAAATAACTTTTATTTCCAGTTTATTTTAGCTATCCCTGTGGTTTTATGGTCTGGAAAACCATTTTTTATTAGAGCTTATAAATCTTTACTGCAGAAAAGCTTGAATATGTTCTCATTAATTTCGATGGGAACTGGAGTAGCTTTTATTTATAGTGTTGCTGCTATTTTAATCCCTGCGACATTCCCTTCCTCTTTTCAGGACTCAGATGGTAATGTTCCTGTTTATTTTGAGGCAGCGTCAGTCATTATTATACTCGTATTGCTTGGTCAAATATTAGAGCTAAAAGCACGCGAGCGCACTGGTGGAGCAATCAAAGCACTGCTTGGTCTTGCACCTAGAAATGCAAAAATTATTACAAAATATGGCACTAAAGATATCTTGATTGAAAAGATTAAAGTCGGTGACAACTTACGTATTCATCCAGGGGAAAAGATTCCCATAGATGGCATTGTTATAGAAGGGAGAACTCATATTGACGAATCCATGATAACAGGCGAGCCTATTCCTGTTCTTAAAGTTGTGGATGATTTTGTTATTGGGGGTACGATCAATGCAAATGGTTCTATTATCATAAAAGCCGCCAAGGTCGGTTCTGACACCATGCTTGCGAGTATTATTAAAATGGTAGCCCAAGCTCAGCGATCTCGTGCACCGATTCAGCGTTTGGCAGATGTTATCTCCAGGTGGTTTGTGCCTATTGTTCTCTTTGTAGCTATTTTGGCATTTATTTCATGGATTATATTTGAACCGCAGCAAGGATTTAGTTATGGACTCATCAGTGCTGTAAGCGTTTTGATTATTGCCTGCCCTTGTGCACTTGGGCTTGCAACACCAATGTCAATTATGGTTGGTGTTGGCAAGGGTGCCAAAAATGGCATTTTGATAAAGGATGCAGAAAGCTTAGAAATTTTAGAAAAAGTAAATACTATTATTATTGATAAAACAGGTACCTTAACAGAAGGTAAGCCAAAGCTTAGCAAGCTGTATATACATGATTCCTCAAGATCAGAAGATGACTTGCTGCAACTTGCTGCAAGTCTGGAACAAAATAGCGAGCACCCATTAGCACATGCTATCACAAGTGCTGCAAAAGAAAAAAACATAGACTTTCTAAAAGTTAAAGAGTTTAAATCCATTACTGGTAAAGGAGTTACTGGTAAAATTAATGAACAAAAAATATCATTTGGTAATAAGGCGTTGATGGATAGTCTTAAATTGTCTGCTGATCTGTTACAAGCTGCAGATGAAATAAGAGCAACTGGGGCAACAGTGATGTTTTTAGCCGATGAAAAAATGGTTCTAGGATTTATTGCTGTTGGTGATCCTATAAAAGAATCAACTTTGCTTGCTATCGAGCAATTACAAAAAATGAATATACAAATCGTAATGCTAACTGGCGATAATAATATCACGGCTAAGTCAGTGGCGGGCAAACTTGGCATTCAGCATTTCAGATCTGATGTTTTGCCAGAAGATAAAGCAAAGATAGTAAAAAAATACAAAGATGAAGGATATATTGTCGCCATGGCTGGAGATGGTATTAATGATGCTCCAGCATTAAGCAGTGCACATGTTGGGATTGCTATGGGAAGTGGTACAGATGTAGCTATAGAAAGTGCTGGGGTAACCTTAGTTAAAGGAGACTTGGATCGAATCGTTAGTGCCATAAATTTATCTCATGCTGTAATGAGCAATATAAGGCAGAATTTATTTTTAGCGTTTGTATATAATGCAAGTGGAGTGCCTATTGCAGCGGGCATACTATATCCATTCTTTGGTATATTGTTATCACCTATTTTTGCCGCTGCTGCTATGTCTTTAAGTTGTCTTAGCGTTATTAGTAATGCACTTCGGTTAAACAAAAATCAAGTGAATAAAAATAAATAATGGGAATTACATACCTATTGCCCCAAAATTATTTAGTGCAAATAATTCATCGTACTCTTTTTCACGCCCTAATCTAACAGCGATTGCACGCAGGTTGATGCGATTAAGGGTTGTGTTGCAAAAATGGGCGGTATATAAGAAAATATTTATTTAACCAAATATTAAAGGTAAAATTAATGATCAAATTTTCTGGAAGACATTTTCCGAAAGATGTTATTTTATGCTGTATACGTTGGTATGTATCAT
>PIWD01000051.1 GCA_003354005.1 Gammaproteobacteria bacterium | reverse complement strand
GTTCGGGTAACATTGGGCAGAGGGCATAAACCGTTGCATGGTATAGCAAGACATATGCTAGATCCAGCCTTACGCGATGTGGATCTGGTATCAGTTCCAACGCATAAAGCACTTAAACCCCTGACCGATAGTACAGGCAAGGTGATTAATGTACGTGATGTTCATAATCTGGCTGAACTTGACATCGCACTTGCAGACGCTGACACCAACATAATCGCTGTGCATGGCACTATTGTTGAAGACAATGCCAAAACACTCGCTACAGGTCAGATAATTACGGGTGGCCGTCATGTATTCGAAGAAGAAGGCCAAACCTTCACTGCCAAACTATCAGGCGGCGGCACATTAGATGCTTTTGATGCAGAAACAGATGTCTTGGAGCTAACCAGCAATAATACAGTGCGTGACCTGACGCTAAGAGCTTATTCAGATAGTAACACTGATATTATAGAAGTCGCTGATCCTTTTGTTTCACTGGGTCAGCTTACAATTGATGGTGTTGTGGGTAACGCATTTATCTATTTAGAGCAAGAGGATGTTCCAAATGCTGTTATAACAATTACAAATAATACAATCGATGTAGGCACAGCTGATGGAGATGAATATGGAGTTATTTCAATCGATGCCAATGATGCTTCTATAACAGCTTTCATAAACAATAATACCTTTAAAGGTCAGAACAAGTATACAGGAGGTATATATCTTTTTAGTAACAATGCTGAGATAGACCTGCCCAATGGACTCCATAATAATACGATTAATACCGACTTCTATGGTATTTATATTTACTCAGATAATGGTGGAAGTGTGATGATTGATATGCTCCATGATAATACGATTGATGTCGGTGTCCACGGTGTTTATATTAACTCAGATGATGGTGGAAGTGTGATGATTGGTATGCTCCATGATAATACGATTAATGCTGGTAACAAAGGTGTTTATATTAGGTCAGATGATGGTGGAAGTGTGATGATTGATGGACTCTATAATAACAATATCAGTGGTGATCAGTCTGTTCTCTTAAGTGGTGAAGATGAATCTAGCATGATGATTGCAGGTTTTTACGGGAATACACTAACCGCTACTTCAGACTATACTATGGTTGTAGAGGCAGAGGATGGAGCTGCAATCAATATAACGAAGTTTTACGACAATACCTTTAAAGGAGGTGAAGATGATATTTATCTTCATACAGATGAAGAAAGTGAAGAGGGAAATATCACCGTTTCTGTTGCGCATCCTGATGACCCCCTATCTGAAAGCATATCATTGTCACAAGCCAATACAGGCACAGATGAGGGTGGGGAGCTAAGCATTGTAACAAGTGGTGAGAATATTGAGATTACCCCTGAATAACCCAATTCTTAAGTTCGCTTACATCCCCATATCTGAAGATAGGGGCTTTACAACAAATGAGGCTGTATGAAAATAAAAATCTCATCGTGGTTTCTTGCGCGAGGTTATTTTTCTGGTATGATACACTTATTGGAGGTTTGTGTCATTTGAAGTAGAATAAGGTGTATCCGCAGGGATGCAGCATGTGGCATATACTCAAATTTAATCACTCAGTGGAGCTTACTGATGGTAAAAAACATAAAATGGCCTATTAATCTTAAACCGTCTTCACAGGTTGTGCGATCGGATCATCACGAGGAAAAACAGCCTCCTGATCTTGAAGCATTGTTATCAAGTTTTCTGAAGAAATTATTTGCAAAATCGTCGAAAACTTCTTTTTCCAAGAGTGATGGAATCTTTAAGAAGGAACGTTCGATCGGCCCAATCTTTATCCTCGTTGTGGTTGTCGTCGTATGGTTTCTATCTGGTATCTTTATCGTATCACCAGTTGAGGAGGCCGTTGTATTACGTTTCGGTCGTTACGTAAAGACCCTCGACCCAGGTCCACATTGGCTGCCTACATTTATTGCAAAACCCTATCGTGTGAATGTACAGCGTGCGGGCGCATTTTCGTACAGTGCAGATATGTTGACTGAAGATGAAAATATTGCCTATGTTTCTCTTTCTGTTCAATTCCGCGTGAATGATGCAAAGAAGTTCTTGTTTAATGTTGATGAACCGATTGTCAGCCTGCAACAGGCAACAGCAAGTGCTTTGCGCCAAATTGTAGGCCATACTAAATTAGGTGATCTGCTGACAGTGGGGCGTGCAACTGTGCGTGATCAGGTCGAGGAACAAATCAATCGTATATTAGATCAATATGGTACAGGTCTGTTGGTAATTGATGTCAATTTACAGCTAACAAAACCTCCTGAAGAGGTTCGTGGTGCGTTTGACGATGCTATTAAAGCGCGTGAAGATAAGCAACGTTATATCAACCAAGCACAGACCTATCAAAAACGCATTGTACCAGTGGCTAAAGGCAGGGCTGGACGCATACTGCGTGCAGCAGAGGCAAGGAAAGAACAGCTAGTTTTAAAAGCTAAGGCTGATATTGCGGACTACCTTGCTTTATTGCCAGAGTATCAACGCAATACTAAGTTGATTGCAAATTACTTGATGTTTGAAACGGTTGAGCATATGTTGCAAAACAGTAAGAAAGTGTGGCTGGATTCAAGTAAGGGGAAAAATTTATTTTATGTTCCACTTAACCAGTTATTAACGCCAGATGCGACAGTGCATACTAGGAATTTGGATGCCGATCTGTCATTACCCCCAGTTTCTGATATGTCTGGTGGGCAGTCGGCTCATACAGATAAAACTGCTTCCTTACAGTCAGCTTTATTGAGTCCTTATGCACATGCGCGCGGTGATCTAGTGCGGGGAGGTTCAGATGAAAGATAAATTACTTCCTGGATTTGTTGTACTTGTTATTGCGTTTATTCTATTTTTTATGAGTATGTACCAAGTGCGAGAAGGGGAATCAGCCCTACTCTTAAGACTAGGTGAATTAGTTCAGAGATCGGGCAGCGTACACGTTGCAAAACCTGGATTACATTTCAAATGGCCATTTATCGAGCATGCACGTTTCTTTAACATGCGCTTGCGTTCTTTTGAGCAAGAGCCAGCAAGCCTTTTGACGGCTGAGCAGAAATATGTACTCGTTGATTATGTAGTTAAGTGGCGTGTTGCTAATCTAGGCTTGTATTATAGGCGTACAGGCAATAGTGCCACACGTACGCAGAATTTGTTGCAACAAAAAATTAATAATGCAATGCGTGCCTTGTTTGGTAAGCGCACCATCACAGAGGTTGTTTCTGGGCAACGTGGTGATATCATGTCCTTATTGCGGAAACAAGTTGATAGCAGTGCTGAGGGTCTAGGAATTGATGTAATTGATGTCCGTATCAAACGAATTGACCTACCAGTGGATGTACGTAGCTCTGTATTTGAACGTATGAAAACGCGTCGTGAACAAGTTGCAGCGCAGTTACGTTCAAATGGTAAGGCAAGGGCTATTGAGATACGTGCTGATGCAGATGCTAAAGTTGTGGTTATCTTAGCGGAAGCAGATGCAAAAGCAGCTAAGATTCGTGCTGATGGCGTAGCCAAAGCCATGGGGATTTATCGTGTTAGTTATCAAAGGAATATGGATTTTTATACCTTATTTCGTAGCTTGATGATTTATCGTCGTACATTTAGTGGTTCAAATAACTTGCTACTTCTTTCTCCGAAGGGATCACTGCTACATAATCTACAGATTAGTGGGAACTAAAGCACCTTCTAATAAGAATTGTGGTGTAGACTTTAATTTAGGGATATGGGTTCAATAACCACAGGTGTGAGTATATGACAAAATATGTGTATCGAGTTTTATTTTTTAATCATGATGATATTTACGAGATTTATGCACGTTCTATTACCGTTGAATCACAAGATTTTTTAGGTTTTGTTGAACTCTCTGAAATGATGTTTGATGATACTCAGACAAATAAACTTGGTGTGTCAGAGAAACGGCTTAAAGAAGAATTTAAGAGAGTCAAACGGGCATTTATCCCACTACAGTCAGTGATTCGTATCGATGAAGTTGAACGAGATACACCATCTGAACTAAAACAGGCTGATAAAAAGGGTAACATTCGTCAATTTCCTGGTCGGTATCTCCCGCCTGAGCCTGATAAAGAATAGTAGGGTTCTCTGTATTTTGTTCATAAATTGTACTAGCTTAAGGAATTAACTATTGTCATGGAACTTACATTATTATACTTAAAGAAAATCATGTTGGCACCACTACACCTGGGGCCTGCACTTATGTTTGTTGTACTGGCGTTGATCTGTGTTGGTATGGGAATATATGAAATTATCACAGAAAAAAAAGTATCAGGTAAGCAGTGGTATAGATGGCTGGCTATTATCAAAAGTAAAAAAGCACTAGTGCCTAAGCAGCATTCTACGTATCGGGCAATTGTTCAGTTTTCACTTAAAACAGTCGTTATGCTACCACTTGCATGGGCTTTATACGGTAGTTTAATATCTGAAAATCGTAGGTGGCTACTTATTGGGGTGGCTACCTTTATTTACCTGCTCACGTATATACTATATAACTGGGTACTACCTGGTGTGTACCAGCGTTTTCATCAGAAATACAAAAGTGCTGAACGTATATGGACTGACACTATATTATTTGCGTTGTATCAACCCGTGAGGGGTGTTGTCCTCATTTTAGGGAGTCTTAGTTCGGTGGTTCTATTAGCTGCTGGGTTTGTGCTACGGCAGCACTTGAGAGTTATTCCAGCAGGCGTGTCTCCATACGTTGTGTATAAATTTTTGTTGTCAATTATTCCTATGTTTCTTGTAGTTATGTCGGTATGGGTTTTAATTCGGTTTGCGAATCAACTCGAGCTGCATTTTTCTAAAGTTTCTTATACAGGTAAGGGCATGGATCCTGATACAGTTGGTCGCCTCTGTCGGCTGTTAAAAGTTGTTGCTTTTATTATTGCAGGGCTGTCTATTCTGTTTGCACTGAAAATCCCACTTGCTGGCATGTTAACCTTTGGGGGTATCAGTACCTTAGCAATTACTCTTGCTGGTAAAGATTTATTGGCTAATTTTTTTGGTGGCTTTATGTTGAAGCTAGATTGCCCATTTTCTGAGGGTGATTGGATTCGTTCACCAGACAAAAGTATTGAAGGCACTGTTGAACATATTGGGTTGCGTATGACGCGTATCCGAACTTTTGATAAGCGTCCTTTATATGTGCCTAATGCCGTCTTCTTAAGCATCGCGGTTGAAAATCCTTCACGTATGTCAAATCGGCGTATTAAAACCGTTATTGGTTTACGTTATGCAGATGCTAGTAAAATTGATACAATTCTCAGCAGTATTAAGCAGATGTTACGTAAACATCCTGAAATTGATACAGAACAGACCTTAATCGTTAACCTCGTTGAGTTTGGCGTATCGTCGCTTAACTTCTTGGTATATACTTTTACGAAAACGACGGATTGGGTAAAATTTCAGATTATTCAGCAAGATGTTTTTTTGCGTATCTTAACGATTATTGAGCAATATGATGCACAATGTGCCTTCCCCACAACGACCTTGGATATGGCAGAGGCTGCATTACCATTTGATGAGGATGATCAGCCATCGGAGGTGGACTAGGGCTAACGTAGTCAGCAGACAGTTCCCGATGAATGGATTTATCCTTGTTAAGTAAGGAATAAAAGATTGTTCTGATTTTATTTTTTCAAAAATTGAGAATGCTAATTAGATGTCTTATTTGTGCACAAGAATTAATGCGTTATCAGAATGTGATCGTGCGTTACAGTAGTAGGAGCAGCCACGAATAAGTTGGGAAAAAGAAAGCCAACAAATTGGTGGAGGTGGCGGGACTCGAACCCGCGTCCGCAAAAACTCCCTCGTCAGATCTACATGCTTAGCCGAATTGATTGGTATTAGCTATGTCTGGCTCAATTGGCAAGGCACGAACATAGCGAGCTTAATAAAGTTTAGCAACCTTAGGTTAAGCACCTAAAAGCAGCGAGCTTGTTTAATATGACCATCGGACGGCCACCGAAATGACCTCGAAGCAGAACAAGCACCGTTCCGCCGATGGAGAGAGGGTCGCTTTTAGGCGACTTTTACTTCCTCTCCTTCAGAAAACACTGCAAAATTTGCAGGTTTTCCTTTTGCATTCACTTTTGCATTTAAAATATTACAACCCATTTTTCGAGTGAGATTGCCTGCTCGACATGCACTTTCGGCTTTGTTGTTTACGTCGAAGCCTATCACCCCCATTTCATATTCGCAGGAGCTACCTTACAAGTATACAACAAATTTCCAGATTTTAAATAGGAATATAGATCAAGTTTGAGTTTTAGCACTGTTACTTTCAATCATTTGGAGCATTATTTTGATTGACTCTAGCAAAATATAGGTATTTAGTTGAATACGACCCAAGAACCTAACAGACTTGAGCCGTTCACCTAGTCGTGCTTGTTACTCAGGGATAATCTCAATATTCTCACCACTTGTTACAACGCTTAGCTCCCCACCTTCACCTGTGCCTGTATTGGCTTGTGATAACGATATGCTTTCAGATAGGGGGTCATCGGGATGCGCAACAGAAATGGCGATATTTCCCTCTTCACTTTCTTCATCTGTATGAAGATAAATATCATCTTCACCTCCTCCAAAGGTATTGTCGTAAAACTTCGTTATATTGATTGCAGCTCCATCCTCTGCCTCTACAACCATAGTATAGTCTGAAGTAGCGGTTAGTGTATTCCCGTAAAAACCTGCAATCATCATACTACCATCCTCACTGCCACTTAAGACAACAGCCCCCTCAGCGTTAATAATATTATTATAGAATCCATCAATCGTTATACTTCCATCATCAACCAACTTAACATAAACACCAAGGTTGCCAGCATTAATCGTATTGTTATGGAGTCCAATCATCACACTCGCATCATCTGAGTCAATATAAATACCGTAATTACTAGCATTAATCATATTATTATTGACTCCATCAATCGTTACACTTCCACCATCACTTGAGTGAATATGAACACCATCCGTACCAGAATTAATCGTATTATCATGGAATCCATTAATCGTTACACTTCCATTCTCAGATGAGTAAATAGAAACACTATCCCATATGGAATTAATTGTATTATCATGGAGTCCACCAATCGTTACTATTCCATCATCATCTGAGTAAATATAAGTACCATAGAAGTCAGCATTAATCGTATTATCATGGAGTCCATTGGGTAGGTCTATCTCAGCACCTGTTCCACTGCTAGAAAGAAATATACCTACTGTACTACCAGACTGACTTTTAAGGGTATTATTGTTTATAAAAGCTGTGATAGAAGCCTCATCGGCATCGATTGAAACAACCCCATATCCATCTCCATAAGTTGTACCCATATCAATTATATTATTTGTAATCGTTATAACGGCATTTGTAACATCATCTTGCCTTAAATAAATAAATGAGTTGCCCACAATATTATCAATTGTAAGCTGCCCCAGTGAAACAGAAGGATCAGCGGACTCTATCATATCAGCGTCACTATCTAAATAAGCTCTTAGCGTCAGGTCACGTACTGTATTGTTGGTGGTTAGATTTAAGACATCTGTTTCTGCATCAACAGCATCTAATGTGCCACCTCCTGATAGTTTGGCAGTGAAGATTTGACCTTCTGCTTCAAATACATGACGGCCACCTGTAATTGCCTGATCTGTAGCGAGTATTTTGGCATCATCTTCAACAATAGTACCATGCACAGCAATTATGTTGGTATCAGTGTCTGCAAGCGCGATATCGAGTTCTTCTAGATTGTGAACATCACGCACATTAATCACTTTTCCTGTACCATCGGTTAGGGGCTTAAGTGCCTGATGCGTTGGAACTGATACCAGGTCTATATCACGTAAGGCTGGATCTAGCATATGTCTTGCTATACCATGCAACGGTTTATGCCCTCTGCCCAATGTTACCCGAACTTGTGCCCCCACGTAGAGACGTGTACCACGTGGTTCATCATGTT
>PIWD01000075.1 GCA_003354005.1 Gammaproteobacteria bacterium | reverse complement strand
GTAATGATTTTTTAAACCCAAACCGAAAGAAGGCTGACCATGAAAGTTCAAACAATAAATGCACACGAACTTGAGATCCTTGAAACACCTGAAGGCACTAGAACACACACTCCAGTACCTCACTCCCATGTTCGTGACTTGCTTGTTCAGAACCTTGACCACTTAGGTCTTAATTTCACTTCTGAAAAAATTCAAACAACCCACGAAGGCGATAGGGCTATTGGAATGCTATACACTGAGCCAATGAATGGAGTGAAGTTCACTGCAGGCTGGATTAACACACATGACAAAACAAGCTCAACAAAGTTTTTAGCTGGCGAAGAAGTGTTTATCTGCACCAACGGTCAGGTATTCGCAGAGTTCCAGGTAGCTCGCAAGCACACTATGGGCATTATGGGAGACCTTGAGCAGCTGGCTAGGCAGGCTGTTATGGGTTTCAAAGGTGCTCAGGAATTAAATGATCAACGACAATCTGTTTATGAATCGACACCACTCAAAGGTGAGTACCTTCGAAACTGGGCTGTAAAACTTGCCGAAGATAAAATTATATCTCCAAGCAAGATTCTTCCAGTTGTTCAGGAGTTTGAAAATCCTAGCTTTGATTATGGCCGAGATCCAGAATCGTTTTGGGGCCTTAATGCTGCTGCGACACACATCCTAAAAACTATGAATAACCCAATTGAGCACCAAAGGAAGACATTGAAGCTTGCAATGACAATTGACAACGCGACTAACTTCAGGCAGGCAGACGAATTCAGGGCTGCACTTGCTTCTTAAATGGTCGCAGGTGTGCTATAAGACTGTTAGGTAAGCGGATATTGATTCCAGGCACTGGCTGAAAAGGACCGGCTTATACCCGGTAGCCTTCTTGTCCATGTTTGTTTACAGGCGACATGGAAAGTCAGGGGTTTAAAGCACTGTAATGCTACCCTGCCTGGAATCATTTCTTTTCTAACAGTTAGGGACACAATGAGAATTTTAGTACTGGTACTATTGGTGTTGGCCACACCGTTGGCTGTGTATGCTCAGACAAAAGAACAGCAACTTGAGCAACGACTAATGGAAGTGATTCGAAAGAATCAAGAGTTTGTTATCAAACTCCAAAACAAAAACACTTATGAATTGAAGAAGATTATCCAGCAGCAGCAGGGTGGCGGGATTGCAATGGCTAAAAAAGAGCCTAAGCAAGAAGGGCAAGACAGAAGTAACCTGATTGGAATTATCACCATTGCACTCGGCGCATTAGCAACAATGGTTAAGGAGCAGAAGTAATGGCTACACAAGTCAAATCTGGAATGATTAGCCTAGTTGAAAACTTCAAAGGTCATCCGTTCTTCCTAACCGTTTTCGGTTGCGTTGGCATTGGTTATTTCTATCAGACATACTTAAATCAGGTTGAAGGCTTGAATAATGCCTTCGCATCAGCCGAAGCTCTTCGAGTCTGCTGCTTATCAGTTGCTACGATCATATCCGCTGCACTGATATCAAGGGCAATTACAAATTCGGTCACCATGATATGGGGACCGAAGCAAAATACTGAAGCAAGCAAACAAGAGCCATCTGCTGAATCTGGCGAGTAGGGTTCGTAGCCATGCATATGTTTGCATGGCTATTTTTTTAATCTTTTAGAAAGCAGTGTCGTTTTGGATCAATCAAAGTCAATCATGATACTTTTAATGTCTATTGTTTCTATCATAATAATTTGCTCTTACACTGTTGAAGTAGATGAATATGTTGCAATGAATGACGTGCATGAACCACAACAAGAAAAACAAAAACAAATAGTTGAGGTTGCAAGATCAGTTGTTGGCAATAAACAAACCTATGAATCAAAATCAAACGACACTGATGCCGAAGATACTAATCTTATAAGATATCCTGGCCCTGAGCCGCTAGTAGTTGCTGAGAATCAGAACCCAACCAAAGAGCAGTTAGCGAATATCGTAGACAGTTGGATTGAT
>PIWD01000074.1 GCA_003354005.1 Gammaproteobacteria bacterium | reverse complement strand
GTGTATGTGTGTCCAGATAAGTCTGGGAAATTCAGTGGGAAATAAGTCCCACTAGGGTAAAAATCTGAGCCCTATAGCTTGGATAGCAGGTAGGCGAGAAATCAAATACTTGAAGCCTATCGACAAAGTACTCTTCGGGAGTATGAGCGAGTTATCAGGTTGTAATGTAAATGAACTCACAGGTAGCCCCGAAATCTGTTAGCCTTGGAGGTTGAGCTTTTGTGCACGGAGCGAAAACAGCATAACAATATGAAATAGATTGATACATATTGTTACTCCAACGGGGTGATAGAGGCGACATGATAACAAGGATTTTCTAAGGAACTGGAGAAACCTTCCTAGCTGAAAGGAAGAAATTCCTGGAAAAAGGTATGCATTATAAGCAGAGTTCCTGTGAAATATGCAGAAAGCTAGAAGGTGGCGGAAGGGTCCGTAGTAGCGTTGATATTGGGTAATGCCAAAGAAGCAAAGGGACCATACTATAAAAATTTTTCCAACAAATAGGAGGTAAGACGAAATGACAAAACCGTCAATAAATTTACAAGACTTGAGAAGGAAAATATATCTTAAAGCGAAGACTGAGCCGAAATGGAGATTTTGGGGACTATACACACACGTATGCAAAATGGAAACATTACGAGAAGCATACAAACAGTGTAAATCAAACAAAGGCAGCCCAGGAGAAGATGGATTAACATTTGATGCAATAGAAAATCTGGGTCCGGAACAATACCTAAAATCGATCCAAGAGGAATTATTATCAAGAAAATACAGAACAGGTAAAAGTCTAAAAGTTAGTATACCAAAAGGAAACGGCAAAAGTCGGGAACTGTCAATACCAACAATAAAAGACAGAATAGTTCAGAATTCTTTGAAATTAATCTTGGAACCAATATTTGAATCAGATTTTCAGGATGGGAGTTATGGAAGCAGGCCAAAAAAGCGGGCTCAAGAAGCAGTAATGGAAATTAAGAAGTCAATGTATCTAAGTCAAACACGTGTTATAGACATTGATTTGCAATCGTACTACGATAACATTAGACACCATCTAATGCTGGAAAAAGTAGGAAAGCGAATAAATGACAATGAAATAATGTGGTTAGTAAAACAGATACTGAAGTCAAGAGGGAAGAAAGGCTTGGGTCAAGGCAGTCCAATATCGCCACTTCTAGCAAATCTATATCTAAATGATGTAGATAAAATGTTAGAGAAGGCAAAAAGTGTAGTCAATGGATCAAAGTATCCAAGAATGAGCTATGCAAGATATATGGACGACTTAGTGGTATGTGTAAGTAATCATCGAATAAGTGATTGGTTATACAAAGGCTTACAGAGAAGACTAAAAGAGGAATTCGCAAAAATAGAAATACCAATAAATAAAGAGAAAAGTAGAATAGGAGTAATAAATGAAGAAGAGACTCTCGAATATTTAGGATTTGTCTATAGGCGATCAAAGACAAGAGCAGGGAAGCAAATAGTCTTACTCAGCCCATCAAGATCAAAAAGAACCAAACTGTTACAAAAACTAAAGGAAGAGATGAGGAGATTTAGAAGTCAGCCAATAACTCGGGTTATCAATAAAATCAATCCAATAGTTAGAGGTTGGGTAAATTATTTCCGCGTAGGAAACTCATCGAGAACATTTAAGTATGTAAGAGAGTGGTTAATGAGGAAAATACGTCGGCACCTAATGCGTCAAAGAAAACGTAAAGGTTTTGGTTGGAAAAGATGGAGTAGTGATTTTATATATGGCAAATTGAATCTATACAATGATTACAAAATAAGATATATAAAATAATGAAAGTCATCTAATCAAATAGGTCACATAAACTTTGGGAAGAAAAGTATAGGTAAGCCCAGTGAAGGAAAACTTCACGCTGGGTTTGATGAGGCGGAAGTAGGAAACGTAGTTTTATAAAGAGGTGCTATTCAGCATCACACCTTAAGATGGCGCGCCTATTTTCGACCCTACT
>PIWD01000050.1 GCA_003354005.1 Gammaproteobacteria bacterium | reverse complement strand
GGCGATTTTACTCTTTGCAAAGCAAAATCGCCATTATTAATTGCCTTTTATCGACTAAAGGCTATATGGTCGCGAGAGTATACTTCCTCGGCCATAGCGCGAATAAATTCCCGCCTACAGTACTAATTTACGAATGTCTGACATCACACCAGCTAAATGCACAGTAAAGCGTGCGGCTAATGCACCATCGATTACTCGATGATCATAAGACATTGATAGTGGAAGCATTAGCTTAGGTTCAAAGTCTTTACCATTCCACTTAGGTTTCATTTCAGATTTAGAAACACCTAAGATAGCCACTTCTGGTGCGTTAACGATTGGCGTGAATGCCGTACCGCCAATGCCGCCAAGGCTAGAAATAGTAAAACAACCGCCTTGCATATCAGCTGCTTTTAACTTGCCATCACGCGCTTTCATGCTGATTTCAAGTAATTCACGAGATAACTGGTGAATACCTTTTTGGTCAACATCACGAACTACTGGCACAACTAAACCGTTTGGTGTATCAACTGCTACACCAATATGGATGTATTTTTTCAAGATTAAGCTTTCACCGTCTTCACTCAAGCTTGAGTTAAACGTTGGGAATGCACGTAAGGCATCAGCCGCAGCTTTTAAAATAAATACTAATGGCGTGATTTTAAAACCAAGCTTTTGCTTTTCACAAACAACGTTTTGTTCTTTACGGAACGCTTCAACGTTAGTGATATCAGCTTCATCAAATTGTGTAACATGTGGGATTGTTACCCAGTTGCGATGTAAAAATGGTCCAGAAATCTTTTGAATACGAGTAAGGGCTTTCGTTTCAATTTCACCAAATTTAGAGAAATCTATTGCTTTAGCGCTAACAACTTGTAAACCACCTTCACCAGCAGCTACTGAGCTACCCGCATTAGCTTTTGGACGAGACAATTCATATTTAACATAAGATTGAACATCTTCTTTTAAGATACGACCTTTGTTACCTGACCCTTTAACAAGAGTTAAATCAACACCAAACTCACGTGCTATACGGCGAATAGAAGGTGATGTATAAATTGCACCTTTTGTTACGCTGCCGGCTTGTGGGTGATGTGGAACTGGGGCTGCTTTTGGTGCTGTTGTTGGTGCAACCACTGGCGCTGCTACAGGAGCAGGAGTCGCTTCAACTGCTGGTGCTGCAACAGGTGCTGCGCCGCCAGAAGTCTCAAGTTTGATAACTAGAGAGCCTTGCTTTACCTTGTCGCCAACCGAAACAAATACTTCTTTAACCGTACCTGCATGTGTAGACGGTACGTCCATAGTCGCTTTGTCAGTTTCTAAGGTAATCAAGCCATCTTCTTCTTCGATGACATCACCAACGCTAACTAATACCTCAATCGCTTCAACTTCGCCATCTTCACCAATATCAGGAACCGCAATTTCAATGATTGCCGAGGCGCTAGCAACCGCAGCGGCTACGGGTGCAGCTTCAACAACAGGGGCAACTGGCGCTTCAACAGCAACAGGTACGGCTACTGGAGCCTCTGCTGCTGGCTCTGAAGCTGATGCGCTTGTCATTTCAGCACTTTCCATTTCTGCAATAACATCACCTTCTTTAATTTTATCGCCAACACTTACTGATAAGCTAACAAGCTTACCTGCAAATGGCGCTGGGATATCCATAGAAGCTTTATCTGTTTCAACGGTAAGAATACCTTCATCAGCTTCTAATGAGTCACCAACGGCAAAACAAATTTCAATAATTTCTACTTCATCGCCACCAACATCTGGGACTAGGATTTTTTCAATAGACATATCTTTTTCCTTATCGACTACCCATTTTCACTAACTATGTAATAATTTTTGTTTACTAAAATCGATTTCATCATTAGTGAATAGGTAGAGATGCTAATTAAGCGTAAAGTGGGTTCAGTTTTTCAGTATCGATATCAAAGCGTTTGATTGCTTCTGTCACTACTGAACGTTTAATCTCACCACGATTTGCTAATTCAAATAATGAAGCAACAACAACATAAGCCGCATTCACTTCAAAGTGAGTACGTAGATTTGCACGACTATCACTACGACCAAAACCATCAGTACCTAAACAACGGTATTCAGTATCAAGGTATGCACGTACTTGATCAGAATAGTTTTTAATGTAATCTGTTGCTGCAATAGCAGGACCCGCTTCTTTTTTGATAACTTGTGCAATGTATGGCACACGTTGCTCACTTTCTGGGTGAAGCATGTTCCAACGAGTAACGTCTTGACCGTCACGACCTAATTCATTAAAGGAAGTCACTGAGTAAACATCACTAGAAACGTTGTAATCATCAGCTAAGATTTTAGCTGCTTCACGCACTCTTTCTAAAATAGTACCTGAGCCTAGTAACTGAACATTAGCTACCGCTTTCTTAGGAGCAACTTGTTCAAGCTGGTAAATACCTTTGATGATTTCATCTTCGATATCTTTCTTCTCAGGGAATGCTGGGTGCTGGTAGTTTTCATTCATTAACGTTAAGTAGAAGAAGATATTTTCATTTTCTTCATACATACGGCGTAAACCTTCACGCACGATAACAGCAATCTCATAACCGTAAGTTGGATCATAAGTCACACAGTTAGGGATTAAACCCGCTTGCACATGTGAATGACCATCTTGATGCTGAAGACCTTCGCCATTTAGTGTCGTTCTACCTGCTGTAGCACCTAATAAGAAACCACGTGCTTGGCTATCGCCCGCTGCCCATGCCAAATCACCAACACGTTGGAAACCAAACATTGAGTAGTAGATGTAGAAAGGAATCGTTGTTGCGTTACAAGTAGAGTAAGACGTACCCGCTGCAACCCAAGACGCCATAGCACCTAACTCGTTAATACCTTCTTGTAATACTTGACCTTTTTTATCTTCACGGTAGTAAGCAACTTGGTCAGCATCTTGAGGAATGTACTTTTGGCCTTCGTTAGCATATATGCCAACTTGACGGAATAAACCTTCCATACCAAAGGTACGCGCTTCATCAGGGATGATTGGTACTATACGTTTACCGATTTTTTTGTCTTTTAATAAGCTATTAAGTACACGAACAAAAGTCATTGTTGATGATACTTCACGCTCACCTGAGCCTTTTAAAATAGGATCGAATATTTTAAGTGCTGGAATTTCAAGTTGTTCTTCAGCTTGTACACGACGTGCTGGTAATGAACCACCAAGTGCTTCGCGACGCGCTTTCATGTACTTGTATTCTTCACTGTCTTCAGGGAATTTGAAGTATGGTAAGTCTGCAATATCTTCATCGCTTACCGGGATGTTGAAACGATCGCGGTAATGTTTAATTGACTCAACGTCCATTTTCTTAACGTTATGCGCAATATTCAATGCTTCACCAGACGCACCTAAACCAAAACCTTTAACTGTTTTAGCAAGAATTACTGTTGGACGACCTTTCGTTTTCATTGCTTTATCGTAAGCAGCGTAAACTTTAACTGGATCATGACCACCACGGTTTAAACGCCAGATATCAGCATCAGACATGTTAGCAACCAAGGCAGCTGTTTCTGGGTATTTGTTAAAGAAGTTTTCGCGCGTGTACTTGCCGCCTTTCGCTTTACAGTTTTGGTATTCACCATCAACCGTTTCATTCATTAACTGTAATAATTTACCTGATGTATCACGGGCAATTAGTGCATCCCAGTATGAACCCCAAATAACTTTGTTCACTTCCCAGCCTGCGCCACGGAAAGTACCTTCAAGCTCTTGAATGATTTTACCGTTACCACGTACCGGACCATCTAAACGCTGTAAGTTACAGTTGATGATAAACGTTAAGTTATCCAAACCTTCACGCGAAGCTAAACCAATAGCACCTAATGATTCAGGCTCATCACACTCACCGTCACCTAAGAAGGCATAAACACGTTGACCTGAACAATCTTTGATACCACGGTCTGTTAAATATTTTAAGAAACGTGCAGTGTAGATAGCTTGTAATGGACCTAGACCCATAGAAACTGTTGGGAACTGCCAGAAATCTTTCATCAAATGAGGGTGTGGGTATGAAGATAAACCTTTGCCATCACATTCTTGACGGAAATTATTCATTTGCTCTTCAGTTAAACGGCCTTCCATGAAAGCACGAGCATAGATACCTGGAGCAATATGACCTTGTGAAAAGATGAAATCGCCACCATTTTCTGGCGTTGCCGCTTTAAAGAAGTGGTTAAAACCAACATCGTATAAAGTTGAAGATGAAGCGAAGCTACCAATGTGACCACCAAGCTCTAAATCTTTTTTATTAGCACGTAAAACCAATACCAAAGCATTCCAACGAATTGCTGCACGAATGCGTGACTCAATCGTTTGATCCGCTGGCATGTGCGGCTCTTGTCCTGGTGGAATGGTATTAACATAAGCTGTTTTTGCATCAAATGGTAAATGAGTACCACCACGGCGTGCACGTTCAATTAAGCTTTCAAGAAGAAAATGAGCGCGCTCTGGCCCTTCATTTTCTAATACTGATTCCATTGACTCTAACCACTCTTGGGTTTCAGCTGAATCAATATCGATTTTTGGTAGATCTGACATATTGTTTAGTCTCCAATGCTTTAATGACTTAATAAAAAGTTTATTAAAGTGTTTAATAAAAAGTTTAAAATTAAATGTTCTAATTATTCGTTGTACAAATTCGTAAATTTTTCTTCTATTCTTTGCGCTTTCACGCGAATTCTTTGTTAGCCAACTACATTCTGCGCATTGAGCGTTCCATGCGGCTATTTTCTTGTGACGACTTTAATAAAATCTCTTCAATAAAGGCTAAATGCCTATGGCTTGCTCCCCAGGCTTTTTGAGGTTCGCCACTAATAATGGCGTTGAGCAAACGTTTTCTGTAATCAGTAATCTTGGTAAAGATATCAGGACGCTTTGCCAATACTGTTAAGTTTTGTGCAATGTTATCCGCTAATAATGACGACATGCTGCGAGCAAGTTGTAATATCACTGCATTATGTGAAGCTGCACAAATAGCTAAGTGAAATTCAACAACTGCTTCTGCTTCACTACGAAAATCATCTTCTAGCTGACTAGCACCAATTTCATCATGCTTAGCTTGAATGTGTTCAAAGTCCGCTGGTGTGCCACGCATGGCGGCATAATACGAAGCCATGCCTTCAATTCCGTGACGAAACTCAAGTAAATCAAATTGAGACTCGCTGCTTTTTGACATTAACTCAAACAGTGGATTTGAAAAGCCACTTAATAATGTGTCACAAACAAACGTGCCACCACCTTGTTTACGAGTCACTAAGCCTTTTGCTTCTAACTTCTGAATGGCTTCACGTAATGAGGGTCTTGATACTTCAAATTGCAGGGCAAGTTCACGTTCAGGTAATAATTTCTCACCTGGCTGCAAACTACCTTCAATAATCATGGCTTCTAGCTGCGCTAAAATAATATCGCTAAGCTTTTGCGGTTTCTTCTTTGTATGCATAAGAGGCTTTAACTGCGAAGCAACCATAACGTTTTCATCTCTTTTGAAGTAATTAACAAGCTACAAGGCTATAAAACACACTGGTAAATTGGTCTTACCAATGGTTTTCTGGACAATAAAATAGCAAAAAATGCTGCTTTTGACAAGTTAATTTAGTTGAAGGTGGTTATTTAAGCAAGGAGTTAATGCGCAAAAAACATGATTTTTCGTTTGTTTTTAGCGCATTGATGTGGCTGGCACGATTGGTCCGACCATTGGGTTTGGCTAATATATTTAGTTCAACAATCCAGCAAGAGTTAGTATAGAAATAACCGCAAAGACCAGTAGTACATTACGCTTTGCCAGCCTGACTAATAAACATGGCTCGGCAGTACAGTCCTCTTCATTAACCATAACGTCCTCAGACTTCTCAGCAACATCAATCAGTACTTTATGGGTTGGCTTTTTACTATCAAATAAACTTTCTAGCCAAACAGGCATGGCTTTAGAAAAGTGACCAACAAACATATAACCAAAGGTAGCGATACGCACGGGTAACCAGTCTAACCAAAAAAGTACATCATGATGGTTTTGGCAACCTTGGGAAAAATCTGGTGTTTTTTGGCTTTCGTGCAGTTCATTTTCTTGTGCAACAGTTTGCTGCATGTGTTCACCACACGTTTCAATCGAAGAGCCAGTCTTTTTAATTTTTTGCTGCTCAATCACTGTTGTCAGTAAGCGATAGAAAACTGCACCTGCAGCGCCAAAGACAACAAAAAACAGCATAATGGCAATATAGTAGCGGTAATTAAGCCAAATAAGTGCCTGGCCAAAGCCCATTTGCGGTAAGTTTTTATCAGTTAATAATTGTTGATGATGCATTTCCGTAGTGGTTTCTTCACCGCGAAACGCTGAATGCAAATAGCTTTTATAACTGTTTCGTGTGGTGGTACAACCAAAGCAAACAATGAGGATAAGCGTTGAAATGAGTAACTGCAATACGCCATTATCAATAATCTCAAGTAACAAATATGTCGCTACCACAGGTAATATGATAAACGCGGCACTAGCGGCACTGCCTTGTTTTGCTGTGAAGTTTTTACTGAAGAAGTGTAAGTAATGCTGATAATAAAAATTAAAGTGCCACACCTTTGCAGATAATGAGCGCTCTGCTGCTAATGCAATCAATAAACTTAGTAAACTCATGTTAGTTTTTATTCCTTGTCGCTTGCTCAGTTAAACATTGTCGAAAGTATGGCCAATCAAATGCGCGCCCTGGATCAGTTTTTCTTAATGGGGCAATGTCGCAATGACCAACAATATTGTCCATGATAATAGCAGGAAATTTATTTTGCAAACAAAGTGTTAACGCTAATAACTGCTGATATTGCTCGGGTGTATAGGGGATATCATCAGTGCCTTCTAATTCAATACCTATAGAAAAGTCATTGCATCGCTCTCTTTGCTTAAAGATAGAAACACCAGCATGCCACGCTTTATCAAGAAAAGAGACATATTGAATGATGCTACCATCACGACGGATCAGACAATGCGCTGACACCTCTACACCTTGTAGATCACTAAAAGAAGCATGGCAAGAGCAATCTAATTGCCCTAGAAATAAGTCGCTAATATACGTGGTGCCAAAGTTACCTGCAGGTAGTGAAATGTTATGAACGACTAACAAACTAATATCATCAGTAGGCTCACGCGGTGTGAAAAATGGCGAAGCTAAGTGCTCTACTTTATTTAACCAGCCATCTTTAATCGTTAGCATTCCATTCATATTTTTTCGGCACTGCTCTTTGGATTATCTATCATATTATTTAGCGCTTTATTGACAAGGGCAGAAAACATACAATACAACAAACTTATTTGAATATTGTTCTAGTATGACTGAATATGATCCAACAAACAAAATGGCAAAAGTTTTTGTTTGGATTGCCTGGATAATTGCCTTAGCGTTATTGATGTTTTTATTTCAAGACGTGCTTGATGAGCAATATAATCCCAATAGTCAGCCCGAAATGCGTTTAACATCCGCAGGTCAGGCCGAAGTGGTTCTTAATCAAAACCGACAAGGCCACTATGTTGCCCGCGGCATGATTAATGATACGCCGGTTACATTTTTACTAGATACCGGGGCTACTCAAGTATCTATTCCTGCACATATTGCCGATCAGCTAGGCTTAGTTGCTCAGGGGAGTTACCCAGTGCAAACGGCCAATGGTAGAGTCACTGTTTATAAAACTGAAATAGCACAATTGAGCTTAGGTAATATTTTCTTGTATAATGTCGCCGCTCACATTAACCCTGCAATGAAAGCTGATGAAATACTCTTAGGCATGAGCGCATTAAAACGCGTAGACTTTCAACAAACAGGTAAACAATTAATTTTACGGGATCCCCCGTAATAGGAAAAAGTAATGCTTAGTTCACAATTAGAAAAATTACAGCAAGATATCAGAAAAACAATCACTTGGGCACTTTCTGAAGATTTAGGTGCGGTAAATGATGACACTCCTCGAGCAAGTAATGATATTACTGCCATGCTGATCCCAGAAAATGAACAAGCTGTTGCTACAGTGATCACCCGTGAAGATTGTATTATCTGTGGTGTTGCTTGGGTTAATGAAGTATTCACACAACTTGATGCCTCT
>PIWD01000073.1 GCA_003354005.1 Gammaproteobacteria bacterium | reverse complement strand
TGGAAACATCAAATGCTAAACAGCGTTCCCTTCTATCAGGCTAGCAATTATCAGCACGCGCTAATACTTGTACCACTGTGCTTTATGCTTAGCTGGCTTTGCTGCTTTCTCATCAAAGAGCCTCAACATAGCAAAACCTAGCCACTACGATGCGTTACTTATAGGAGGTAGTATATGAAACCTAAAATATTAGAGTTATTCGCTGGAGCTGGGGGGCTTGCGCTAGGCGTTGAAAGAGCAGGCTTTGATACTGTCGGTTTAATAGAACATGATAAAGATTGTACGGAGACTTTAAAAAGAAATAGACCAAACTGGAATGTTATTCACTCAAAAGTTGAGGATATTGATTATTCAGAGTTTGTTGGAATTGATGTTCTTTCTGGAGGCTTTCCTTGTCAGGCTTTTTCCAGTGCAGGGAAAAGACTAGGCTTTAAAGATAAGAGAGGGAATTTATTTTTTGAAATGATGCGCCCTATACGTGAGCTTAAACCATCAATAGTGCTTGCAGAAAATGTTCAAGGATTGCTTAGTCATAATCAAGGGAAAACTATCCAAACTGTAGTATCCGCCCTTCAAAAAGAGGGTTATTATGTACACTACCAACTTTTAAATGCAGTGGATTTTGGCGTCCCTCAAAAAAGAAAAAGGCTTATATTGGTAGCTTCAAACAACAATGTTCACATACCCGACATACAACCAAACACATTAACTCATAAAACGTTAAAAGATTCCCTTCAAGATTGTCCGAAATCAGAAGGTATGGAATATTCAACAGCCAAGAAAAAAGTAATGTCTTTAGTACCGCAGGGTGGCTGTTGGACTTCATTACCAGATAAAATCCAAAGGGATTATATGGGGGCTTCATATGGCAAGGACTCTAAAATGGGAGGTCGTCGAGGTATAGCTAGAAGAATAGCATGGAATGAGCCATCTCTTACTATCCTTTGTTCGCCTTCACAAAAACAAACGGAAAGATGTCATCCCGAAGAAACTAGGCCGTTCACAGTGAGAGAGTCAGCAAGAATACAAACATTCCCTGATGATTGGATTTTTAGCGGTTCTATTTCCTCACAATACCGTCAGATAGGGAACGCTGTTCCTGTTATATTTGCTGAGCATATTGCTAAGCACATCAAATCATTGTTTGAGTAAAACACATGCCATTACCCAAAATGAACGATATTTTAGAGTCCATTAAGCTGCTGAGCGACACGTATACAAAGAACGAGAAGAAATTCAGAACTGTAAGTAATTTATCAGATACAGTCACAGATCCAATGACAATTTTTGTTCATGCAGTATTCTCGGGTGTTAAAACTGACGATGAATGGTTCAAATTAGAAAAAATTAGGCGAATGGATAAAGCTTTTACTAATCAGATAGGTTTGTTTCATGAAAAAATTCTTAGCTCAATTGATGGATGGAGAAAACCAAAAGGAGGATTTGATTTAGAGTGTATCGAAAGGAAAATAATAGTTGAGATAAAAAATAAACATAACACAATGAATTCAAGCTCTGCTAATGATACTTATGAAAAATGCCATAGATTTTATAAATCAAACAGAGACTGGACAGTTTATCTTGCTCAAATCATACCTAAGAATGGTCGAATCGATACCCCATGGTGTATTTCTGGTAGGTCACAAAATGAGCAAATAAGATTGATAGATGGCGCAACATTATATGACATGGTTACCAATGAAACTGATGCTCTGAAGAGTATATATGTCTCCATACAAGATGTTGTTAACGATTTGAATTTAAAAATAAATGAAACACAAATATCTATGATTCTAAAGGCATATGAGAGTTGCTATAAATAGTCGCATAAAGCGCATAATTCCACTAAAAAGAATTGAACAAGGAAAGTACTTGCAACTGCAATCGGCTTCAATAATATGGCGGTTGTTGCAGGTGGGGCTGTCTTACAACCACTCGTTGGATATTGGCTTGCGGGACACTGGAAACATCAAATGCTAAACAGCGTTCCC
>PIWD01000049.1 GCA_003354005.1 Gammaproteobacteria bacterium | reverse complement strand
ACAGCATAAAATAACATCTTTCGGAAAATGTCTTCCAGAAAATTTGATCATCAATTTTACCTTTAATATTTGGTTAAATAAATATTATCTTATATACCGCTCATTTTTGCAACACAACCAGATTATTTACATGCTCTGCATGTTGCGCTATGGCTTTTATGTTCTCTAGTGTTAATAAGTTATTTCTTCTTAACTCGGGAAATACCCAAGTAAGATTCTTTGCATGCTCTGCATGTTGCACTAGGGCTTTTATGTTTTCTAGTGTTAATAAGTTAGCTCTTCTTAACACGGAAAATGCCCGAGTAAGATCAGATGTATTTTCAGGTTTTTTGAACATCATAACTCCATATTTGTTTGCCTCACCACCAGTATTCTCGGCTTTGAGACGAGTCTCGCAAGTGTAGCTCAAGGATACATTATCTGCCACCAAAAATGAGCCCGATGCTCCACATGTCTAAAGACAGGGAGTTCTAAAAACAAGGTTGCCCCCTGAAGATTAGCCCCTCTAGAGGCCTAGTGTCCCTAAGAAACTGCCTTTTTTGCATAGCTGCAATTGTAGTGCAAAACAATGCTACAAAACAAGTTTTGGGTTTAAGACACTCGTATGATCTGTTCGTTTAGGCTTTCCCTGGTTGGGGATTGGTTCTTCTGATGAGAATTGATTTTCTTTAAGAAGATACATAGCTGTAAGCAGACTGAGATCTTTTCTACTAGCAGATATAGACTTAACCGCACTGTAAATCGCAGTAGCATTATTTTTATGGCACATATTATCCTTGTAATGCGAGATAAGGGCATATGCTAGCGTATATATATAGAAGTCTACCCTCATAGGCTCAAAATTACCGTTATAATAATCATCTTTGTGTTTTTTATGAAATGTAGAACAGAACTCCTTAAGGCTATCTGTTTGATCATCATCCAGTGGCACATTATCATCACCCATGCAACCTCTAATAAGCTCTTTAATAGCACTTTCTAGACCTTCTAGATCTTTTAGATCTTCTAGACAGTTAGTTAAAACACTATCGAAAAGAAGTGGTTTCTTGAATGTATCCATACTTGTTCTGTAGAGATATTGCAGTGGTTTGAAGATTTGACATCTATGGCATCGATAGGGAAGAAGCCCATCACTCAAACGTCTTTTGCATTTACAAAAATATTGAGAAGTATTACTAAAATTATGCTTCCTACTTGTGAGAGTAAAAATATTGATTTACAAGTTGAGTATGAAGGAAATTTTCCTGACTTTTTTTTGGGGGATGAATATCGTATCAAAACTATTTTGATAAACTTGATCGGCAATGCAATAAAGTTTACAAAAGATGGGAAAGTTCATGTAAGCTTAAAGTGTAGCAAAGTGGATAGAAAAGGAGATGATGAGATATCTAGAAGATGTATTGTGGAGATTGCTGTTGTGGATACTGGAATAGGAATTTCCAGTAAAGATCAGGCGTCTATTTTTATACCCTTCAATAAACTTTCTCCGAGCTGGAAAGGTCTATATAAAGGTGTTGGCATGGGTCTGACGAAGGTAAGCAAATTTTTAGAAGATATTGGTGGCGAAATGGATTTGGAAAGTTCGGAGGGGAAGGGTTTCACGTTTACAGTGCGCTTACCTTTGAAAGTTTCTTTATTGGCGGAAAAATCTGAAGGCTTGCTGGAGCACTAGCTGCCTTGATGGCTTATGTCTGTGTACATATGGGGTGAGGATGTTAAACAGAGGTGTGTTCACGCGTTAGTGTCAGTGTATAAAATGGATATTGGTTGTCTGCACAACGTGTATGGTAGCGTTGCTCGATACATTTCCATACAGTTGGGTCAAAGGTTGGAAAGTAGCGATCTCCTATAAAATCATGTTCGATGATTGTTAAATAGAGTCGATAGGTGTGTGGTAGAGCAAGCTCATATAAGGTTTGTCCACCAATAACTATGATTTCTCCATGGCTTTTTGCTGCCAGTTTGAGTGCAGCATCAAAAGAGCTAACCATTTCACAATGGTTTGCAACGAATTTTTTTGGGTGGCGTGTGATGATAATATTGCGTCGCTGTGGCAACGCGCGACAGCCTAGAGATTGAAAGGTTTTCCTGCCCATAATAATGGTTTGATGAAGGGTTTTTTGCTTGAAGTACTGCAGCTCCTCTGGTAAATGCCATGGCAACTTACCTTGGTATCCGATCACACGATTACGATCCATTGCTGCAATGATGGCAATTGGCATGGTAGTTCCTGTTTGTGAAAGATAGTGTGATGTCACTTAACGATACGTAAATGTGGAGGGCCTTTTATGGGTTGTTTGGGTGGTGGGGTATGATCATCATTGCCGTCATCATCGCTGCCACTTTGATTACCTTCTTCTCCTCCATCACCATCATCATCTTCCATATCAAAATGAATATTTTCTTCTGGCTTCTCACTACTATAAAGTTTGATAATAGCATTGATTGGAATTTGAATATGCGTGATCACACCAACTGTAAAGCGTGCTTGAAACTGAATGCCATCTTGAGAGATAACTAAATTTTTAATTGCGATGGGTGTAATGTCTAGTGTAATCGTGTTATCTTCTATATGGTCTTGCGGGACGCAGACCCCTTTTTTTTCTGTATCGACCAGTACATAGGGGGTCATTTTATTTTCAAGGATCCAATCGTAAAACGCTCTAAATAAGTGCGGTTTTTTAGATGTCATCTTCTTCGGTGTCATACTCTATGTCCATAAGGCCGACTTTGAATGAATTGCGTGTAAAAATACGCTCACCATAATCAATAACGGCTTGTGCCTGAGGTGGTAAAGTAATGCCGAGTGCAGGTAAACGCCATAGCAAAGGTGCGATACAGCAATCAACTAGTGAGAAATTTTTGCTAAGAAAATAAGGTTGATCGGCAAAAACAGGATTTAATACTGTCAAGCTATCTGTTAATTTCTTACGTGCTTGTTCAGCAGCCTCTTTTGAGGCATTTTCAATCGTGTGCACCAAGCTATACCAATCCTGTTTGATGCGATGCATCATTAAACGATTTTTTGCGCGTGCAGTTGGATAGACTGGTAGCAGAGGTGGGTGAGGGAAACGTTCATCGAGGTATTCCATAATAATAAGTGATTCATACAAGACAAGATCGGCGTCAACTAATGTAGGCACCGTATTGTATGGATTAAGCTCAATCAGGTCTTCTGTTGGGTTGAGCGGATCTACCGCTATCACATCAAATGTAATGGCTTTTTCAGCCAGCACGACACCAACTTGATGGCTGTATAGATCTGTTACGCCAGAATACAGAACCATAACTGACCGGTTTCCAATAGTCATATTAAACATAGCTCCTGAGGCAATCTTAAAATTGATTTATTCCTAAGTACGGAGTTACCGTTTCGAGTATTGCTCAACTTTACGTGCCTTGCGACACCCAATCTTTTTACGCTCAACACGTCGTGCATCACGTGTTACAAAACCAGCATCTCTTAATTTCCGGTGATAAGGCCGTTGAATGACCCCTTCACTGTCTGTTTCATCTATTTCTTTTGCAGCATAAGCAACAAGTGCACGAGTAATTGCATGGCGAATAGCACCAGCTTGGCCACTTATTCCGCCACCTATGACGGTGATGTAGAAATCAAATTCTTCTAAGAGATTTAATAGATGAAGTGGTTGGCGTACAATCACGCAGCAGGTCGAACGGCCAAAATATTCTTCTAGGGGGCGACGATTGACAATAATATTTCCCGTGCCCGATGTTCGCAAAAAAGCACGTGCGACAGATGATTTACGACGTCCCGTGCCATAATATTGCTTTTGGTTTATTGTCTTTTTATTGGTTTGTATGTTTACCACTGTATGAATCCTATTAAAATAAATCTTCCTTTGTTAAAAGGGCAGGTTGTTGGCCTTGATGTGGGTGATTATTGCCAGCATAGATGTACAATTTTCTAAACATTTCACGTCCTAAGGGTCCTTTAGGCAACATGCGTTTGACAGCCCATTGAATAATACGGGTTGGATCTTTAGCAAGTTGATGCTGTAATGTAATTGACTTAATGCCACCAGGATAGCCAGTGTGACGATGATAAATTTTGTCACTCAATTTTTGGCCTGTCACTTTAATTTTTTCCACATTCAGGACAATGATATAATCACCCGTATCTACGTGTGGAGTATAATAAGGCTTATGTTTACCACGCAACCGTGATGCAATCACTGAAGCGAGACGCCCTAATATCAGTCCACTTGCATCAATTGTATACCAACTTTTTTCAATGTCTGCTGCTTTAGCAGTCCGCGTTGACACTGTTCAAACTCCGATCGTAAATTAAACTTTACACTAAGGCAATTCCCTAGCGCACAACACCATCCTCCGAAGTGCATTACCCGAAAAGACTGCATGGTAACTTAGCTTGCTGTAATATGCAAGAGGTTTCAACTCAATATCCCCCTCCTCCCTAAAGAAAGGGGATTCCTATTACTAGGCTGGTTATTGGTCGCCCATCACCAGAGAATCCTGCTTCACCGAATTAGCTAATGCCATCTCTCCACAGTCACTGCATGCCCTGCTACTAAAACGAACTGTAACAGCTTAGTGTGGAGTAGTCAAGAAATATTAGAACAGGTAGGTACTGTTATGATGTTTCTTGACATTCTTGCAGAGCAACAGTACACTCCCGTTCGATGTGGATTGGAGAGGTGTCCGAGTGGTTTAAGGAGCACGCCTGGAAAGCGTGTATACGTGTTTGCGTATCGAGGGTTCGAATCCCTTCCTCTCCGCCATTGACTCCGAAAGTACGGCATTTTAGCAGTTCATAGTGGCCTATGGGCGGTATTTACCATGTGTGGTGTATCGACACCTATACACCTAGGTATTTTTCAAAGAATGATTTTAATTTTTCGAGAACCAATATCTTTTTCTTGGCTCGTGTATTATCTTTATCAAACATTGAAATAGGCGGCAAAATGTCTGCAAATACTGTGCCTGTAGATTTTATCTCACCATTTCTAAAGGCGTTGGCAATGAATTTCTTTGTTTTTTCTGGCTTGAGGTTTTCCTCTTTAATGATTTTTTCAAGCTCCTCAGCTTTATTTTTATCAGTAAATTTTCGCCAGTCTCGATCAACATCACTGTGAACATTAAGGGTATTGATGAACTCTTCAATTAGCTTCTTTTTGCTACGCAGTTCAATACTAGAATCCATTGCTTTATCGATGGCTGTGAGAATCTCTTTATCTTTTATCTTAGATTTATGATATTCCGCAACAAGCTGCAGAATATAATCAATATTGACCGTAACCTGCTTGACCAGTTCTATTTCAAATTCAATATCATCACTGACATTTTCTTTATTAGATTTTTGATGTTTGCGCAGCTTGTCATATAGGTCGAGATAAGCACTTTGGTAATCCTGAAAGTCTCTTTTAGAAAGAATTTCTTTGCCTATGAATTCATCGAATGATGTCAGAATATTACGAAGGCGCAATATTGCTCCCCATAGACTTATGAAATTCTTTTCGGCCTGTTCCCCCTCGATAACCACTGGCAGAGGGAAGCATTCTTGAAGCTCGGCGATTAAATCTTTGTACCCTTTCTGTGGCTTTCCATCTTTATCCCAACCCTTATAATATTCATGGAATGATTTCAGAAGAACAATGCCACATGCTTCTTTATTGCCAAAAATGGAAAGCGCATCATTAGTAGCCTGCTCAAGATCACGGAAACAAATTATGTTTCCAAATGTTTTAACAGAATTCAAAATACGGTTGGTGCGTGAAAAAGCTTGCAGTAAGCCGTGATGGCGCAGGTTTTTGTCTACCCATAAAGTATTAAGAGTTGTAGCATCAAAGCCTGTAAGAAACATATTTACGACAATGAGCAAATCTATCTCACGATTTTTCATTCGCCGAGAAAGATCTTTATAGTAATTCTCGAACTTATCCGTACTCGTGTCGTAACTAGTTCCGAAATACTGATTGTAATCATTGATAGCTCCATCAAGGAAATCACGAGATTGTTGATCTAGTCCTGTCGTATCAAAATCCTCGTCTGGTAAAATACCATCAAAGTTCTCAGCTTTATTTGCACCAAAGCTAAAAATAGTTGCAACTTTTAGCCCAGATTCTCGTAACTTAAATTCATCGTAATATTTTTTAGCTACTTTAATTGAGCTAACAGCAAAGATTGAATTAAAGCCCTTTAAGCGCACTTGGTTTCTAATTTCTTTAATCTTCTTGGTGGCATCCTTTCCTTTATCTGTGACAACCTCTGCGATATTCGTCAGTTTGTTAAATGAATAAAAACCGACATCACGCTTTGTTTTTTGTTCAAAATGATCGAGGATGTAATTAGTAACCTGCGTGATGCGTCCTTTAGAACTTGAGGCTGCTTCCATATCAATGGCATGAACTTTTTTATCCTTAACCTGATCTTTCATTTTCAGGGTGTTGATGTAATCAATTCTGAACGGCAAGATATTCTCATCATTGAGGGCATCAACAATAGTATAAGTGTGAAGCTTTTGCCCAAAAGCTTGCTCTGTCGTCTTAAGGTGTGGATTACCTCCTGCAGAAGAATTTGCTGCAAAAATTGGTGTGCCTGTAAAGCCAAAGATATGATATTCCTTAAAGGCTTTGGTAATCGCTGTGTGCATCTTTCCAAATTGGGAGCGGTGACATTCATCAAATATCAAAACAATATGCCCGTCAAAAACACTGTGCCCTTTGTTTGCTAAGATAAATTTCGACAGTTTTTGAATGGTGGTGATAATGATTTTAGCATTCGGATTAGCAAGCTGTTTTGTCAAAATAGCTGTACTGGTATTGGAGTTTGCAGAGCCTTTTTGAAACTTGTCATATTCCTTCATTGTTTGATAATCGAGATCTTTTCGGTCAACCACGAAGAGCACCTTGTCTATCCCTTCAAGCTGGCTAGCGAGCTGGGCGGTTTTGAAGCTGGTGAGTGTTTTACCGCTTCCAGTCGTATGCCAGATATAGCCACCTGCATCGACGGTGCCGAGCTTCTTGTGGTTAGTGGACATCGCAATGTGGTTCATAATCCTCTCTGTCGCCGCAATCTGATAGGGGCGCATGACAAGCAAAAGTTTATCAGAAGTAAAAATACAATATTTCGTCAGTATTGAGAGCAATGAATGCTTGGAGAAAAATGTTTTACTGAAATCGACAAGATCTGAAATCCGCTTATTCTTTGCATCTGTCCACCAGCAGGTAAATTCAAAGCTATTGCTGGTTTTCTTACGTGATTTTCGGCCTTGCTGCTCTTTCAAATGAGCATTGCGAGTAGTATTAGAATAGTATTTGTTGTGTGTACCGTTCGAGATTACAAATAACTGTACGTATTCAAATAAACCGCTATCTGCCCAAAAGCTTTCGCGCTGATAACGGTTGATTTGGTTGAATGCTTCACGAATGACCACACCACGCCGTTTTAACTCCACATGAACCATTGGCAAACCATTGACCAGCACAGTGACATCATAACGGTTCTTGCGTTTACCTTCAGTTTCATATTGGTTGATCACCTGTACACTGTTGTTGTGGATATTATCTTTATCTAAAATCCATACATTTTTGGTTGAGCCATCATCACGCTTAAGATTGAAGATATGATCTTCCTGAACCTTGGTAGTCTTTTCTTCAATGCCTTCATTTCTATTAGCCAGATAGTTGTTCAACATCTGCTGCCATTCCTCTTCAGAGAACTTGATCTCATTGAGCTTTTCAAGCTGAGTACGCAGGTTACCCAGCAAGTCTGCATTTTGTGTAATGTTCAGATATTCATAGCCGTTGATTTCAAGTAGGCGAATAAACTCAAGCTCCAGCTCATTTTCTGATTGGTGCTGTGTGGCATCCTTTTTATCTGGTACATATTCTGCAACAACAGTACTGTTGGGGTGCTCGGCAATAGTGTTATAAGTTGAATCAGCCATTGTTCATCATGCCACACTTAAATTTTTCGATAAAAGAGTGAAACGCTCCTTCAAATTCTTTTCTTCGCTACTTAGGACACAATATAATGTGACATTCGCAAGAATAGACAACATTCTTATTGATCTCGTACTTGGTTGCCAAAAAAACTCCATTTTCAATGAAGTTTTAGTTATGATCGTCTTCTGCGATTATATGAAATATATTTAACATATCAATTCTTTTTCTTAAGTTCGCTTATATCCCCATATCTAAAGACAGGGGCTTTACACTCATTTTTTGTAAAACATTGCATTCAGGCAGCCTCCTGAAATGTTAGAAGCTGATTACGGTAATGCTCGTACTGCCTGCGACGGGCAGCGATTTCGGCGGGTAAGCCTCTGGATATATCATT
>PIWD01000072.1 GCA_003354005.1 Gammaproteobacteria bacterium | reverse complement strand
ACAGAATATGATACGGGGTTTGGAACCGAATATTTATATTTATGATATTTATCCCAATGGTATCGGTTTTTCAGAAGTCTTGTACCAACGGGTGGAAGAGATTTTTGAAAATGTATTAAATGCCATTGAGAGTTGTGCTTGCGATCGGGGCTGCCCCTCCTGTGTGGGTCCGCCGATTCGTAGCAACGATAATCACAAAGATGCGGCGAAGTTTATGGTGAGCCTGTTATTGGATCGAGTGTATCATTAGTGAATACTAAGTGAGTGCGAAACGCCGGGCATGGGCGAACACAAGGTTACGCCCCTACCATCAGTTCCGTGCGGACCGTAGCGACTGTCTTAAAAGTCAAGAGTTTGGCATGTTTTTTTTAAAAAAAGATCATGCCTTCTCATGGTTATCCTGTTTTTTTTGTTGCATTTCTTTTAAAAAAGTCATAACGGTCCCATTTAGTATTATTAGCATTTTTCTCATCACCGCCACGATTGCCACTTTTTTGGGTTTACCCTTTTCCAATAGTCTCTGATAAAACATTTTCATCGGCGGATCCCAGACCATTGCCACCAATGCAGGCATATATAAAGACTTTCTAACATAAAACCGCCCTCCTTTGATGCGTCGTTTTCCCTTTCTCTTACCACTCTCATCGTCATATGGAGCCAGTCCAGCCAATGCAGTAACTTGCTTGCGAGTGAGATATCCTAACTCTGGTAATAATGCTATCAGCGACCGGGCTGTGACTTTCCCAATACCTTTCCTTTCACGCAACAAATGGTAAATGGCATTCAATTTGTCATCTTGCATAATTAACTCATCCATTTGTTTTTCAATGGCCTCGATTTCTTTTTTCAGAAAGTGAATATGCTTTTCAATGGCTTTTTTAATTTTACCCTCAGCCAGTTTTAAGCGTCCTTGTTCTTCTGTCCGATGGCATACCAATTGTTCACGACGTACCGCCAATGCCTTAAGTTCTAACAGCTCTTTACTGTGGGGGATAAATGGAGAAAGCTTGACCACCTGCCCCATGCAACTTAAAGCAAAGGCATCAAGTCGATCATTTTTAGCTCGCTGACCAATTCCTATTGTGAATTGTCGGGCCTGAACCGGATTCACCACATGAACATCTAAACCCTTCTTTGCAAGGTAAATAGATATTTTTTTCTCATAACCACCGGAGGCCTCCATCACGATACGTTGAACATTCAAGGATTTTAGCCATTTATGAAATTTAGAAAACGAAGGCTCTTGATTTACGAATCGTTCACTAACCCCATTTTGACGAATCATATCTTTTCCTGCCCAGCATTCCAAATACTTTGAATCCACATCAATGCCTAACACCATTTTTTGATCAACCATTGTTACCTCCAGAATAATGTTTTAATTATAGTCACCAACCTTCGCCCATCCTTGCAGTGATACGGTTTGCATCCATTCGACTGTTCGAGCACTAATTGGCTTTTTTTAATATCGGAAACGCCCAGGTTACTTTCGTACCTTGGGTACAAGGGGTAAGGAGCAGTTTCCGTTCAATAGAGAAAATACTACAGGAAGAAAAAAAAATCAAATAAAGGAACTTAATGGGGTAACCTTAATAGCAAACACGCTACGTACGAGCTCCAAGCCCATGGGGCGAACGTTGGCATTAGGGGCACCCCAAAAAGATCCAATAAAAAAATCCAAAAAATAGAGTGAATCGCTTTTATTTAAAACACACTTATGATATCTTATTCAAAGGCAGCCTCCTCTTCCAGCTCGGATAAACGATTACGATCGTATGGGCGGGAGAGAGGCTGCCGCCTTTGCATTTAAGTCATACCTTAAGCTGCACGGACATGAAAGCATATAGTTTTTGCATTATTCTAAAAGCAATCGCTTCTAGATGTTTGCATTAAAAAACTTAATGCAACACCATTATACAAGGGGCGAACCTTGTGTTCGCCCATGCTTCGGATTCAGCACGATTTAATCTTAACTTAGCAGCATTCGGGTCAGGCATGAATAAAGGCCCCTTTTTTTATCCCAATTTAAGAAACAATTGATAGATCTTTTTT
>PIWD01000145.1 GCA_003354005.1 Gammaproteobacteria bacterium | reverse complement strand
ACTAGATCTACAAACGTGAAACTTATTTTATCTAAATCATGTTCATAGGTTTTTATATCTAAGGTTACATGCTCACTTTTATATTCCTTTTTTTCCGGAAATATTGTGAAATTTGTAAACGCCAAAAATATTACTTCTTTCAATCTTCTATATTCCTCTCCTTTATTTAATTGATTTACAAACGCTTTTGATGCATAATATTGAGCTCTTTCTTCAAATCCTGTGGTATTGGCTACTTGCATTTCTATTATATATTGACAACCATCTTCATCTTCACATAATACATCCACTATACTTTGTTTTTTTGATAATATTTCTGGCTCTTGAATTGGTGATAAAAATTTGACGTTAACTATAGGTTTATGAAGCTGTTTCTTAAGAACTAAATTTAAAAGAGTTATTAATATATTACTATTTTTTTCTGTACCAAAAAGCCTTTTAAAAGCTACATCATTTCTGGGATTTAAAAATTTTTGCATAACTCTTTAATTGATATACTC
>PIWD01000015.1 GCA_003354005.1 Gammaproteobacteria bacterium | reverse complement strand
TCGATGTATCCCTTTCTCCAACGAATACCTGACGCATTACTTTTACTCTCAATACTTGAAAGACTATTTTTGCTTTTGAATCTTGGCTTTCCTCTTTTCCCCCATACATACTGGCAAACCGAATTATAAGCACGTTTAGCTAAACTTTGTGCAGTACTTGAATCAATATGATCAGCAAGCCAATTCCCTCTTCTCAACAACAATGCATAGTCTTGTAAACTATAATCTGAAAATTCATATTGCTTATTAGCTTGGTTGAATAATTGGCGACGCTTTTTATTAACAGCAGCCTGTTTCTTCGCATTCTTTATCTTTGCAGGCAATGATTTTGCCTTTTGGTAATCCTTGCTTTCTCTCACCAAGCTCAATCGTCTAAATGACTCACCAAGACAAGCATTGTACAAACAGCGCGATGCATCTAGTCGTTTGCCCAAAACTGCTAGATCATGCGGAGTTGTTTCAAGCCTTAATTCGTGGATAAAATTACCTTTACTTGCCATTTCTTAAAAAATCATTCCATTTGGTTTTAGATTTTTTTGATTTGCTTAGTTGCTGGTTTTCAATATATTGCTTTATCATAGATAACGGTGCGCCACCTACTGTCGAAACAAAATAACTATTTGTCCATAAAGCTGGCAAACATTTACGCAAATGTGGAAACTCAGCCATAAGCACATACGATGTTCTTCCTTTAACTCTTTTCACAAAATTTTTTACTCCTGCCTGAGGATCTACTTCTGCCAATATATGTATATGGTCTTTATCAGTTTCCATCTCAACAATATCAACCGATAGCTCAGCAATTTCATGAACAAGTTGCTTTAAGCGAATATCAACGCCAGCTACAAGTGCTTTTTTTCTGTACTTAGGACACCATATAATATGATACTTGCAAGAATATACAATATTCTTATTGCTCTTGTACTTAGTTGCCAAAAAATTAATCCATCAACGAAGTTTTAGCATAGCAGTTCCTCGAGATTATATTGAATATATTTAATTAATCAATTCTTTTTCTGAAGTTCGCTTATATCCCCATATCTAAAGATAGGGGCTTTACACTCATTTTTGGTAAAACTAGTTGAGTTTAACCTTTTGTGCGGAATTCTCCACTCAAAATAGCATTGAGTAACTTTGGTGTTTGGGTGGAGATGGATAGCATGATTTATTCTTCTGATTCCTTTTGATTTTGGACATATTTTTTCAAAATATCAAGAGGTGCACCACCTGCTGTAATCAAGCAATAAATTTGCTTGGCATAATATTGGGGGCATATCAATGAGCAAGTGAATATGATCTGATGCCCCGCCAAATTCGATTAGATCAATACCACATTGCTCACAATTTATTCTACATATCCGCTCTAACCGCCTAAGTATAGTCTAAGCACTTTCTACGATATTTTGTGACTACATTTTGTATTATATATGCAGTGATTATGGCTTTTATACTTCATTTAGATGTATAATGTTAGCATGGTAGCAAGGGATAACATGATGCTTAAAACTTATCGCTATAGACTGTATCCAAACAATGCACCGCCTGAGATGCTTGCCCGTCATTTTGGTCACACACGCTATGTTTATAACTGGAGCCTGAGATTGAAGAGGAGGTACTATGCTCTTTACGGCAAGAATGTATCTAGGCGACAATTACAAGATAGGCTAGTTAGATGCAAAAAAATAGAGAAGTATACCTGGCTCAATGGAGTCAATAGTCAATCATTTTTATGTGCCTTATTCAATCTAGAAACAGCCTACAATAACTTCTTTGCTGGCAGGGCAAAGCTACCAAGAATCAAAATAAGAAAGTCCAACTGGAAGAGTTTTCAATGTCTGCAACATGTCAAAATTCATCAGACTAACAATCAAGTCGACTTGCCGAAAATAACTAGCACAGTTAGCAACTGTTTAGTGACGGGAGTGTGTCACTGATGACTTCTACGCTTTATGTCGTTGCCACACCGATTGGCAATCTTGATGATATAAGTACACGCGCTATTCATATCCTGAAGACTGTGGATGTAATCCTGGTAGAAGATACGCGCCACAGCCAACATCTACTACAATATTATCATATCAAAAAACCATTGATTGCCTTACACAGCCACAATGAGGCGAAGCAAAGTATCAAACTAATACAACGTCTGCAACGAGGAGAGAGATTTGCATTGATTAGCGATGCAGGCACGCCCTGCATTCATGATCCTGGTTGCCAACTTGTTTCCCAGGCACATCGGGCAAATATTAAAGTTGTTCCTATTCCAGGGCCATCCGCATTGACAACAGCCCTTAGTGTTGCAGGACTCCCCTATAAGCCGTTCTTATTTGAGGGGTTTCTTTCACCTAGGCGTGCTATGCGTCATAAACAATTGTCAAGCCTAGCCAAACAAGCTTACACCTTGGTTTTTTATGAAGCTCCGCACCGTATACTGGCTTGCTTGGATGATATGTATCATATCCTAGGGGAACAGCGACAAGCTAGCATTGCGCGTGAACTTACCAAGCAATTTGAAACCCTTTATCATGGCTCATTAATTGAATTATATCATTGGCTACGTAAACATCCAGAGCAATGTCGTGGGGAATTTGTGATAATGGTGACAGGTTATCCTAATCAAAAAATGAATGAATTAACACCCGAAATTTTGAGTGTATTAACAACATTACTAGAATATATGCCAACGCGACTAGCTGTTCAAATAGTTCACCAACTAACACAGGTTCCTAAAAACAAGCTATACCAGGCCAGTCATCGTTGATGCTTGCTTGTTCATTAAGAGCCTAATGTTCTATCTTGTAAAATTAATTGCTGATTGGCAAAGGTGTAGGTATAACGATTTGCATGGATAAATTTGACGATATTTTGAGATTGTATCGCATCTAGACGCAACGCGAGCTGCTCATGGCCAAAGCGATCAAGTACCACGCGTTCTTTTGGCAAATCCAGAATGGAATCTTTTGATACGGTTACGACAGCATAGCCTTCATGCAAAAGATTGCGATGCGTTCGGATAAGTTTCTTCACATCACTTTCTTTACGGTAAATAGGGCGTCCGACACTGCTTTTTTCTAAATTCATTAATAATCTTCGCCATTTTTTTAGATCACCTTCTCCAGACTGATAGAGTGAGATATAAATACAGATCATATCGTGTTTTAAGTGTGACGATTTTTTTTCTTTCTCTTTTTCGAGTATTTTTTTTGCTTGTTTGATTAGACTTTGTGCTTCATGCTGACGGTTATTTAAATCTGAATGAATCGACTTAAGCAATAACGAAGCATCCCAGGCATCATAATTTTTAATTATATCTTCAATAACTTTAATTAAGGTTTCATTGACTTCAATAGTCTGCTTCAATTTATCCATAATAAAACCTTAAGACGCACATCCATTTTGAGTAATGAAAAACACCTAGTTTATCTCCTTTGCCATCTTATTTAATTCGGGTGATGGGAGAAGGATGCGTGCTACTATACATAAAGTCACGTGGTATAGAATCATTCAAATCTTTAGATGCTTTCCTAAGAGCTTTTATTACTCTTTTCAGATCTGGGGTTTTATCCTTGAATAGTTGACCAGATTGCCCCACTTTCGCTTGTTGAAATTTATTTACTTTTTCCAGACGTGCTTCTGTTGTATTTACATAGTCGACCAACTTATGTGAAATTAGCTGTGTTGCATCGATAATTGCAGCACTATCTATATGACAGTTGTTACTCATTGTGTATCCCCTATTTTTCCAAATTTACCGAACAGTGATTTGGTACTGAACCATTCAATACCTCTCCCGTTATAAGACACATTATACAATATATTTTAAAAAAGGAAACATATACAGTATAGCAATTTTAAATTCAAAAATTTCTACAGGAGGTAAAGATTCTCAAACAATGCGGTGCATTAGAAGCTTTTGCAAATATAAGGAAGGAAATTATCCAAATTGCATTACTTATTACTTATCTTATCAGTAGAATTTAAATCATTTTCAGAAGAAGTATGTATAGAAATTTTATGATATAAGGGGGTGCTAAGATTTTTTACATCCTTAGATAATTTGGAATAAGAAATTTCTATATTAGGAGCTATACCCATTTCCTCAAGTGTACGCTGTTCTTTCTCAGTACAGCCCATATTCCTTAGGGCACACTTTAATATTTCTCTGTGTGACTGAATCTTGCTTAAATCTGCCTTTATTTGTGTAAGCAAGATGTGCGCTAGAATATTTTTATATAATGCTCGAGCAGAACTACTCTCACACTTCTGACTTCTAATATCAGAAGTGAGGTTTATAGGAAGTTTAACATCAGCAGTATAGGTAACTCCGTACTCAGTTGAAAGATGTTTGTTAGATAGTAGAGCATTTAGAATTATCTTATCTACTCTTGCAAGATCCTTTTTTATATCCTCTGGAGTAATCTGATCGCCAAAATTAAATTGGTATATTTCAGGGAAACACAAAGATTGAATTTTACTAAATAGCCAGGAAAAAACTCTAATAATTGAAGCAAAAATACCAGTTGCTTCTACGATTTCTAAATATAGTACTTTAAAGTGATCTTCTTCTTTAAGTCTAGTCCTGTTTGTAAGAGGAGAATTCTGATCTACATCAGTAATCTTTAAATTATTAACCGAAGTACCCTCAGGCAGATAGACGCCAAAGCGATGAAGCCATTTCAACTTTATACCCTTGACAGTAATGTCACCAGGCTGGAATGGAAAATAGAGTGCCCTAGCAGAGAGATCAACTGATCGTACTTCTAACGTACAATTTTTGCACATTTATTATCTCTCCTCTCTTACGCCTCACATCAGCCCCAGTCTACACCATTATAGCATGAATTATATTTTTTACAAGGTTTGATGAAAATTCGGCAGCTCCCACAAACAGGAGCACTTCTTGAGGGCTGCTTGAAACTGAGGGCAATACATCTGCTGTATTTGATCAATTAAGAAAGCCAGCATCATCAAATAACCTAACGCTGTACTTAGATTTTGATAGCCATGGCTATAATTGTATCCAAAATGAAGTCGGCAAGTTAAGAAAGACTGCTAGGCCTTCCATTTAATACTACAGCCAATGCTCGGATACTGTTCTGTCAGAGGAGGCAAGCCCTCTAGCAGGTGATTCAATGCCTGGCGTAGGTCTCGACCTGTAATTGCCTCTTTACCACCAGGTGTTGACGCATCAAAACGACCACGATATACACATTTCTGCCCTGCATCCAGTACAAAAAAGTCGGGTGTACAAGCAGCCTGGTAGGCTCTGGCAACATTTTGTGTTTCATCAAATAAATATGGAAAGATGTAAGTGGACTCTTCCGCAACTGTCTGCATTTTATCAGGAGCATCATCTGGATGCTGCGTGATATCATTGCTATTGATTGCAATAAAAGAAATACCTTGCGGTTGGTAAATATGAGCTATCTCAACTATAGCAGACTGTAGATGCTTGACAAAAGGACAGTGGTTGCAAATAAACATGACTACAGCCCCCCTCTGCCCCACTAATTGGTCTAAACGATAATGTTTCTGACTAACAACGTCTAATAATTCAAAATCAGGCGCCAGTGAACCGATGGGTAAGGCCATTGTTGAAGGGGTTCGACCCATTTTCATTCTCCTTAATTTATCTAATCGGGCACATCATAGCCACTAAATAGGCTGTCGTGCCTACTTATTTAAGGTATTCAACCTTTACGATTTTATAATTAATCTGGGCACTTTCTGTTTCAACAGTAATTTCATCACCTTCAAAGTTGCCAATTAGTGCTCTTGTTAAAGGCGCTGTAATTGATAGCTTGTACTGCTTGACATCAGCCTCATCTTCACCAACTATCTTATAGCGTACGTCTTGATTGTTTTGTTGATCTCCCAAGGTAACAGTTGAACCAAAAATAACTTTACCCTCATTGGTTAGGCTGCTGACATCAATGACTTGAGCATTAGATAAACGAGTGTTGATATAGCGCACACGTGCTTCCAGCAAACCTTGTTCTTCACGTGCAGCGTGGTACTCAGCATTTTCACTTAAATCACCATGCGCCCGCGCTTCCGCAATACGCTTACTAATCTGAAACCGTTCCTCACCTTCCAAGCGACGCAACTCATCGCGCAATTGCTGCTCACCCTCAGTTGTGACTGGAACTCTCCCTGACACTGCCATCGTTATAAAAACTCCTAATGTATACCCTGACATCCTCCCCTCCCTAAAGAAAGGGGATTCCTATTACTAAGCTTGTTGGTCGCCCATTACAGAGATTCCTACTTCATTGTATCAGCTAATGCCATCTCTCCACAGGCTGGCACGACATGCCCTACCGCTGAAATAGACTGTAACAGCTTAGTGTGGAATAGTCAACAAAATGCCGAAAGATCACAAGAGACACTCTACTAGCGGGGAGTCTTGCATCCTCCACGTAATTCCTTGTAAGCCCAGTATCATTAGTGCTCTTCTATTTTCCACCGAAAAAACAACTTATCGAACCAGCTAATTCTTAGTTGAGTCTTGTTTTTTCCAAATTTTCCAAGAATTAATATATTATTAGGCCTTGGGTGTGGGTTAGGTTAGCGGGAATGGCTAGAAGATCACAAGAAATGTTTGATTAGCCTGATGACTCCTTGTACCTGCCACCTCAAGGAAGGTGTTTTACGGTATGCAAAATGGATAAACTATAGTAAAATACCAAACTATCAATACTTGGAAATATCGTATGAACCCTCTAGCTACAAATGCATATAAGCAAATTTGGAATGATGATGAACCCCATTGGCGCGAGATCAATTGCCTCCCATTTGAAAAATTACCACAGCACATACAGCCTTATTTTTGTGAATCAGGTTCAACTACGCAGCGTGTGTTGCATGACAAGGGCTATTCTTTTACAGTGCCTTACTTACTTGAGTATTGGACTAGTTTAAGTGGCTATGAGCGTTATTACTTAGGGGACAACACCTTCCAAATTGCTTGGGTTCGGGAGGTATTTTTATATATTGATCAACATCCATTTATGTTCGCACGTAGTATATTCCCATTGGGGTGTATGCAGCAAAAAGGGACTATACTGATGCAACTTGGTGATCAATCATTGGGTTCGTTATTATTCGCTGACCCACACCTACAGCGTTCAGCATTCCAATGGGCGCAGTTACAAGCAAATCATCGGCTCTATCAGGTTATTCAAAACAATTTACCTACCTTTGATCAAGTATTATGGGCACGTTCTTCCACGTTATTGTGGTGTGGGCATCATATTATGCTAACGGAAGTCTTTTTATGATCGCTCAACTGATACGTGTAGCAACACCTTATGCCCATTTAATGCGCTGGCATCAACCAATTGGCATTTTATTGTTAGGATATCCAGTAATGTGGGCATTATGGTTAGCACGTGGTGGCTTGCCAGATGGGCATTTGCTCACAATTTTTGTGGCAGGAATCCTTTGCACACGTTCTGCTGGCTGTGTGATGAATGATATAGCCGATCGTCATTTTGATGGGCAGGTGAAACGTACAAAACAACGTCCCCTGGCTCAGGGGAAGCTTTCACTCAAGCAGGCAGTAAGTTTGTTGCTTATCTTGTTCCTATGCGCTGTTTATCTCATCTTGCACCTCAATAATCTGAGCCGTTTAATCGCATTGAGTGCATTTGCACTGACTATTCTTTACCCCTTTACAAAGCGGTGGCTATGCTGCCCTCAACTAATTCTGGGCATTGCCTTTTCGAGTGGTACTTTAATGGCGTATGCTGCGACCCTTAATCACTTGCCTGGTGTTGCATGGTATTTATTTGGCATCGTCGTATTGTGGGCTATCATCTACGATACCCAATATGCTATGGTCGATCGTAGTTATGACAAGGTGATCGGTTTGCGCTCAACCGCTATTTTATTTGGGCACTATGATGTGTTATCAATTGCTGTGATGCAAGCGTTAATGATCGGGTTACTGCTAGGTTTGGCATATTGCTATGATTTAAAGGGCTATTTTTATGGAGCATGCTTTCTTACAAGTATATTATTTGTCTACCAAATCAGCTTAATCCGTAAGCATGATGCACAAAATTGTTTCATTGCTTTTTTAAATAATCAGTGGGTTGGACTTGCTATTTGTTTAGGTATTATGACAAACTATATATAGTCATGCTATGAGGGGTGTAGTTATGAACAATAACCAAGCAGGAGGCCAGGTTCGCACAGAAGGAGGTCGTCTGCCTCTCATCATAGGAATTGTTTATTCGTTTGGTGTGGCTGAGATTCCCGCTGACATTTCAAAAGATAAACTGGAATGTTTGTTTATTAAGATCTATTTGGTTACTTTTTTACTAATGTGGGCTGTCTTTTTATTATTCTACCTTGCACCAGTTATCGTTGGCATGGGGTTTATGGCTGGTATAACATCTGTTTCTCCTGCTCTTGTTACAGGAAATTAAATTATTGCGATGGCAAAGATGACAGCGTAAAAATGAAGTGCTTATTATGGGATATCAACTTAATCATTCGTATTCTTTAATAATTGAGCAGGCTGTTCTTGCATTACAAAAGGGAGAGATCATTGCATATCCAACAGAGGCTGTTTATGGCTTGGGCTGTGATCCGAATAATGTCAAAGCAGTTGAACGGTTATTACAATTGAAACAACGCGCACCAGATAAAGGCATGATTGTTGTTGCCAGTGATTGGGAACAGGTTTCAAATTGGTGCTTGCCTGTACCTGATGATGCCTATCAGACCGTAAAACGTAGTTGGCCAGGGCCTTATACCTGGCTATTTCCTGCTAGCGAGCTTGCACCACCTTGGATTATTGGGGCATATGCAACAATTGCTTTGCGCATCAGTGCACACCGAGTTGTAAAATCCTTGTGTCAGGCTTTTGGTTCAGCAATTGTCTCTACAAGTGCTAACCGCAGCAATTTCCCAGCATTAAAAACAGCACATGCGGTTTCCGTACAATTTGGATCCCAGATAGCAGGGATCGTAGGAGGCCCCCTTGGTGGATTAGAAAAGCCAACACAAATTAGAGATGTGATAACAGGGGAGGTAGAGCGATATTAGCTTTGACATCCTCCACCTGAACGAGGAGGTCTTACGGCAAGCTTGATAAATAGCAATTTAGGTTTTTCAGGCAATCATGTTAGGGCTGGATAATGCTGTCAAGATAGCCATTCGCATGGGAATGCCTAAGCTGACCTGCTTTAAAATAATTGACTGATCACTATCAACAAGCTGATGAGAGATTTCCACCCCCTGATTTACTGGACCAGGATGCATGATGTGCACTTGATTTCCAGCCAAACTGAGATGTGAAGGGTTAAGACGATAATTTTTAATATAGCTTGATTGGTCAAATATTACAGTGCCCACTTGATCACTAAATCGCTCCTGCTGTAGGCGCAATATATAAATTACATCAACACCAGGTAGTGCTTCAGTTAGTCGGTCGTGCACCACGGTACCTTTAAGTTGCTTCTCATCTGACAACAACAAATTTTTGGGTGCAACGATGCGAATATCTGTCACCCCCATTAACACGAGTAGCTTAATCAACGAATGTGCCACACGTGAATGTAAGATATCCCCCAAAATCAGGATGCGCAACGATTGTAGTGAATTGACACAGTGACTTAAGGTATAAATATCTTGCAAAGCCTGTGTTGGATGCTCACCCGCACCATCACCTGCATTGACGATACAGGCTTTTCGACCAACCTGTTCGGCTAACTGCTGAACAATCCCCTGTTGCATATGACGAATAACCAGTAGATTGATCCCCATGGCAACTAAATTACAAACTGTATCAGTAAGACTTTCCCCTTTCTGTGTTGAACTCATCGCTTCTTGCAATAAGATAACATTTGCGCCGAGTCGCCTAGCAGCTATTTCAAATGAAATGCGTGTACGTGTACTGTGTTCAAAAAATAACAAACCAAGGTTTGTATGTGCTAATCCAGAGGATGCTATTATATGTTTATGATCAAGCTCGCGCATTGTATCGGCATTATCCATTAAAGTAACAACCTGTTGCTTCGTTAATTGATCAACGCTGAGTAAATGTTGTCCTATCATATTTCTATTCTCTATAGTCGGTCACGATCTATCTGAATAACAATTTTTTTTGATAATAGCTGACTCAATCTATGTAAATCATGGTCTCGTAAACGACCCGATACTTGTTTTAATTGCAAGGTATTCAATAAATAATGGTATCGATCGACCATAAGTTGTTGCCGTGCTCGATATAAATTGCGCTGAGCATCTAGCACATCTACCATTGTGCGCGTCCCCACTTTATAGCCCTCTTTCGTGCTCTTTAACAAAGCCAGTTGCGACAATAAAACCTGACGATCAGCAAATAGCAACTTATCACCTAAGCGAATACCTAAATAAGACTTATATACCTCTGCTTCAACTTGTCTTAATAATCTACGCCACTGCTCGTTGGCCTGTTGGTAATGTTGCCGTGCTTGCTCCGTATAAGCTGACCTCTCACCTCCATCCCATAACTTCCATTGTGTGGCTACACCAACTTGCATATTTTTCTGTTCTAAAAAAGATGTGTCGGTATAATCAACATACTGCCCTTCCAAGCTAACTATTGGGTAATACAGAGCCTTCTTGTGTCTTATCGCTTCTTTAGCAGCCAATACGGCATCAAAACTTGCCAACAGTCGGTTGTTATGGGCACGAGAATAGCTATTCCAATAAGTAAGATGCTTATCTGTTGATAACTTTAAGGATTTGCTCTGTTCTGCTAGCCCAAAAAAATTACTATAATCCTTACCGACGATACCTTTTAGTTGCTCTAAGCGATTAAGCAATTCATTATAAGCTGAAATTTCACCTGCTATTACGCGGTCATAACTTGCCTTCACTTCATTGACGGCAGTAATTGCTTCTAGCCCAACCTTATGACGCTGATTAACTTGATGGAGTTGCTGTTCTAAGGCTTTCTTCTCTGCTTGAAGGTAATAACGATTGCTTGATGCAGTAAGCACAGCAAAATAAGCCTGCGCTGTTCTAACCATCAAGTCTTGCATTTCGGCTGCATACAGTGCCGCCTGTTGCTTCACCTGATAAGAAAGCTGTTTCGTCCGTGCAAGCTGGCTTAAGTCAAAGAGTTTCTGGCTGATATCCACCTGGTATTGGTGTGTATTAATCGTTTTTTTTGATTGACCAGTCGCAGTTGATAATTTACGTGCTATCAAAGCAGATGCGCTGAGCTGTGGCCAAAATACTGCATGTTGTGCCCTTAACCCTGCCTGCTCTGCTAACCAACTGGCGCGTGCCTCTCTAAATACAGGGTCGTGATCTTGTGCCTGTCGATAAGCATCCCACAAACTTGCTGCCCATAGGGTTGTTGGAGAAACTAACATATAGGACACCATAGCGAGCATAGCCCCATAGCATATCCATTGTTTCAGTCGAATTGTCACTATTTCCTATCCTGTTTACTTTTGATACATCCAGGGATCACCGCTTGCTTGGTTTTCACATAGCGGTGATTACCCTCTCAAGCCTGTTGTAGTCTAACACTTTTCATAAACTGTGACTAGCACAATTTTAGCGGATAGAGTTGTGGAACTGTTGTCAATTGACATCCTCCCCTTTCTTTAGGGAGTGGAGGATGTCAATTTGGGTACTGCTGGAAGTTGAAAGATTCATTACAACGGCAAAAGGGGCACACATCTTTGTTAAATTAGGTTATACTGTGGTTCATGAGTTTACTTACTTTGAAACAGTGCCTATCAGCGCATAAAATAGTTAGCAAGGACGTGCTTCAGCATATTCTTTGCTGTGATGTCGAATTTATTGACAATTTGTTAGATTATTGGGTGCGTAAAGGGAAGGTGGAGGAGTGTTGTAAACCACTCACCGAAGAATCATCTACTTGCTTTGCTTGTCAGCAGGGCTGCCGACAGGAGCAAGTTTTTTATACCTGGCTTTGATCTAAGGGCTTTTGGATATCAGCAATTTAACTGTGTTTTTTTGCAGATCTTATCCGTGGAGACTGTGTCGGTGTTCGAGGTAGCTTAGTCATGTTTTTCTTGTTACCTCCGTTTCATAGCATCAAAAAATTCTGCATTGGTCTTGTACTTGCGGAGTCGCTCAATTAAGAACTCGATTGCAGCGGTTTCATCCATTGCATGAATGATACGACGTAAAATCCATATTTTTTGCAATATTTCTGGGTCAATCATCAATTCTTCTTTACGTGTACCAGAACGATTGATATCAATCGCTGGGAAAACACGTTTTTCAGCGATACGTCGAACAAGGTGAAGTTCGAGGTTGCCCGTGCCCTTAAACTCCTCATAAATGACATCATCCATTTTGGATCCCGTATCAACTAATGCGGTTGCAATAATAGTTAAACTACCACCACCCTCGATATTACGTGCAGCACCAAAAAACCGTTTGGGTCGTTGTAATGCATGTGAATCAAGGCCACCTGTTAATACCTTGCCAGAAGAGGGAGCTACTGTATTATAAGCGCGGGCAAGTCGTGTGATTGAGTCAAGAAAAATAACAACGTCTTGGTTATGTTCGACTAAACGTTTCGCCTTTTCAATTACCATCTCTGCAACTTGGACATGACGCGATGCTGGTTCATCGAAGGTACTAGAAATAACTTCACCCTTAATCGAACGCTCCATATCAGTGACCTCTTCTGGACGTTCATCGATTAATAGTACCATAAGATTGATGCCAGGATAATTGGTACTAATGGCTTGTGCAATCTGTTTTAGCATGACTGTTTTACCAACTTTAGGTGGTGCGACAATCAAGCCACGTTGACCCCTCCCAAAGGGAGATGCCAGATCAATAATACGACCTGTAATATCATGTGAACTACTAGTGCCACACTCTAAAATTAGTTGTTTATTGGGAAATATGGGGGTAAGGTTTTCAAATAAAATTTTAGTCTTATTCTTCCCAAACGGATCGTTGTTCAGTGTGTTTAATTGTAATAATGCAAAGTACCGTTCACTCCTATCCTTGGGGGAGCGAATTTTGCCAGTAATCGTATCACCCGTACGTAAGCCAAAACGTCTAATTTGATTCGGAGATACATAAATGTCGGCTGGCCCTGCTAGATAAGAACAATGCGCTGAACGCAAGAAGCCGTATCCGTCTGGCAGCACTTCCAGAACACCACCACCATAAATAGATTCTCCTTGTTTAGCATGCGCTTCTAACAAGGAATAGATGATTTCCTGGCGTCGCATTCTGGAATAATTTTCCAGTTTCATTTTCTCTGCAAGTTCAACCAGTTCGGAAGAGGTTTTATTACTAAGTTCTGTTAAATTCGTAGACATTTATTTACCTTATTATGATTATGAAGCAACATAGGTGACACGCCTCACTGTATAAGCTGCACACATAAGTGCAACCTAATGATACAGACCCCTCGCCTCGTTTGTTTTATGAAGCAGAGTGGACGATGAAATTTTATAATTTCTTACAGGAGAACGTCTCATGCGGATACCGCATAGCAGCAAACCGCCAAATCTGAATGAAACCAGACAACTCCTATATTATAGCACAACAATAATTGTATGCAAGGGGAGGTTTATCGTACCACCAGAATTATTAACTCCACTCTATAACCAAGGTTTGAAGATCCTCAAACAATACTACGTATAAGTAGCTTTTTCTGTGCAAGTGCTGGATGGATATTTTTGATAGCTTTTTTGTATTTCCACCAAAAGAATGCAACCAGCTAAAATTGGCTCTATCAAAAAGCATTAAGAGACCCTCAATATGCTATTTATTTGCACGAATCAGACTCCCCTGCAGATGAGTGATCTAGTGGCAGCCTGAATCTCTATTCAAGAATCGCCTTCCTTTTGTGATCAGAAGTAAGTAATGTATAAATAGCAGGAGTGATAAATAGTGTGCAGATCGTACCTAAAAACATACCACTGGCAATCACGATACCCATACTAAACTGGCTTTCAGCACCTGCTCCCTGCGATAGCATGAGAGGAATAACACCAAAAATAAGTGATGCACTTGTCATTAAGATTGGACGTAATCGAATTGCCGAGGCCTTCTCAATTGCTTCTCTTATGTTGAGGTTCTCAGATATTCGCAGATGGTTGGCAAAATCCACCATCAAAATACCATGTTTACTTATAACACCTACCAATGTCACCATCCCAATTTGTGTATAAATATTGATACTCGCCAATCCAAGATTCAAGGGTATTAGGGCACAACAAATGCTTGCTGGCATTCCACTTAAGATAATCAAGGAGTCTCTAAAACTTTCGAATTGCGCTGCTAAAACAAGAAATATAACGATCACTGCAAAGATAAAAATCCATATCAAGCGATCACCTTCTTTCATGAACTGGCGACTCTGCCCACTATAATCATAATGAACTGTAGAAGATAACTGTTGCTCCGTAGTACGCTTTAAGAAGTCGAGACCCTCTGCAAGTGTCGAACCAGGTCGTGGCACACCCTCAATACTGATACTATTGAGCTGCTGAAACTGAGTGAGCTGGTTTGGACGAACTTCAAGTTTTGTCTGCAAAAAACTGCTAAGCGGAATCATTTTATCATTAGCTGTGCGTAGATAAACATTCCGCATTGACTGAGTATCGGTACGGAAAAAATCTTCAAGCTCTGTGATAACTTTATAACTGCGATCTTGCATGCTAAATTTATTAACTTCTGCACCAGAATACAGTGCTAGCATTAATTCACTTAAATCAAGCATATTAATCCCGAATACTGAAGCCTTGTCACGATTGAACAAAAGGCGAATCTGTGGACGGTTAAATTCGATATTCTTCCTAATGAAGGCAAATAAACCACTTTTACGTGCTGCTTGCAGCAATTTTGTTGCTGCATGATCTAACTCAGCATAATCACCACTCGTGCTTAGAATAAACTGTATCGGCAAACCATCGCCACCAATTGGCAAAGGTGGCAAAGGAAATAGGGCTGTTCGCACCCCAGGCACATCGTGTAATTTTTTTTGTAATATTTCCTTTATCGCTTGTTGCGATCGTTTTCGTGTGTTCCGAGGTGTCAGGATAATTCCAGACATAGCACGGTTGGGTGCTTCCATGCCACTGATAATAAAATAGGAGCTTTTTTCTGGCAGCTTATTAAATAACTGCTCAAACTGATGGGTATAGCGTCTCATATAATCAACGGTCGCATATTCTGGTGCTGTCACTGACGAAAATAGTATGTTCTGATCTTCAACTGGTGCTAGTTCATGTGGTGTGTAACGGTAAAAAAAATAGCAACTCAGTGTTATCACCACCAATAAAAGCACACTTGCTGACCTATGATCTAACGATCTATGTAAATAATACTGATAGCCTGTTTTCAGACGCTCAAAATAGTGCTCTAATGCGATGGAGAATCGGTTTTCCTGTATCTTCGATTCCAAAATGGTTGCACACATCATAGGTGATAAGCTAATCGCTACGATGCCTGATACAACAACCGCACCTGCCAGTGTAAAGGCAAATTCTTTAAATAAGGCGCCTGTTATCCCCTGGGAGAATCCAATAGGCAGATAAACTGCCACTAATGTCAGAGTCATGCCCACGATCGGCAGAGCAATTTCTCGCGCACCATGGATTGCTGCTTGCTCACAGGTTTTTCCTAGCTCAATATGCCGATGTACATTTTCCAATACTACAATAGCATCATCAACGACCAGCCCAATCGCTAAAACCATGGCGAGCAAGGTTAATAAGTTAATCGAATAACCAAATGCCAATAAACAGGTTGCTACACCGACCAAGGATAAGGGAATAGTCACTATTGGAATCACCACTGCACGTATGTTTCCCACAAATAAGAAGATCACAACAATTACAATAAGCATCGCTTCAATCAGTGTTTTGATCACCTCATAAATTGCCTCGCGGATATATTCCGTTGCATCATAGACAATAGAGCCTTTTAGGCCTGCAGGAAACCTTTGCTTAAGATTCTGGAATTGCTTTTTAACATTTGAAATAGTCACTAAGGGATTACTATAACTCGTTGCCTTGATCCCCATAAAGACAGCAAGCATACCATTGAAATTAACGTAGGTCTGTTTATCTTCGATATCTAAGGATACCTTGGCAATATCACGCATCCGTACACTACTATGGCCACGGTGCTTGACGATGATATTTTCAAAGCCTGCAACATCATGTAGAGCTGCGTTGGTCGTTACATTGATTAACAGTTCCTTGTCCTCAAGCTGACCAGCTGCCGCCTGTACATTATAGTGATGCAATGCCTGCAAGATATCCTTGGTTGTCATCTGTGAGGCTGCCATTTTCGCAACATTTAAGTGAATACGAATAGCATAGCGTTTGCCCCCTAATATAGCTGCTTCAGATACTCCTGAAACAGTTTCTAATTGTGGCCGAATTAGGCGTTCCATATAATCTGTAATTTGCTGTTGGTTATAGACAGAGCTCCGCAAACTAAGGTACATCAATGCAATATTTGAGCCTGTACTACGACTGATAATAGAATCCTCTGCCTCCTTGGGAAGCTGGTGTTTGACTTCTGCAATCTTTGCCAAGATATCGGTTGTTGCCTGAATTGCATCAAAATTTAACTGTAAATGAGCCTGAATTAAGCTAACGGATGCCTTATTGTTTGAGGTAAGATAATCGATACCATCCACCGATGCAATAGCACGTTGTAGTGGGTCTGTCACAAACCCTTTTATCAATTCAGCACTCGCGCCCTTATAGATTGTCCTGACTTCGATAACATTGCTGCTCATTTTAGGAAATCTGCGCAAGGGCAAATGAAAGATTGATTGAACTCCCAACAGAAAGATTAATAGGCTGATAACCGTTGCAAAAACTGGGCGTTTGATAAAAAAATCGGTAAATTTCATTATGAGGGCTTGACAGTAGGAACTAATTTAATATGCGCACCATCATATAAACGGAGCTGCCCTGAAATGACCACACGGTCATTTGGTGATACACCTTTCAAAATAATAACCTGGTCACCGACAACATCTCCAATTGTAACTGGACGTTGTCGTACATAAGGGGAATCCCCTTCAACTAGATAAACCGTACGACCATAAGAACGGTAGGTTACAGCACTCTTGGGTATAAGTGTTACAAGATGAGATTTCCCAAGTTGTAGTGTGATATATACAAACTGCCCAGGCAACAATTGACTACCTTGTTTTATGGCATCCTGTTTTTTATCGAGCAGACCTTTTATGTGCAATTGATGTGTTTCAACATCAGTTGCTACATCAATGTATTGAATTACCCCAGTAGCAATAAGCGGACCATCTTCAGCCAAACGAACCTGACATTTCTGACCTACTTTCAAATTATTGTGCTGATTTTCAGGCAATGAAAAATGCAGTTGGAAAGGTGGCTCACTGTACAAATGCGCAATAAGTGTGCCAGGTACGAGATACTGTCCTTTATTGACCTGCCTCAGCCCAATATGGCCAGTAAAGGGCGCCTTGATTGCTTTAAGTTCAATGATTAGCTTGCTTTTCTCAACAATTGCTTTTGTTTGTTTCATCCGATATAAATACTGATCAGCATCCGCTTGTGCAACTGCTTTATGGCGCAATAATTTCTTATAACGTCGGTAACTTAGCTCCGCAAGGTCTGCTGCAACTTGATTGTGCACCAAATCGGCCTGATCAATACGATCATTAAGCTGTACGAGCAGATCACCTTTTTTTACAACCTGCCCTTCACGAAAATGAATTGAGACAACACGGCCATTAACTTCTGTGGTTAACGGGATCTGTTGTACTGCATGAACCGTCCCTATCACTGAAAAAGAAGGCTGCCACTGTTGCTGTGTAGCAAGTGCCGTTTCCACTGCAACAGCGGGAGGTTTAAAATTTGAAAAGTAGCGTTTTATAAAAAAGTACTTTAGAGCCCCCCACAGCATGATGCTGCCAAATACTAGTACAATGGCAACAATCATAATACGCAACGATCTTTGCATAGGTTCTCCACTGATCGTCATCGGCTGACAGTCCCCATGTCTAAAGATAGAGGCTTTACGCTCATTTTTGGTAATCCTTAGTATACACTTTTTTGACCCGACTCTCATAACACTCGGCGAGTGAAAGAAGTTTTTAGCAATTTGAGGCTTATCAGGAATGAGTTCAGCCTTTGTGAGCCATAGCTACTTGCTGTATACGTGAGATCTCAAATGAACACCAAACTACACTACTGGGACACTCCTTCTATGACATAGATCAAACCAAAATTGTAGCCCACCAGCGGACAGAAAACCTGCAAAAAAAGGGATGCCCCAACCAAAAATAGAAGGGGGACGGACAAGAAACGCTGAGACATCCCTATTGCCTCTGGCAAGATCTAGGAATATCAACTACCCTAACCTCACCTGCCCTTTAACTATAACAAAAAATACGAGTTTGTACATGCTTTTTCTAAAAGTATTTTAAAAAATTTTAAGAATAACCTTATAAATGAACGAAATAGCTTAAATTCTTTTTAAAATTTAGACGAAAGATTGCTAATGTATGGGATATTTCCCGCGCCAAGGAAGACCAATAGACAGTCTGTGACATGCCCCTCCGTCACTAAACAGTCGCCAACTGTTCTAGCAGTGGCTTCTTGCGACCAGTAGTGTCTGATTACAACTACCTTTTCGACATAACAGGCTTGCCGCACCTCTTGATATTTTGAAAAAATATATCCAAAATCAAAATGAGTCAGAAGAATAAGTCGTGCTATCCATCTCCACCCAAACACCAAAGTTACTCAATGCTATTCTGTGTGGAGAATTCCGCACAAAAAGTTAAAAATACGGGCTTGCTTATTGAAGTTGGCTAAGCTAATCTTTTATTCATGAATAAGTTTATAGTACGACAATTTTTTTATCTTGTGATAGTGTTTTGTCTAGCTAGCTGCCATTCACAAATTATGCGCAGCTGGCGTCCTCACACACCATTGAGTGCAGAACAGTATCAACGCCGAGCAAGTCAAGCTTCCGATGCAAACGAACGCACGCATAACTTGGCTTGGGCAACTGAGCAGTTAATTTGGCAACACCGTTTTAAAGAAGCTCAAAAATTACTAAATCAACTGCCAAAACAAGCTGCATTCCTCAATCACATTTTGTACGCACAATGGGCACTACTGAATAAGCACCCTCGCTTGGCAAGTTATCATTTAAGCCTTTCTGATTTACCACCCACAACAAATGTACTGATGTCCAATTATTGGCAAGCACGCAACTACCATTGGCGGATTTGTACAGCAAGTCAGATGCAAGATCAATCTGATGAACTTATACAACGCTCCAAGCTAATAAACTGGATGGCTAAACGTGGCTTTGAATTGGAGGAACCACTGCTTGCAATGTGGCATGCTCTGCCCACTCAGCCCCCCACTCTGACAACAACACACCTTAATGCTGATACAGATGCTTGGCTTACATTAAAACAGCTAGTACATACATGGAGTGCTAATAACCAACAATGGCTGCCTACTTTAATACATTGGCGCGAAACACATCCTAATCACTTAGCTAATCGCCTATTTTCTACTACAGTGACGCAAATGCACTCACAATTACCTATGTATGCTAGGCGCATCGCCTTATTATTACCCCTGCACGGCCATTATGCTGAAATAGCTAAAGCTATTCACAATGGATTCCTTGCTGCATACTATCAACTAAATAGATCCTCTAAGGTACAAATCGACATACGCGTGTTTGATACAACAACAGAGGACGTACAAAAGGCTTATCAAATGGCAACAAACTGGAATGCAGATTTTGTTGTTGGCCCACTACAGCCTAAGCATGTCCAAGAAATTGCAAACCTTGAGAAACGCCCAGTCCCTGTACTAGCCCTTAATTGGCCTCGCTCAAGTGGTTACTACCCAGGGCTTTATTGTTTCGGATTGTTCCCAGAAGATGAAGTAAACCAACTAGCTGATCGGATGATAAAGCAACACAAGCGTTTTGTACTCGCTATTGCACCAAAAGGTGACTGGGGTAAACGTGTGATTCATACTTTTCAGACAAGACTACAGAATAAAGGTGGAACTGTGATTGATACACTTTATTTTGATAACGACCCAAACCAGCTTACAGCCCAATTAAAACAACTGCTACACATTGACCGTAGTGAAGAACGCTTACAACAATTGCAAGCCTTATCGGATGAAGATATCAACTTTATTGCAAGAAGGCGCCACGACATTACAGCCATATTTCTAGCAGCATCTATTGCACAACAGGAGCGTATCATCCCTTTGCTGCGATTCTTCTATGTCATGCATGTGCCAATCTATTTAGTGCCTCAAACAGGCAGCTTAGCTGCTTATCACAGCCATGATTTAAATCAGATCTTATTGGGCAGCATGCCCTGGTTTGTTGAAGGAGCAAGTGAAGTGGATATGCCCTTAACTATGATTCATAAACAAGTAAAGCATACATGGAAACGCAGCAATGTATACCAAGCTTCCTTTTATGCCATGGGAGTTGATGCTTATTATTTGATTTGGTATTGGCCACGTTTACTATTATTACCCCATTTGGGTATTGATGGGGCAACTGGGCAGTTGTACCTAGATAATCAACATATCCATCGCCGTTTATTATGGTCTAAAATTAGCAAAGAGCACCCTATAATAGTTGAGCCTAGCTGTCTTGAATCATTTTTCTAACACAAAGGAATAAAAGTTGATCAAGCAAATTATCGGTCGGCGCGCTGAACGCTTAGCTGCTCACTATCTCCGACAGCAGGGTTTATTGCACATAAGGCGTAACTTCCGTTGTCACTGCGGAGAAATTGATTTGATCATGCAAGACAAAGAGGAGATCGTATTCGTTGAAGTTCGCGCAAGATCAAACTCGACCTACGGAGGAGCTATAGAGAGCATCACACGACATAAAAAGCGGTGCTTAATACGCACAGCCCACTATTACTTGATACAACACAAACCCAAAAGCACATGCGCCTGTCGCTTCGATGCCGTACTTATCAATAACCACCTGCCTAAACACTTACAGGCAGAGCACATTGTATGGATAAAAGGGGCATTTGAAGCCGACTTCTAAGAGCATCCTGCCCAAGCGATATCGTCATGGGCAGAAAATTCTCGATAGCCTACTAATCGTCTACCAAATCAATATCGATAGCAGACTGCTTCCCATTCTTAGTTGTGATCTCAAAACTTACTTTCTGACCATCAATAAGTTTTGATATGCCTGCCTTTTGCAGTGCAGAGATGTGCACAAATACATCGCCATCCTGTGGTGACCCATCTTGTGGCGCAATAAAGCCATAACCTCTTTCAGCATTAAACCACTTTACTATACCTATTGTCATAAAACAACCTTCTTAAATTTGACGTTACAAAACTTTCCAACAACTATTGGAAAGACCAAGAGTTCGAATATTCAAGACTTACATCGGACAAACCCCTGAGTAAACGGTTGAAGATCAAAAGACCATCAACTGTTTTGGAGATACGCTTCACAAAGCCTTAAAAAACTTCTACAAAACCCTATGCCCATTTATAAAGCATCTTTAATACTTAAGCAAGAACATTCTCTAGAAATATCATAAAAATATACAAAATCAACACAATTAATCTGTCTTATCAAATAACACACTCACCACAGATACATTTATCCTTTTTAAGCAAGGGGTAAAGAGGCATTCTAATTTTATTTTTCGCAACAATTTAGTGGGGGCATATGATATAATCTTTTTTGATATAGAACAAAATAAGGAGTAGTTAGTATACCCAGCAATACCATAAGTGCCCGTAGCATTGATAAAAGAAAGGCCGGCCAGGAGTCTGAGAAAGCTGAACTAGTACAGTGTGTGCTTTCCAGATTAAAGGAATACAAGCTATTAACATCAAGCAACACAAAAATCATCGTAGCAAATCCAGATCGTGCATTGGGAATTTATGTGCTACTTGGTATATTACACGAAGCTGGGTTAGTAACAGCAGAAAACGTAGATATCTTCATTCTTATTTATATAAAGAAGCCTACACAGATTCGTGGCATTGTTGAGGCACTTTGTAGATTAAAAGATTTTGAGCTGGTAACAGAAGAAAACAAAAGAGGCATCATAAATAATCTAAAGCATGGATGGAGCTTTTTTTTGCTATTTGGTGTATTACGCAAAGCTGCGCTATTAACAGCAAAAAATGTAAATGTCTTCATTCTTGCTTATATAAAGCAGCCTGTACCAGCTCTGAGCATTGTTGATAAATTTGACAGCTTAAGTTCAGACGACAAATCAACAGCAGAAGACGTAGCTGAAGCCATTAAGAAGATGCTGCCCCCAGGGTCATTAGATTCCAATAATGACAAGGCATCATCTACAGCGATGCACTCAACCCAACTTTTTCAGGGTGTTCCCCAAAATCAGCAATCACAAACTAACCAGCAGCAGGAATCCTCATCTCAACAGAATGCCTGTTCTAATATTCCTTGACTACTCCATACTAAGCTGTTACAGTTTATTTTAGTGGCAGTGCATGCCGTGTTAACCTGTGGAGAGAATGCATTAGCTGATTCGATGAAGCAGGAATCTCTGGTGATGGGTGACCAACAGCCAGCTTAGTAATAGGAATCCCCTTTCTTTAGGAGTGGGAGGATATCAAGTTTAATGATGGAGGGTGCTTTCCTTCCCAGTCTGAAAGACGGGGCTTCAGCACTAAGAAAAAGATGAGCAATACATATCCACCACATGAGATTTGGGAAAAGCGGTTGTCAAATCTCGACAAGGTTTATAAGTTTAAGCAAACTATGTCGCCAGGCACGTCTAGTTACTTGCATGCTCGATTACCTTTTATACAGATTATTAACATCGACATCGATTACAATAAAATTACTGATGGATCATTCTCTCAGTTTAAAAACTGGATTATCGTTGATAACGGCGAAGCCATGAGCTGCTCCTTAGGTAAGAATTTATTCCTTCACTCTTTCCTAGAAAGTGATGAAGATGACGATGACGATGGAGGTAGTGGCAAAAGAAAGCCCCCGTATGAACGCTACGGCACTATCTCAGGCCAAACAATCACCATGGCAAATGAACTTATTCGCATCATTAGAGAGGGAAAAAGTTGGGGTGGCATCTATTTTTCTAGTGGAACAGAGCTTATGAAGAAAGCCGCCTTATTGGCGGCACAAGCAAATTCAATAACCACGAAGGGTTTTGAATCAACCAAAGATGGAGAAGAAAAATACAGAACGACCCTTACTGAACAGAAAAAGACAAAATAAGAAGTGGCTAGCTTTCTTGATAGTAAATAAAATTGGAGAAGACTTAGGCGAGGCTCAAAGGTTTTCTGTGGTCGCTATATTCAGTTATTAGCGAGGTTCTACTGACGGCAGCTAGACTGCCCAAGTGGTTGCGGTACGGGTTGAATAGAGAGAAATACACTGTGTTATCACGCATTACACGTCCTTTACTCTTCCCTGCCATTCCCATTGTTTTCGTACTTTGCTCGTTAATAGTTGCCTGCAGTGCAGTGCCACCACCTAAGAAAACAGATAATATATGTGCAATTTTTGAGGAATACAACAATTGGTATTGGGCAGCCAAAGACACAGCAAACCGTTGGCACGTACCAATTAGCATACAGATGGCAATTATTTTTCAAGAATCCAGCTATCGTGCTAAGATTCGCCCTCCACGTAGTAAATTATTCTGGTTCATTCCCTGGACTCGACCATCATCAGCATATGGTTATGCACAAGCTTCTAATAAAGCATGGGGTATTTATAAAGAAAAAGTTGGACATTTCTGGTCGAGTCGTAGCAACTTCAAACATGCCAGTGATTTTATTGGCTGGTATGTCGACCAAGCCCATCGTCGAGCACATATTTCAAAAAATAATCCTTATTCTATATACCTAGCCTATCATGAAGGCATTGGCGGTTATTTGCGTGGTACGTATCGTCGTAAACTGTGGCTGATGAAAGTAGCTCGTAGTGTTTCTTTGCGCTCAAAACATTACCAACATCAACTTAAGAAATGCCAGAAAAAGTTGTCTAACACACGTATCCATTGGTGGCTAGCAAAGTAAGAAATGATTACAACAGGATACACACAAAAAGATTGGCAGCAGGCATTGGCAACAGCACTTAATGATCCTGTTGATCTACTAACGATGCTCGAGCTAGATCAATTAACAGAGGTAGTGCAAGCTGCTGAACGGATATCCCAATTATTTCCATTGCGTGTGCCACTTAGCTTTGTCAAGAAAATGCGCAAAAGGTGTCTCAATGACCCTTTATTACGTCAAGTACTACCCTTACAGGCAGAGGCAACAAGGGCAGTGGGATTCGTCAAAGATCCATTAAAAGAAAGGGAATTCAGCCCCTTCAAAGGAATTCTTCACAAATACCGTGGTCGTGTATTATGGATGATAGCAGGGACTTGTGCTATCCATTGTCGCTATTGCTTTCGTCGCCATTATCTATACAGCGATCACATTTTCACTCGCTCCAAGTGGCAGTCAGGCTTAAATTATTTGCGACAGAACCCTGATGTTGATGAAGTGATCTTTAGTGGTGGCGATCCCTTATTGATCAAAGACACTATACTTGGAGAGCTTATCGAAGAATTGACACATTTGAAACAGATAAAACGCATTCGGATTCACACACGCTTGCCAATTGTTCTGCCAGAGCGTATAACCGATAACTTCTTACAATTATGCCAACAGACACGCTTCCAAATAGTGTTAGTTGTACATTGTAACCATGCACAAGAACTTGATCAGCACGTTGCAAAGATTCTATCAGCACTTCGTGCCGCCAGGGTCATATTGTTGAACCAAACTGTATTGCTCAAAGGCGTTAATGATCATCTATCCGACTTAGTTGAACTGAGCAAGCAATTATTTGCGATGCACGTTATCCCTTACTACATCCACCAACTCGACCCTGTAGATGGTAGCAAACACTTTGAAGTGACAGAACTACGTCGTAAAAGACTGATGCGTGGTTTACTCGCAAGCTTGCCTGGCTATATGGTGCCAAAATTTGTACAGGAAATACCAGGAGGAGCCTCTAAAGAGTGGCTAACTGTTTGACATCCTCACATCCACACCTTGGACAACAGCACAAAAACTGTTTTGAGCGACTTGTTCAGTGCTCGGCTTTATCCAGCTCGCCGTAAGACCTCATCGTCTAGGGGGAGGATGTAAGTATCCCTGCTGGCCGAGCGTCTCTTGTGATCTTCGGTATTTTGTTGACTGTTCCACACTAAACTGTTACAGTCCATCTAGTAGTGTAGTGGCAGGGCATGCAGTGTTAGCATGTGGAGATATGGCATTAGCTGATTCGATGAAGCAGGAATCTCTGGTAATGGGTGACCAACAACCAGCTTAGTAACAGGAATCCCACTTTCTTTAGTGATGGGAGGGTGTCAAGGTGCGTACGATAACAATATAGAGGCATGATTACCATGTTAAATACTGAACTCATCCAGCTCTATCAACAACAATTGGCCTTATTAAAAGAGCAGGTTACTGCACTTTGGGGGTATCTTTGACGGTGATGGCAAGCAAAAACGCCTGAAAGACATTGCCAATCAGCTTGTTTTGCCTGAAGTATGGCAGGATCAGCAAAAAGTAACTCAATTATCACAGCAGCGCAGCGCACTAGAAGAAGTCGTGAATCAGTTGAAAGAGGTTCGTACACACGTGGAAGAACTCAGCTCATTACTAGAGCTAGTCATCGAAGAGCAAGACCAAGAAACATTGGAAGAGGTAATACACGAAGTTGATCACTTAAAGAAGCATGTAGCCGACTTAGAAATAAAACAATTGTTTGCGGGTAAAATGGACAGCCATAATGCATATATGGACATTCAATCAGGTTCTGGTGGTACAGAAGCGCAGGATTGGGCTAATATGCTGATGCGCATGTACTTGCGCTGGTGTGAATCAAAAGATTTTGAGGCACGTGTTGTTTCGGTATCACATGGAGAAGTGGCTGGTATTAAACACGCAACGATTGAGGTCAAGGGGCATGATGCCTATGGTTGGCTTCGTACTGAAACAGGTGTACACCGTTTGGTGCGCAAATCACCTTTTAATTCAGGCAATCGACGCCATACCTCATTTGCATCAGTGTTTATATCGCCTGAAATCGACAACGACGTTGAAATTAATATCAATCCAGCAGATTTACGGATCGACACCTACCGTTCAAGCGGAGCTGGTGGGCAACATGTAAATACCACGGATTCTGCTGTGCGTATAACACACCTACCTACAAATAGTGTTGTACAATGTCAAAATGATCGTTCGCAACATAAAAACAAATCGCAAGCGATGAAACAATTACGTGCTAAGCTCTACGCACTGGAGATGCAAGCGCGTAACCAAACACAACGAGATCGAGAGGCTAATAAAGCAGATATTAGTTGGGGCAGTCAAATTCGCTCATATGTATTAGATGATTCTCGCATCAAGGATTTGCGAACTGGTGTTGAGACGAGTAATACTAATGCTGTGCTGGATGGAGACTTAGATCAATTTGTAATTGCAAGCCTCAAACAACAAGCAATCAACAAGACCCAGGGAGATAAACAAGATGCTTGAACATTCTGATAAACAAGATCAAGCTACAACTCATGATAATGATCAGATACATATACGTCAGAAAAAACTAGCAGAATGGCGCAAAACTGGCGAGGCTTATAACAATCAATTTCGGCGTGATGCCTGGGCCGAGGATTTACAAAATCAATATGGAGATTTGGACAGAGAAGCCTTAGCTAAGCGATCAATCATTGTTAAAGTAGCTGGACGTATGATGATGCGTCGCTTAATGGGTAAGGCAAGCTTTGTACGCCTACAAGATCAAAGTGGACTTATTCAGCTTTATGTTTGTTTGCAATCACTGCTAGAAGATCACTACGAAACCTTTAAAAGCTGGGATCTGGGTGATATTATCGGCGCGGAAGGGCAATTATTTGTCACACGTACGGGGGAACTTTCGATCCACTGTCATCAAATAAAGCTGCTGTCGAAATGCCTGCATCCACTACCTGATAAATTTCATGGCTTACATGATCATGAGCTACGTTATCGTCAGCGCTATCTCGACTTGCTCGTTAACCCCAGTACACGAGCTATATTTGCAAAACGCGCTAAAACAATCGTTGCGATACGATCTTTTTTAACCAAGAGAAAATTTCTAGAAGTAGAAACGCCCATGATGCAAGTTCTCCCAGGTGGTGCTCTTGCAAAACCTTTTGTTACCCACCACAATGCACTGGATATACCACTTTATTTACGGGTTGCACCAGAGTTGTATTTAAAACGGCTCGTTGTCGGTGGATTGGAGCGTGTCTTTGAAATTAACCGCAATTTCAGAAATGAAGGCATTTCAACACGCCACAACCCTGAATTCACCATGGTTGAATTCTATCAAGCCTATACTGATTACCAAGATCTAATGGATTTAACTGAAGAATTAATGCGCTTTATCGTCGCTGAAGTCCTAGGTGTGCAGCAATTTGACTACCAGGGCATCTGCATTGATATACAAAAACCCTTTGCACGGCTAACCATGCAAGAATCAATTTTACATTATTATCCTGATGTGACAGAACAAGATCTGCAATCACTTGACACACTGCGAGCCTTAGCGGAGCGATTGCAAGTACCACTTGATGAATCCATACGCGATGATATTTACACAATTCAAGTTGAATTGTTCGAGAAGAAAATCGAGAAACAACTGCAACAACCCACCTTCATAACAGCCTATCCTGTCGTGGTATCACCATTAGCACGTCGCAGCGACCAAGACGAGCAGCTTAGCGACCGCTTTGAATTCTTTGTTGCAGGACAAGAAATTGCAAATGGTTTCTCAGAACTCAACGACCCAGAAGACCAGGCTGAACGATTTCGGCTACAAGCATTGCGTAAAACAGCCTGTGATGAAGAAGCCATGCACTATGACGCTGATTATATTACAGCCTTGAAATATGGCATGCCCCCTACGGCTGGTGAAGGCATCGGCATTGATCGTTTGGTTATGTTATTGACTGACTCAGCAAACATCCGTGATGTTATTTTATTTCCATTATTGCGTCAAAGCAGCCCATGATTAAAACAGGAAACTATCATATGACACGTACACCTAACATGACTCAACCAGCTTCAGCAGGAATCAAATCAGATGCTTGGATTCGTCGCATGGCCAGTGAAACAAATATGATTAAACCATTTGTCCCGACTTTAGTGAGCCAAAACGATAAGCAACAACGTGTCATTTCCTACGGCACTTCAAGCTATGGTTATGACGTTCGTTGTGCAAATGAATTTATGATTTTCACCAATATTAACTCAGCCATTGTCGACCCCAAAGCATTTGACAACGCCAGCTTTGTCAAAGTAACGTCTGATATTTGTATTATTCCACCAAATTCATTTGCACTAGCGCATACTGTTGAGTATTTCCGCATACCACGTTCCGTACTAACCGTTTGTTTAGGTAAATCGACTTATGCACGCTGTGGAATTATTGTAAATGTAACCCCCTTGGAACCTGAATGGGAAGGACATGTAACCTTAGAATTTTCAAACACCACAACCCTACCTGCCAAAATTTACGCGGGAGAAGGTATCGCACAGATGATATTCATCGGTGCAGACGAGGTATGCACGACATCCTACAGGGATCGTAGTGGCAAATACCAGAAGCAGCAAGGTGTTACACTACCTTGTTGATGCCACTCTTTCACATGCTAAGTTCAGTTTGAGGGAGTGGCTGAATCAGCAGAATATTTACAAGATACATTCAACCAGTGGCGTGCCTTATATCCACCACTCCAGGGATGGTTTACAGAATGCACAACAAGTTGATTGCCTACATATAGGGTGCTAAAATGCGGGGCAAGTGGCCATGGAAGATCGGCATCAATTGGCTTCTCTGTTTTGCTGATATCAGTTATTCATGGAGAATTTAGGCCAAGTAACGGGCTTGAACTTGATCAAAAAAATATTAAGACACATAAATTTACTACTGTTCATCGGCTGTTTTGCAATTTTTCTGCCAATCATGCAGGCATATGCAGCACAAGCTGATGAAGCCATGGTGCGAGTCTATCCAACAGTTGACTATGGTCGTGGTGCAAAAAGTGAGTTAATTCATCGTGGGGAATATCTGGTACGAGCTGGAGACTGTATTTCTTGCCATACCGCACGGAATGGCAAAGCATTTGCTGGTGGTGTTCCCTTTAAAACCCTGTTTGGTATATTCTACAGCCACAATATCACTCCTGATCCTGAAACTGGCATTGGTCGATGGACTCTAGAACAATTTATTAAATCCATGCAACAAGGGATTCGCCCAGATGGACAGCCACATTTTCCAGTTTATCCCTTTATGCAATTTACACATATCTATCAACAAGACTTAATTGCTATTAAAGCGTATCTTGACGCAGTACCCAAAGCCTATCAAAGAAATCGAAAAAATGATGTGCCTTGGCCATTTAGTTGGCGATTTTCACAGTGGTTCTGGTGTTTTCTGTTCTTCAAATCAGGTGAATTCAAGCCAGATACAAAATATTCAGCCAAGTGGAATCGTGGTGCTTATTTAGTCCGCGGTTTAGGGCACTGTGGCATGTGTCATACTCCCATTAATTTACTAGGCGCACCTAAACATAAATATTTTATGGTCGGCAGTGATGTTAGTGGTATGTATGCGCCTGATATCACTGGGCATCGCTTGAAACGATATGCTATCGCTGATATTGTGAATGTCTTTTACAAGGATTACATATTAGGGGGAGATAGTGCTAGAGTCGTCGGACCAATGTACGAGGTCAACCACAATAGCCTGCGTTATTTAAACCGCAGTGACCTAGAATCCATCGCTATATATTTACAAACGATATCAAGCCAACACCCCCCAACTAAGAAGATCATCAAAAGTGCAGGTCATGGTAAATCTGTTTATAAAAATAATGGGTTAGCTAAAACACCGATGAAAACATTAATTAAAACTGGCAAAATAGCCTATGAGCGACATTGTGCGGTCTGTCATCAGTCAAATGGAGCAGGTATGCCACCAGTTGTCCGTACACTACACGGCTCTCCTATTGTAACAGGTGATATACTCAAACATATTGAACTTGTTTTATATGGTGTAAAAGGCACTGCCATGCGGGCATTTTGCACGCAACTTAGTGATGAACAGCTAGCGGCCATTATCAACTACCAGCGTCATAGCTGGGGGAATCAAGACAAGAAAAAATACGGCCAAAAAGCCCCTGGAAGAGTCACGTCTGAACAAATCAAAGCAGTGCGTGACAAACACGGCAATAAACACATACGTTAAAAGTAATTGCATAAGTCACGCAAGGTGCACTGTTGGCACAATGGTTTTTTTGCTTTACACACGTAGCGTCCGTGCAGTAGAAGCAGGTGATGTGCATCCTTCAAATATTTTTTTGGTACAGATTTTATAAGTCCTTGTTCAATTTGCAGTGGTGTTTTACCTGTAGCAAGTTTTAAACGGTTACTCACACGGAAAACATGTGTGTCAACTGCAATTAAGGGTTTATCGAATAGAGTATTCAGCACTACGTTGGCTGTTTTACGGCCAACACCAGGTAAGGCTTCTAATTGTGCGCGGTTGTCAGGTATCTGTCCACCATGATGCTCGATCAGTTGTTGGGCTGTTTTTAATAAATAGACAGCCTTAGTGTGGTATAAACCAATGCGTTTAATAAAAGGCTTCAAACCTTTTTCACCTAAGTCTAGCAGTTGCTCTGGAGTATTAGCTGTTTTAAATAGTTGCTTTGTCGCTTGATTAACACTAATATCGGTGGCTTGTGCTGATAAAATAACGGCTACGAGCAATTCAAATGGTGTGTGATAGATCAATTCTGTTTGTGGTGATTGAATACTTGCACGTAAGCGACGAAAAATAGTTTCATAGCACTGTTGTTTCATTTTTTTCTTCTATGTCTGTTCAATATATCGGTTTTTAAGCTCACTTTGTTTCTTTTTTGTGCGTAGTAGTGCTTGTTTAATTTCGACTTGCCTGGCTTGCACGGTTTGTGTGCGGTTGTTGCGCTGCAATTTATGCTGTTGGTGGTTATGAAGCATTTTTTTCTTCTGACGTGCCAAGCGTTCTTTCTGTCTTCGATAATTTTGGCACGCTCGTTTGGCATTTTCTTCCTTTTTTGTGGTAGATGGTTCAGGGATCAGTTCCATCGTAATACAGCTCATCGGGCATGGCTCAATACATAACGCACAACCTGTACAATCATCATGAATAATACTGTGCATTTGACGTGCAGCACCTAAAATAGCACTTACTGGGCAAGCCTGGATACATTTTGTACACCCAATACAATGTGACTCACTGATTACAGCGCGTTGAGGGGGAATTGTTTCAGCACGCACTTTGGCTTCATAGGGTGCTGGATCTTGATGTAGCAGTTTGGCTAATCGATACAGTGTTTCTACACCACCAGGTGCGCATCGGTCAATCTTATCATTTCCTAACGCCAAAGCAGCAGCATAAGGGCGACAAGATGGATGCCCACACAAACCACATTGAATTTGAGGTAATGCATGATTGATTTGATCAATTGTAGCAATGGACATGGTCAATCTTCTAATAAGCAGTCAATTTGCTGTCTTGTAACACGACACATAAGTGGTTTAAAGGGTTGAATTACATGAGCAGTTAGGGGGGTTTCACAATCTAACCACGTTTGCAAAGAGTCGTTTAAAAGAGCTTCACTGCGCATGGCTAATTTCGGCAAAACTGGTTTTAAATAGAGAATGAGCACACGAAATAGATTAAGCCCCATACTACAAATCATTTGAACACGTGGGTCATCAGATTTTTTTTTCGCTATCTTCCAAGGTTGGTGTTGATCGATATATTGATTAGCTCTATCGGCAAGCTGCATAATTTGGCGCATTGCTTTGCTGAATTCACGTGCAGCATAATTTTGTGCAATCAGGCTGCCAGCAGCAACAAATTCTTGATATAAAACTGGTTGAGAAAGCTGGTCTGATAAACGGCAATCAAAGTCACGCTCAATAAAATGTGCACAACGGCTCGCAATATTCACTAATTTGCCGACTAGATCGGTATTAATGCGTTGCATAAAGTCCACCCACTCCAAATCGATATCATCAATACCAGCATTCAACTTAGTAGCAAAGTAATAGCGTAGATACTCTGGATCCAGGTGATTCAAGTAATGACGTGCCGTCATAAAAGTACCACGTGATTTTGACATTTTATGACCTTTTACGTTTAAAAAGCCATGTGCGAATACCCCCGTTGGCAAACGAAAATCAGCACTCATAAGCATAGCTGGCCAAAATAGTGCATGAAAATAAATAATATCTTTACCAATAAAATGATAAAGCTGTACGTCACTATCCTTTCTCCAGTAATCATCAAACAATAGGTCTGTTTTCTGTTGGCATAAATGTTTAAAACTTGCCATATAGCCTACTGGTGCATCAAGCCAAACATAGAAATACTTATCTGTTGTCCCTGGAATAGTTAATCCAAAATAAGGCGCATCACGTGAGATATCCCACTTCTTCAGGCCAGCCTGTAGCCACTCATTGAGCTTGCGACATACCGATGATTGTAATTGTCCACTTTGCAGCCAAATTTTTAGCTCTGGTTCATATCGATCTAAGCAAAAGAAATAATGTTCTGATGTTTTTCGTATGGGTTCAGTGCCTGATAGCACCGAATACGCTTGTGTTAAATCAGTTGGGGCATAAATTGCACCACATTTCTCACAATGATCACCATATTGATCAGGCATACGACACTTCGGACAACAGCCCTTAATAAAACGATCTGGCAGAAACATTTTTTCCTTAGCATCATAAGCCTGCTCAATTTGTAAGGTAATGATATCTTGCTTTGCTTGTGCCTGTCTAAAGAATGCCTCGACTAATAATCGGTTTTCTTCAGAATGGGTGGTATGGAAATTTGAAAAATCTATATCAAAATCATGATAATCACGTTGGTGTTCTACTTGCATTTGCGCAACAAACTCTTCTGGGATAAGTCCTTTCTTTTTTGCGCTTAGCATAATAGGGGTGCCATGTGCATCTTCACCACTGACGAAAATACAATGATCTCCCTGAAGTTTTTTAAAGCGTACCCACACATCTGCCTGAATACACTCAAGCAAATGCCCTAAATGTAAAGCACCATTTGCATAAGGCAAGGCTGTCGTTACTAGTAAGCGAGCCATAGCAAGTCAATCTGTATAGGTTATCATGTCCTTATTATACATTTATCCTGTCGTTAAGTGAACTACATCAAGCCAATGGGTATATACATTAGCTATCTTCTTTCCACTATGATCCCTTCTATTTGCCTATAGCTTGATGGATATTATGCATGCTAATGTACACAGTACAAAATGATATCTTTCAAAAAATATCTGCCAGAAAATTTGATCGCTGATTTTACTCAGGGTTAATCTCAACATTCTCACCCTCTATTACAACGCTTAGCTCCCCAGCGTCACCTGTGCCTGTATTGGCTTGTGACAACGATATGTTTTCAGATTGTGGGTCATCAGGATGCGTAACGGAAATGGCAATACTGCCCTCTTCACTAAAACAAAAATAGGCTAGAAGCAATCGATTCCGAACTCAGTTCGTGTAGTGAGAGAGTCGTAGAGTTGATTGACATCCTCCCCTCCCTAAAGAAAGTGGCTTCCTATTACTAAGTTGGTTGTTGGTCGCCCATTATCAGAGAATTCTGCTTCATCAAATCAGCTAATACTATCTCTCAACAGGCTAGGACGGCATGCCCTGCCACTAAAATATTTTTTCAGTGTTTATATCCACATGCTCTTTATGTTCACAGCTTTGGCTAAGCACTTGCTTTCTTGCGTGCTAAACCAAAAAAAATGATAGCACGCAAGCACGTTAAAAAAGGAGAAGAGATAACAATTGTTGTTGGTATGGTGTCCCAAAAAGGAGGCGTTGGAAAAAGTACAATTGCGAGGCTCATAGCTCGCGAATATGCCAATGCAGGGTGGCGAGTCAAAATTGCTGACCTCGATATTTCCCAAGGAACCAGCACCGACTGGAAAAAGCGCAGAGAACAGAATGGGCTTGAGCCAGAAATTGCTGTTGAGCCATTTAGGACAGTCTCTCAAGCAATGAAAGTTAGGAATATCTACGATATTGTGATCTTCGATGGACCACCTCATTCTATGTCTGGCACACTAGATATTGCCAAAGTCAGTACTTTGACGATTCTGTCTACAGGCTTGTTGCTAGATGATTTGCGACCTTCAATCATTCTTGCACATGAACTTGTAGTAAATGGCACTCCAACCGAAAATATTCTATTTATTTTGTGTCGTGTTGGAGATCGAAAAAATGAGATAGAAGAAGCTCGCAAGTACATTCAGAAGGCGGGCACTGAAGACGAAATGGTTAAGAGACACGTGCCTTGGTGGGCATGCTCGCGCTAGTGCTTTTCTGTGTGATCTTTGTGCCCTGGAGTGAATTGACACTTAGAGTCATTTCATTCCACTACTTGTCGAGTTAACTAATCGGTTCGGCTTAATGAATTCTAACGCACGTATGTACCCCATGTACTCCATGCCCAATCGGTCGAACTGCCAAGCCTCCAGCCAGTTTAACCTCTTTATATTCCCCGTTTCATCAACCTTCAACACTTCCCTCCGTCCTCGAAGCTTGTTCATGATCACCCACGTGCCATCATCACTCCCACCATTTATACGTACCCATATTTCACATCTGCCACCCTCCTCCCATCTCCTTACACTATTTATGAATTCTCCACTCACACTCCATCCGTTTTCTTTATTTAGCAACTTTTTTATCCCTTGTGTGTCTGTTCTCGTGATCTCAGATAAGTCAAAAACCTCGGACACCATGTTCTCATCGTTACTATTATTTGTATAATGATTGAAAAAAACCGTATTGCTAATAGGTTTTTGGGGGGCTTTTGATTTGAACGATGTTAATTCTTTCTTGAGTTGAATAGTTAGATCGGTCAACTGCTTGGTTGTTTTCTCTTGCTCATTTTTTATTTTTTCCATTTCTTGTATGATTTGTTGCTAGTCTTTATTCTCTCGCTCTGATTTTTGCAAGCGTTTGTTTATCTCTCCTAGCATTTGTTCAAGGCTTTGTTTTGATTGGATCAGTTGCTGTATATTTTCTCGAACCATCACCTTTTTTAATTGGGCAGTGGCAGCTATACCAAGTGGTGTTAGTTTATTTTTATCTTTTGAATAAATATCTACCATGCTGGATGAAAAAAACCACTAGCTTACCTTTATTAAGTCTGACAGCCTCATGTAAGGCACTTTGACCAAGGTTATTAACCATAGCTAGTAATTGCCCTACGAAGTCATGTTGCATATTGGCAGGATCTTGCTCATCTTTTTGCTCATTATTATTGTTGGCGTTTTGTTGTTCTTGCTTTTCCTCTTCTGCTAAGGCCTTTAGGACGTTTTGTGCCGTTTCAAGTGGACGTGGTGAGGAGCATGCAAGATGTAGGACTGTGTCGCCAAATATATCTCGAGCAAAGTTGTTTGCTCCTGCTTCTAATATTCCCCTAAATTCCTTTATAGATGCGCCATGTTTGGCAGCATCTAACCAATCTCGGTCAAGCCTCCCTTGCTTGGTAATATAAACTTGCTCTTGGACACTTTTATTGTTGGCATGCTTCGCAATAAAAGCATCAATTGCAGCTTTCAGCCCAGCATTTGCAAAGATTCCACTGTTTTTCATAGGATCTTTTGTGATGGGGTTTGTCTTGAGATCAAGCCATTTTTGCAAGGTCTCACGCTCATAAGTCAATCCATCATCAAATAAGATCACTGGGTCACGCATGATTTGTTTCGTAATTTGACATAAGTAAGCTTGAGGTATTGTGATTGTATTTGCTTGCCAGGCTTCGCCTTCATTGTCTTGATTGGTGTTTGATGGGGAAGGGTCTAAAAACATATTAAATTCTCCTTAATTAGTGTGACATGAATACGGTTTGTGGTATCGACCTATAGCCGATACTTGGCAGTTCATAGTAGTGTGGTTGTTTATTGAAAGGAAGCTTCCACAACTGGATCTAGTTGTCGATCATTATTTTTGCTGATATGATGACGCAAGGACTCTCCACTTGCTCTTTGTTGCGAATTGTCGTGCACGTAGTGGCACTGATTATCATCTATGTTCGTATTTTCTAAAGTATGTTCACTGTCAATCTTTTTCAAATATAACCCAGAACCTGGATCTGATTTGTAGCTAGAAAGCATATAGACAAAGCAAGCCAGAACAAAGAGATGACAGCAGCAAAAATAATGCTAAGCACACCTGCAACAAGTACTGGCGAAGCAAATGTTGTGCCAGCCATAAATCCCATACTAGCAATAACTGGTGTAAGGTATACTACTGACAAGCAGTCTGCGATTGCAATTATCACTAGTAGTGCAAAATGTGCACACGAGTCATTGCGAAAAGTAGCATAACGCTCAAACATGATATCCCTATCCTGAATTCTTTATATTCCAATAACTTCCGATACTCCCCATATCTAAAGATATGGAACTTTACACTCATTTTTGGTAAAGCTGACATATGGGAGAGATTAACAGATCAATATGGCAGTGTCTACCAAAAATGAGCGTAAGACTATATGAGATCAGCTATAGAACGATAATAAACAGATCGGCTGATACCAACTGCTTCGCAGATCTCTTCTACAGACATATTTTTCCTTTCGCTCGATTGGCATAGGGCTTTTAGAAAAGCTTCTTTACGAGGCGTTAAAGCTCGTGGCCTTCCTCCTACGCGACCGTGATTGCGCGCATAGTCTAAACCTACTTTTATGCGCTCACGTATTAATTCGCCTTCCATTTCTGAAATGGCAGCACAAATATTGAATAACAACATGCCCATAGGTGTTGTCGTATCAATATTGTTTTCTAGTGATACAAATTCGATGCCATTCAATCTGAATTCCTGCATAAGCTTGATCAAGCTTGTCATTCTTCGTCCTAGCCTGTCAAGCCTCACCACACAAACTAAATCACCTTTGCGTATTTTTTTCAAAAGAGCTTCCAGCTCTTTCCGATCATCATTTAAGCCTGATATTTTTT
>PIWD01000048.1 GCA_003354005.1 Gammaproteobacteria bacterium | reverse complement strand
GAGCTGTGGGCAATGATTAAAAAACAGCAAATGAATAGTGAGCTTCCTGTTTGGGAGCAATTTTATGCACTCGATGGATAATTGTATCCAGAATACAAGCATCCTTTGATCCAATAAAATTTTGCAACACAACCCTTAATCTCCAAGGTCAGCACTACTTTGTGCATATCCTAAGGCAATCTTTAAATTGTACGGAATAGATTTCCACCCTGTTTGATAAATCTCAAACAAGCGTTTGATCGATAGTAGATGTAGCTGATTGGCAGCTTTTTTTAAAAAATATACTGCTTTCTGCTCATGTTGTGCGGCTGTTTGATCTTCCTCAAAATATTGAGCCAACCAAATATCAGCCTGCAAGCAATTCAATCGACTTGCCTTTTGGTAGTAGTGTGTAGCAGTTTGCTTATTTCTAGGAACTCCCCCACGCCCTATGTCATAAAGTTCAGCCATATATCGCGCAACTTGTACATGTTCGTCAGTTATGGATTTCAGCACTACAAGGTCATTCACATTTTCCATCAACGCTATCTGACGACACCAGGTTAAACCTTGTTGTATATCGTTTAGCTTTGATTTATCCGTATAAATGTCTACTAAACCGAGCATCGCCTGCACATTACCTCTTTTCGCATCTTGTTGATACCAACGTGCAGCATCCCCCCAGTTGTGACATAAAAACTTTAAAGCTCCCATACGATATGCTATAGAACTTTGTAACCAGTTAGGGGCTGTAAAGCAAGAGCGTAAGTTGTCGTCAGAAACATGCTCCGAGGCTTGTTTTAAATCTTGTATAAATTCTTTGGTTAGATCTGGATTGGTGCGTAACCAGTGAAACAGTTGGTATGACAATACGCCTGCAGTATGCAAACGCTTCCACGATGTAACAAGCTCTGGTGAACTACACGTACAAAGAAGTACGACCTTAATAGCCATACGGGATGACAAGATGCCCTGTTTGCTGGCAGCATAAACGAAGGCATCTCTTGTCAATGCGAAACAGTCTTTTAATGATATAGTGCTCGTAGATTGATGAGAGGAAATTTTGGCAGATAACTGAGTAATATACTCGGATTGTGTATTAAAAAAAGACCTAAAAGCACCTTTGTCAGCGTCATATTGCGTAATAATTGCTTTTATATTGGACCAGGTTAACATCATTACCTCCAACTTTTCCGTGTTTGTCCATTCAAGTTTGAAGTGTGCTACGCTTTGTTTGGCCTAGCACTCCTACAAACACCTAATTCAGACCTCCTACTACCTGAACTGCGCATTAAGGAGACCAGCAAATAAGAGATATAACGGTTCTTTTGTGATTTGACGAAAGATCCAAAACCAACCGTACTTAAAGAAAGCAGCTATAGAGTAGCATCCTAATTCACTTACTATTGTATTGTCAATGAGTGTTGCAGACTTTTTTTGTCTGTTTAGGAAAAGCTATAGGTTGATTAAATGTTGGCAAAAAGCTTTCTTGGTATTAGTTAATTTCACTAAAGCAATTACCCTTGCCTCCTTTGGTTTAGGTCAAAGTCAAGTTGTTCGTTTGATCAAGAGGAATCGATACGGAAAGAGGCTTTTTATGTTGTCCTTAGAACCCGCTGGGTTTATCCTACCCAGGGAGTGTTTCGGTCTTTTTTGTAGTGAGGTAAAACATGTGGATTTTACAATCTTGTTTGCTCGCCCTATGTGTTGTTGTATGCGCAATGGGGCTGTTTAAGCGTGTGGCAGTCCGTTGCAGCTTATTAGACATCCCCAATGAACGCTCTGCACACCATACTCCCGTGCCGAGAGGGGCAGGTATTATCTGGTTATTGATATGGTCTTTTGTCCTTACACTTGAATATGTGCAGCATACGTTATCACTTATGATGTTGATGACCTTATTGCCAACAGTTGCCATAGTTACAATCGTCGGTTTTGTCGATGATTGCTGGACTCTCTCCATTCAATGGCGATTAGGTATACAATGTTTAGTGGCAATACAGTTTGTCGTGGCACTTTATGGCACTATCCCTTATTTTTCTTCTATTGCATTATATGGGTTGTGGCCCATCCTATCGTTGGGTGTTATACTCGTCATTGCTATCATGTGGTCGATTAATTTGTTTAACTTTATGGATGGTCTAGATGGACTAGCCGCCTTAGAAGCCTGTTTTGTATTTGGTATGGGGGGCTGGTTTTTGTGGCAAATAGGAGCTACGACATTTGCCTATTTATCTTGGTTAATCGTTACCATGTCCATTGGATTTTTAGTGTGGAACTTTCCACCTGCTCGGTTATTTATGGGGGATGCTGGAAGTTATTTGCTAGGGTTTCTGATAGCTGCCTGGATTGTAATCAGTTGGTATCACTACCAAATGCCTATTGTCCTGTGGTTTATACTGTATGGATTCTTTATTGTTGATGCTACCGTTACCTTATTGCGTCGCATATACTCAAGAGAAAAATGGTATCAAGCACACCATTATCAGGCTATTCATCGCCTGTATCGGGGTGGTTGGACACATCGGCAGATTTTAGGTGCTAGTTTTCTCGTTAATAGTGCGCTGGCAGGGCTGGCCTTTCTGGGGTACACACATCCTCACGACATTATGCATGTTACCTTGACGGCATTTTTTGGATTATTTGCACTCTATAGTTGGGTTGAGGTGTATTATCCTATTGTTTGGTCTAAGAATGATAACTCCGTATTTGATCATTCGCACAAAATATTGTAAATTAGTTTGTCCATAGGAAATACCTAAGCGAGTGATCATGCCTTCTTTTCCAACCGTACGTTTACGACGCTTACGCAATCAACCGCGCTTACGTGCGATGGTGCGCGAGAATAACTTACAGCGACAGCACTTAATTCATCCATTGTTTGTGCACCATCAACCAGATATGCGTCGACCACTGGAGTCCTTGCCTGATACCTATCAATTGGGTATCAATCATTTGGCAGAAGAGATCGATCAACTTGTCGCATTAGGTGTGCCAGCAGTTTTATTATTTGGCATTCCATCTTACAAAGATGCGAGGGGCAGTGAAGCATACGGAAAAAACAGTATTATCTCTCAAGCAATTCACCTCATTAAGCAACGGGCGTCTCAGTTGCTGGTGATCACTGATCTTTGTTTTTGCGCCTATACAGACCATGGGCATTGTGGTGTATTAACGTCTACAGGAGAACCCTGCGTTGATAACGATGCTAGCTTACCCTTATTAGTACGTCAGGCTATTATCCATGCAGATGCTGGCAGTGATATGATTGCACCTAGTGGTATGCTCGATGGTATGGTTTCAGTATTGCGTACAGGCTTGGATCGTAGCTCTTACAGTCAATTACCAATTTTAAGCTATGCTGCTAAATTTTCTTCTAGCTTTTATCAACCATTCCGCGTTGCAGCAGAAGGTGCACCTAAAGAGGGGAATCGTGCGGGATATCAGCTTGACCCAGCCAATCTTGGGGAGGCCTTGCACGAAGTTGATTTAGACATTACAGAAGGGGCAGACATGATTATCATCAAGCCAGCACATACCTATCTAGATGTAATTGCTAATGTTCACAGGAGTCATCCTAGCATACCGTTGGTGGCATACCATGTAAGTGGTGAATGTGCTTTATTAAAGGCGGCAGGCCAAAATGACTGGGTGGATGAGCAAGCAGCCGTCATGGAGGTCTTGCTTTCTATGAAACGAGCTGGCGCACAACTAATTGTCACATACTATGCCAAGAAAGTGGCAGCTTGGTTAATGGAAAAGTGAAGGGGCATGGCTAAAACGAAAACCTGTTATGTCTGTCGAGCCTGTGGCGTTGATTACCCAAAATGGGCAGGCCAATGTGTTGCCTGTGGTGTCTGGAATCAACTACAAGCCTTTATACCTTCTTCTGCAAGCACGTCTGGTAACATGTATGGCTATGCTGGCAAACAAAAAGCGGAACTAACAGCCTTAACCAACCTGCATCATACGGAGCAACAGGCCTATATAGATAGTGGTTTAAATGAACTGAATCGTGTATTAGGTGGTGGTTTAGTAGCAGGTGGCGTTGTATTGATCGGTGGTGACCCTGGTGTTGGTAAATCAACCCTTTTACTGCAAGTAACAGTCTATCTTGCCACACACCATAAAGTACTTTATGTGACAGGAGAAGAATCCCTACAGCAAGTTGGAAATCGTGCTAAACGCCTGTCGTTAGCAATAGTAAATCGTAATTCATCACAAAATAACGCAGACACCAGTAAGTCAGAAGAAAAATTATCCCCTGGTGATATTTGGTTGCTCGCTGAAACCCAAGTTAGGCGTATAATACAAATCATTGAAACACATCAACCTAGCATCGTAGTCATTGACTCCGTACAAACCCTCCACTGTGAAGGCTTCAACGGATCACCTGGTAGCGTGAGCCAAGTGCGTGAAAGCTGTAGTTTACTCGTACAACTTGCCAAACAAACACAAACAACCCTACTTTTGATTGGGCACGTTACAAAAGAGGGGGCACTGGCTGGCCCACGCGTATTGGAACACATGGTTGATACTGTCTTATACTTTGAGGGTCAAACTGATGCACGCTTCCGCATGGTACGTGCAATCAAAAATCGTTTTGGTGCAGTCAACGAACTGGGTGTATTTTTAATGAGCGACCGTGGTTTGCGTGAAGTCAACAACCCCTCGGCATTATTCTTATCACACCTCAAGCAACCAAAAATAGGGAGCGTAGTACTTGCTACATGGGAAGGAACACGCCCCCTCTTGGTTGAAGTACAGGCTTTGGTCGATAAAAGCCAGCTTGAACAACCCAGACGCGTCGTTGTTGGCCTAGAAAATAACCGTATTGCTATGTTGCTGGCAATTTTAAACCGGCACGCAGGCATCAGCAGCTATCGCTACGATATCTTTGTCAACGTCGTCGGTGGATTGCGCGTCACAGAAACCGCAGCCGACCTCGCTATCTTGCTTGCTATTGCCTCAGGTTTATACAATAAAGCACTACCCACCGACCTTATTATCTTTGGGGAACTTGGTTTATCAGGTGAAGTACGACCCGTGCCAAGTGGTCAAGAACGATTAAATGAAGCAATTAAACAGCACTATAAACACGCCATCATCCCAAGCATGAACATGCCACCACAAAAAGGTAAGCTTGGTATCGAACTTCATCCTTTGCAAGAACTAAAAGAGCTATTTACACAAGTCATGCCAAAACTGGGATTGCGTATTTCTAACACACTCCAATCACTAAACAGTCGCTAACCGTTGAATGGTGGGAGTACGTCACTCCTCCACCATCGACTATGGATTGTACGAGATCCAACAACACTAGCTAGGTGGTAATCTGCCAATATCATGACGGTAGTAACAGTGTTTCCAGTGTATCTGCTTCACTAACTGATACGCTTTCTCTTGAGCTATCCTAATATTGCGTCCCTGTGCAACAGCACAAAGTACCCGACCACCTGCGGTAATTACCTGTCCATTATCATTCATGGCCGTCCCAGCATGAAAAATCTTGTGTGAGGGTTCACCACTAGCATCCAATCCCTGAATGATCTCCCCACTTGTATACGTCCCAGGATACCCCTGAGAAGCCATAACAATGCCCAGTGCGGTGTCTGTATCCCAATTTAGGGGGGTTAATGCTTCCTGTGTAATACGGGGTTCATCACTTAGAAGCTGTAGGCATAGTGTTGTTAAATCTCCATTTAGACGAGATAAAAGAACCTGTGTTTCAGGGTCACCTAAGCGACAATTATATTCCAATACCACAATACCCTTGTCTGAGACCATAAGGCCAGCATATAAAAAACCGCAATATGGAATGCCTTCTGCCCGCATTCCGCGAACAGTGGGTTGAATAATGTGTTGCATAATCCAATCGTGTCGTTCAGGTGTAATAATTGGAGCTGGAGAATAGGCTCCCATCCCACCAGTATTAGGCCCTACGTCACCATCATCACGTTTTTTATGATCTTGCGTTGTAGCTAATGGTACAATATGGCGGTTTCCAACCATCGCAATGAAACTCACTTCCTCACCGCTTAGATAGTCTTCAATTAAAATGCGCTTAACAGCATAACGATCGCCTAGTAACTGATCAATTGCCTGGTCAGCTTCTTGTTGACTTTGGGCAATCACAACCCCTTTACCAGCGGCAAGCCCATCTTGTTTAATAACAATTGGGAAACCTTGTTGCTTGACATAATCCTTAGCTGCATCAGGCTGTTCAAATACTTGCCAGCTTGCAGTGGGGATGGCATGTCGTTGTAAAAATGACTTGCAAAAAGTCTTAGAAGACTCGAGTTGCGCAGCCTTCTGGCTGGGGCCAAAGCAGGGGATACCGACTTGTTGTAGGTGATCTGCAATACCTAATGACAACGGAATCTCTGGTCCTACGATCGTGAGATCAATCTGCTTATGTTGTGCAAACCGACACAATGCATCAATATCTGTCACCTTAATCGCAATATTTTCAGCATTAGGCTCGTTTGCTGTACCAGGATTACCTGGGGCAACAAAAATATGGCCGACCGTTGGTGACTTTGCAAGATGCCAAGTAAGTGCATGCTCACGACCACCTGAACCGATGATTAACACATTTTTCATAAAAAAATTCCCTCTGGAAATGAATCCGACAGTGTGACATGATTTAGCAATATTATTGTGCTAGCACGTCATGACTTCAATGTAAAAAATGGCGCTTCGCAGTACTTAACATAGCAATACTTGCTTCATTTGCAGCAGCAATCACCTCTGCATCACGTTTTGAACCGCCAGTCTGTACGATAGCTATAATGCCAGCCCTTGCTGCTAAGTCAATTGCATCTCGAAATGGGAAAAAGGCGTCTGAGGCCAAAACAGCACCCCTAATATCAAATTTTGCTTCTTTTGCCTTGCGTAATGCCATCTGCACGCTTTCAACACGACTTACCTGCCCCGTTCCGATACCATAGGTTTGCCCATTTTTTGCGCAGACAATAGCATTTGATTTTGTCAAACGCACAACTTTCCAGGCAAATTCTAGATCAGCATAGTTTTGCGTATTGGGGTGTTGTGTTGTTAATAGCTTCCAGTCCTGAGGTAGGTCTGTAATATTATCTGCTGACTGTGCCAGGAGTCCACCTCGTATTGAACGGTATTGATAAGCTGGGCGAGCATCTGAAGACTTGGGTAGCTTACCATAACTGAGAACACGTAAATTTGGTTTATGCGCCAACAAGGTCAAGGCTGCTTGCGTCACCTCAGGGGCAATCACGAGTTCCGTAAATGGCTGTGCTAGGATTGCCTCCGCAATATCAGCATCGATGGTACTATTAAATGCAATAATTCCACCAAAAGCTGCTTGTCGGTCAGTTGATAGGGCTGCTTGGTAAGCCTCAGAGGCAGTTTTTGCGATTGCTACACCACATGGTGTCGCATGTTTAACAATAACGCAGGCTCGTTGCTCATCCCACTGTATTACACAATTCAGTGCAGTGTCACCGTCCGATAAATTATTGAATGACAGTGCCCTGCCTTGGTGTTGAATGCTGTGAATAAGGCTTGGATACGCTGTAGTAGACAGAGGGTCTTGATAAACCCTTGCACATTGGTGAGGGTTCTCCCCATAACGCAGGTTTTGTTTTTTAGTGAATGGTAGTGTTAAATACTCTGGGGAAGCGAGGGGTTGCGTATCTTTTTTCATGTGTTGCTTGAAGTACTGTTGAATAATACTATCGTAGTATGCTGTTGTATTAAATGCCTTATGCGCTAAATTGAACTGTATTTCAGAAGGTAAATTAAAGGAATGCTTAGTCAATACCTGGGTAACCATGGGATAATCGCGTGGATCAGTCAGCACGATAACCTTGAGATAATTTTTAGCGGCAGCTCTGACTAGGCAGGGACCACCAATATCGATTTGCTCAATTGCTTCGCTTGTCGTACAACCCTGTTCAATCGTCTGTTGGAATGGATAGAAATTGACAATGACGAGATCAATTGCAGTAATCGCGTGTTGTGCCATAACTTCCTGGTCTTGTTTAGGTCGTGCTAGAATTCCACCATAAATTTTATGGTGAAGTGTTTTAACGCGCCCCCCCATAATAGAGGGGAAGCCAGTATAATCGGCAATTTCAGTGACAGCAATGTTGTGTTCTTGTAAATAATTTGCTGTGCTCGTCGTTGCAATTAAGCGAACCTTTTGTCGTAGTAGGAAGTTTGCAAATTCAATTAAGCCATCTCGATCAGAGACACTAATCAATGCTTGTCGGGTAGATTTCTGATATTCACTCGTTTTTTTCTTTGTTTCTGATGTCATTTAAAAGATGCCTTGTACTCTAGAATTTCAATGAAGGTTAATATCGTATTGTTTTATTTTTTTGCGTAAAGTAACACGGCTGATACCGAGTAGGCGTGCTGCTTTGCTTTGATTTTTTGTTTTTCTAAGTACTGTTTCAAATAGTGCCATTTCAACTTGTTGCAACACATTCGCGTAGAGATTAGCCGTCTCACAGTGATCCAGAGTAGTGAGATACTGATTAACAGCCTCTTTTGTGAATTCACGTAAGTTTTTTTTATTTTTAGATGCTGTCGAGGATATTGTCACAATTTTTCACAGGGCTACAAAGATAACGCAGCTTAGCATAAGATATTGCGTACTTCAAGTGG
>PIWD01000144.1 GCA_003354005.1 Gammaproteobacteria bacterium | reverse complement strand
GAATTCAGATGTGTCAGCAGTCGTGACCTTTCGGCCAGCCTCGACGCCCTTGGCGCGGCCCGATCTGGTGGCGAAGTTCTTGACCGCCTGGCCGAACTCTGGGGACTGCTCAGACGCCATGCCCTCAAGCTGCTGCTTCAGGTCACGGAACCGGCGCGGGAAGCCCTTGCCTGACTTCTCAGCAGCTCCGAGCGCCTGCCTCAAATCGTCAACGAACCGACCGGACAGCTCGATAGGGTGTTTCAGTGCGCCCTCACCGTTACCGTTGACCGTGGCAGCTTTGATATCGTCGCGGATATCACGCATGATCTTCTTCGGAATGAGCGCAACAATGTCGTCGTCTTCCAGCAGGTTCTTGACTGCGTCTTCATCGAACTCGAACTTCTGGTCCTTGATCGCGTCGAACTGCTTGTCGGCCAGTCGCGTGCGTGCAGCCTCCTGGGCTCGCTTCGTCGTCGTGACCTTGCCTCCTGCGATCTGTTCAGCCACTTCGCCGCCACGAGTACGCAGCGT
>PIWD01000143.1 GCA_003354005.1 Gammaproteobacteria bacterium | reverse complement strand
CGTTCGACATAAACACTTTTAGGCCCGTTGACCAAAATATCTGAGACCGTTTTATCGGCTAACAATGGTTCGAGCGGGCCAAGACCAAAGACTTCGTCTTCAATTTGCTTGATAACTCGTTTACGACCTTCAGCACTTAATGCGTGGCTTTGGTCATCCGCCATTAACTGAACGATCGCTTCATGAAGGTCTACTTTGGCGCGCTCTTTATCCAAACTAGAAAGTAGCCCTAAATCTAATGTTTCAAGTAGCTGTTTATGAAAGTAGTGTTTAATCGACAGTTCCTGCTCTAAGACTTTTTTCGCCTCATTCATCGACTTCTCTTGCTCTTCACTCGCCTCTAAACTCTTAGCTTCATGAGATACGTTAGCTACTTTCTGAATGAGGGGCGATACAACACCGTCTTCCTCTTGGGAAAACTGTTCTACTTTCTTTTCAAACTCCGGATTAATATTTTTTCGTTTAAAGAACATAACGATCCCTCATATATGCTGTAACAAACGTGTTATGAAAATATT
>PIWD01000142.1 GCA_003354005.1 Gammaproteobacteria bacterium | reverse complement strand
GGCGCTCAAACAACCCTAAAATTCGCCAATCTGAAGCTGGATCAACTAACTTCCACTCAATATGGTACTCAAAACTGTATTTGGGCCTTAAAATATTTTATTCCTGACCCGCCAGGCCAGGTTGAATACTACATGCATGAGCGCATTTACTATAGGAATTTCGCGCGAAAATACGCGTCCCCAGACTTGTTATGAGCAGTGTGCACTGACTCCCGATATAACGGCTAATCTGAAGCTGGAACAATGTGTTACCACTTCTGCTCGATGGGGCTTTATAATTTTCTTCAAAGTAAGTTTTGATTCCAACCCGCCAGAAACGTTCTTTAAAATGCATTTCAACAAGCTTTTAACGTAACGTAACGTCACACGCCATTTGTGTCAATAAAGCGCGTCGGCTACGTGACGTCACCAATGCTAACGCGCGGTATGCGACGTAGGTTCGTCACAACACACGCTTGCCGTTTTCGTTTCATACATGTCGCATGCAGTAGCAAACAAATTGGCATGGTGTAACTTGAA
>PIWD01000047.1 GCA_003354005.1 Gammaproteobacteria bacterium | reverse complement strand
AATATAGTACATGGTGCACCTTCCAACCCTTTACACAAAGTTGTTTCTCACACCTTGGGAAGTTGGTTAAGTGTATATCAACATGTTCCTTTTGCGGCTATTATTCCGATCATGGGATTATTTAGTATATTGGGGGTTGTGTTATTTGCAGATCGTATGCCGAAGTGTGCTTTTATTTTCAGCGGGTTAAGCATTACTTCTATTATTGCGACTGTAGGCGTTACACTTTTTCCGTTCTTGCTACCATCATCCAGTCAACCGAACCATAGCTTATTGGTTTGGGATGCGTCTTCCAGTGAGTCGACACTATGTATTATGTTGGTTGCGACATTAATTTTTGTTCCTATCATTTTATTATATACGGCTTGGATTTATCGTGTATTACGTGGAAAAGTTACTGATAGTTCTATTCAGTCAAATCTAAATTCTTATTAGGTGATCAGTCAACAAATAGTTCTCGGGAAACGTACCTTCAGCACCTCTCCTTTATTTTGTTCGGGGGCTTGTAGGATCACATTTCATGTTGTGATGAGTGTTCTGCGGTCTCAACTTTGGGAGACGAGTTGATAGCTTGGAAGTCACTTTTGTAAAGTGTTAGAGTGAGTTTATCTTTGTCTTCAAATTCAAGGCGATCTGTTTCGAGGTCTATATATCCTGGGATGGCACTCAAACAAAGTATGGTATTTTTCGATGCTATGATACATGCCAGACATGTCGATGCGGCATATAGGGAACTTGTAAAAACTAAACTAGCCAGTGCCACAGCTATAAGGATGATGTAAGCAATTTTTGACCAAGTAAGGCATGTCCATATCTGAATAAAGTATTTTTTTGCTTTATCACTGATACCGAACAGGGCTTTAACTGCATTACAAATAAAATCAATTAATATTTCGATTATCCTACATAAGTTCGGTAAAAAAACCATAAAAGTAAGAGGAATTATAGAAATTATAAGCCAGCTAATAGGTGATGCAAATGATAATGTCATAATCACAATGGATAACGTTCCAAACTGAGACATGCCAAGTAGCCCTAAAGCAATGATAGCAATTACCCATTTATATATCGATTTTATTGGAGTGGTACGATTCCAAAAATATGAAAGGAAGTTTTTACGATTAAATGTAAAGACAGACTTTAAGAGCCAGCTAAAATGCAAAAGTATTTTACATATTACACCAGGCACTGCCAAGTATATGGGAGTCGAAAAAAATAAGCTAAGATAAATGGCATTTCCAGCAATGAGAATACAAATCAATACAATAGGGATAAGGATGAGCTTTGTACAAGGTAATTTTCTAAAAAATAGTTTGGGGTATAAGATGAGGCGTATTAATAGATTCTTTAAATCTTGAAAGTAAAATAGCATCACAGATATAGAAGTCATCGTAACTATAAATAGTTGAAAAAATAAATTTGTATAGCCATATAGTGCTATTAAAACAAAGATTGTTGTTGCAGCACTCGCGCAGTTTAAAGTGATTAATAAAAAAGTGATAAGCCATAATACAGTTCTTATATGGGGGTGTTTGTCATCGTGGAGTTCATAAAAGAGTTCCTCTGAATTTTGAGCATACTGTATATCATAATTCAATCCAAACTCATGAAGTTTGCTAAAGAATTGGCTTTCTGCGCGCTCTAGTGCAGCATAGGCTGCTGTAAAGATCATGCTCGCATCTTTGATGCTCGCATCTTTGGACTCTCTTTTTTGTTGATCAACTTTAGATTTTAGTACATGGAGCAACAGGGATGCTACTATATAGGCATCGTTAATATTATTGGCACTGACTATCCACGCTATTAGTTGATCTAGTTGATCCTTTGATGTTATTTCTTTGGATCCCTCACTATTAGTATACTTAATCTTAAAATACGTAAAAATTCTGGGCATCTCATTTTTTAACACTTCAATGTAAGGAACTTCATGACTCTTATTGGTTATCATAGTTTGGTGTCCCCATAATAATGATAACTACTTTCACAGTGTTGCCAAGGTGTTACCAAGATCATTTAGGTGCTAAAGTAGGTATTGTACCATAACCACCCCCATGCTGCAAGATGCAGGGCAAGCAATGAGTTAAATTAATGTGTAAAGTAGAAATTAATGCGTGAAAATAGACCAAAACAAAGACTTCCAAATGAATTACGTATCTGGGTGTCACGACCAAGCGACACATTGTGTAAAAAAATTGTTGAACAAGGTGGTACAGCCTATCATTTGCCAGTATTGAAGATTGAGCCAATTGTGCCATCGATTTCATTTATCAGTTTTGTCAATTGCTTATCAGCATCTGATTGGCTTATTTTTGTGAGTGTTAATGCCGTACAGAATGCGATGTATGGTCAGTTGGGGCAAGTCATAAAAAAGATGGTGGCACGAGTTGCTGCAGTAGGTCCTGCAACTGCCTCTGCTTTGGAAAAATACGGTATAGCTGTATCAGCACGGCCAGTGCTAAACTTTAACAGTGAGGAACTGCTGGCTTTGCCTGTCTTTCAGCAGCTTAAGGGATGTCAGATAGGCATTGTCAGCGGTGAGGGTGGACGTAACTTACTAGAGTCGACATGCCGTGAGCGTGGTGCGTCTGTAAGCGTTATACGAGTATATCGTCGTTCTTGTGCCGATGTATCATATAAAAACTGGCAGGCATTGTGTACCTATGCTCCGCAAGTTGTTGTAGTTACGAGTGTGGATTTATTTCATTGTTTGCTTCATGTAATCAATCGTTATAAGTATAGCAGTTCTCAATTAACTGGGTTAACATGGCTAGTGGCGAGTGAGCGAATTGCACAGGCAATGCGACAGTATTGTTGTGAGGAGAAACTCATAATCGCCAACAATGCGACAAATGATGCATTAATAGATGCCTTGTTGTGTCAGAGGGTTAAACTGAGGCGAGGATAGTATGCAGGAAGAAAGTCAGGATCAGAAAAATAAAGTTGATCAGGCAATTGAGCAGCCAGTTCGATCAAAAACAAAAATTTGTCGATACTTATGTATTTCACTAGGGTTAGCACTACTTATTTTGATAGCGGGAGGGCTATGGTGGTTTCAACCCCTGCAACGATCCAAGAGCATTCAATATCAGCTTGATCAACTCAAACAACAGCAAAAACAGTTACAGCAAGATAGGCAAGCACAGTATCAGCAATTGACAGAACTGAAGAAACAGCTACTTGTACAACGAGTGCGACAATTAACACCAGTAACCCAGCAGTATTGGTTATTGTTACATGTGAGAGACCTAGTGCAGCAGGCGTACGATGCCTTGCACCAGCAGGCACGCAAGAGAGCGGTGTATAATTTAATGTGGGCTGAGAAGCTTCTGGCGACCCAAATGCTGGGTGATACGACCATACACACTGCGATAGAGCACGCATTAGCTGATTTACATGATATAAAAATGCTTGATTATGGTCAGATCCTTTTACAGCTTAATCAAGATCAAGACAAATTTATTACGGCAGTTCAAACGCATCAATTACCTCTGCCACTGTTGCTAGATCAATCGTCAAACTTAGAAAAATCACTTGATCAGAAAAAAATAGATAGGTCTGAAGTCTGGTGGAAGCGTATATTAGGGCAATTACAAGGCTATTGGAAGGGTTTGCTGCATCAATTCAGTAAAATGTGGGTGATCACGAAGGTGCCAGAGATGCAGGATATTGTAATGTTGTATCCGCATTATTGGCAGGTACACGGTCGCTTGTACTTTGAACAGGCCATTTGGGCGGTTTTGCATCACCAGCCTATATTGTATAAGAGCAGTATAAAAGAGTTGGTGCAGAAAGTGAAAGCTACAATTGCTTATTATCCTAAATTGCAAGACCTACTGCCAGAACTATTGGCCCTGCAAAAAGTGGAACTGGACAAAAAAACACCTGATTTGTTGCCATTATTGCGATTAATTGATGAACAATTGCAGCGAGTCACACAACAATTGGTTAATGTACAGTCTACAAAAAAATTGGAGCAGCATAAATTAGATAAAGAAGTTGTATCATCAGATCAAACAACTGACGATACACCTTCAAAGGATAAACTTCCATCGCGGGAGAGGCAATCTGATCAGCCTAAAGTGATACAGAAAAGGTTCGTATAGTGGAGAAATAAGTAATGAAGCGTTTTTTGTGTGTGTTCATTTTTATTTTTGTGATAGTAGCTGGTTCGTTATTATTGCATGGGGGGGTGAAGATACCAGGTTATGTATTAATTGTCTACAAACAGAAACAAATGATGATGACACTTTGGAGTGCGGTATTGTTGCTGTTAGCGATATTACTGTCGGGTATCATCTTGGTAAAATGTTTTTCATCTTTATTTGGGCTGCCGCGATGGTTTTGTGGTTGGTGGGCGACCCGCCGTTCGGAGCGTGCAGGGGATAAGGCCATTGCTGCTTGGTCACATATTTTACTAGGCGAGTTTGAACCAGCACGGAAGCTATTGCGACAGGTCGTATCATGCGATGATCGGGCATGGTGGCATATTTTGGCTGCTGCGAAGGTGGCGCATCAATGTGGGGATTATAGTCAGCGCGATATTTATTTAGCACAAGTTTCGCATATTGCTCAGCCATTGGAAGTATCAGTTCAACTGTTGCAAGCGATGTGGCAACTAGATAGTCAATCAGCGGAGCTTGCCCTAGAGACTTTAAATCTGATTAAAAATTTAGCGTCACAACATCCAGTATTATTTCAACTGCTAGGTCGCATCTATCAAGCAATGGATGATCATGTGATTGGTTTTGAGTGGCTGCTTACTGATACACACGGCCGTGGTATAGCAGCGTTAACAGTGCATCAGTGGTCATTTGTTCAAACTGTTTGTTTAAAAAAGCTTGCAGAGCAGGTTGGAGCATCAAAACTTAAAAAACTTTGGAAACGAATCCCACAGGCCTGCCAAGCGGATGCAATTATACTGGGGGAATATGCTCTATTGCTTGATCGACATGGTGGTGCCTCAGAAGCGTATCGATTACTAAAACATGCGCTACAAGCTAGGTGGAGCGATCATTTAGGGGATACTTATTTAAACTTATCACAAGTGGATGGTCAGCGTGCATTACGTGATATGCAGATGTGGTTATCTCGGTATCCGAAGCATCCCTGTCTACTGATGTTGCTTGCTAAAGTTTGTTTGAAACAGGGTATGGTAGCGCGTGCGCATGCTTATTTAAAGCAAGCACATACCTTGGTACATACACCAGATTTATATTGTTGTTTAGCACAATTATTTTTAGAAATGGAGGAACAAACTATAGCATTGGATTGCTATCGTAAAGGTTTAGAGTTATCATGTTCACATAAACATGCTGATTAATTTCAGTATGTAGTATCAAATAGTGGTTATACGAGTACTTCTTCCTAATATGTAGGCTTGCAACAGATAAGAAAGGTACAATAAATGCCGAAGAGAAACGACATAAGGACTATTTTGTTACTGGGATCGGGTCCGATTGTTATTGGTCAGGCATGTGAATTTGATTACTCCTGTGTACAAGCTTGTAAATCATTGCGTGATGATGGTTACCGTATTGTCTTAGTTAATTCAAACCCTGCAACGATTATGACAGATCCGCAAATGGCTGATGTTATTTACATCGAGCCAATACAGTGGGAAGTTGTAGAAAGAATCATTGCTAAGGAACGTCCCTGTGCTATTTTACCGACGATGGGTGGGCAGACTGCACTAAACTGTGCTTTAGAATTACACCATCATGCTGTACTGAAAAAATATCAAGTTGAAATGATAGGTGTTACACCTGCTGCCATTGAAAAGGCGGAGAATCGCAAATTATTTTGTCAAGCGATGGAGCATATTGGTTTAGAAACGGTGCGTTCTGGTGTTGTTTGTACAATAGAAGAAGCCTTAACTGTTTTAGAAGATATTGGATTGCCAGCTGTTATTCGTCCCTCATTCACACTGGGTGGGACTGGTGGCGGTATTGCCTATAACCATGAAGAGTTTGTTACCCTTTGCGAGCGTAGTCTTGATTTACCATCAGTGAACAATATCTTGATTGATCAGTCCATTTTAGGCTGGAAAGAATTTGAAATGGAAGTTGTGCGTGATCACTGTGGCAATGCTATGATTGTGTGTGCGATTGAAAATATTGATCCCATGGGCATTCATACTGGTGATTCTATAACTGTTGCGCCAGCACAAACCTTGACCGATAAAGAATATCAACGTATGCGTCAGGCAGCGGTTGCAGTGTTGACAGAGGTAGGTATCACTACTGGTGGGTCTAATGTCCAGTTTGCCATTGATCCGATTAAGGGTGATATGGTTGTTGTAGAAATGAATCCACGTGTTTCCCGTTCCTCTGCACTAGCATCTAAGGCCACAGGCTTCCCAATTGCTAGGGTTGCCACTCAATTAGCTGTGGGTTATACATTAGATGAACTTAGGAATGAAATCACTGGTGGCCATCTACCAGCTTCATTTGAGCCAGCTTTGGACTACGTAGTGGTCAAGATGCCACGTTTTAATTTTGAAAAATTTCCGAAGAGTTGCCAACAGTTAACGACACAAATGAAGTCAGTTGGGGAAGTGATGGCGATTGGTACAACTTTTCAGGAAGCTTTACAAAAAGCGATTGCTAGCTTAGAAATTAATAAACATGGCCTGACACCCTTATTTGCTGAACGAGATAGCTATGATGAGCAGGGGCAAGCTCTAGTTCGTGAAAAATTGTATCAACAATTGGGGCAGGCAACCTGGAAGCGGTTGTGGTTGATTGCCGATGCGTTTCGTTACGGTTTCTCCTTAGATGAGGTACAGGCATTAACTCATATTGATACTTGGTTCTTATATCAAATTGCTGATTTAGTAACAATTGAGAATGGATTGCCTGATGAACTCCTGATGATTGACTCTGATTTCATGCGCTACCTCAAACGAAAGGGTTTTACGGATATTCGGTTAGCAGAGCTATTGGGTACGGATGAAGATAAGTTGCGTGCCTACCGTCATCAATTAAATATTCGGCCTGTCTATAAGCGCATTGATAGCTGTGCAGGTGAATTTCCTACCCCTACAGCTTATATGTACTCAACTTACTGGGGAACTTGTGAAGCAGAAGCTGATGATCGCCATAAGGTGGTTGTACTAGGCAGTGGTCCCAACCGTATCGGACAGGGCATTGAGTTTGACTATTGTTGTGTACATGCTGTGTTGGCATTGGGTAAGGACATTGAATCGATCATGATAAACTGCAACCCAGAGACAGTTTCTACTGATTATGATGTATCGGATCGTTTATATTTTGAGCCACTGACCTTAGAGCATGTGCTTGAAGTTACACATTGTGAACAACCCTATGGTGTAATTGTGCACTGTGGCGGTCAAACCCCCCTTAAATTAGCCAAGCCCTTAGAAGCAGCTCAAGTTCATATTATTGGTACAACACCAGATGCAATTAACTGTGCTGAGGATCGTGGTCTATTTCAACAGCTTGTGAATAAATTACAATTACGTCAGCCACCTGGTGGAATCGTGCATAGTGCCGAAGATGCTTTGCGACTTGCGAAAGTTTTTGCTTATCCCTTAATTGTTCGCCCCTCTTATGTTTTAGGTGGTCGTGCAATGCAAGTGATCTATGATGAACAACATTTCACTCATTACATACAGCATGCTGGGCATATTTCAAAAAAAAATCCGTTGTTACTCGATCATTTTTTGGACAATGCCATTGAAATAGATGTTGATGCTGTGTGTGATGGCGAGCAAGTATTGATTGGGGGCATTATGGAGCATATTGAGAAAGCTGGCGTCCATTCTGGTGATTCATCATGTTCTTTGCCAGCATATCGCCTATCGGATGAAGTACAACAACTATGTCGTGAGCAGATAACACGTATTGCGTTAGAACTAGGTGTTGTGGGCTTTGTAAATGCGCAGTTTGCCTGGGGAAATCAAACACTATATGTACTGGAAGTTAATCCACGTGCCTCACGTACAGTACCTTTTGTTGCAAAAGCCACAGGCTTACCATTAGCAACAATTGCAGTTCGTTGTATGCTTGGTATTAGATTAAAAGAGCAAGGTTATGAACAGCAGATTATGCCTAATTATTTCTCGGTAAAACAACCAGTCTTCCCATTTGATCGTTTTTCGTGTGTTGACCACGTGTTGGGTCCTGAAATGCGATCAACTGGTGAAGCAATGGGCATTGGGCGTAGTTTTGGGGAAGCATTTTATAAAAGCCAGCTAGCGGTCGGGATCACAATACCGTTACGTGGCTGTGTTTTTATTAGCGTACGAAATGATGACAAGCCACAAGTGGCTATTTTAGCTAGTTCCTTTGTTAGACTTGGGTTTCGTGTTATTGCAACACGTGGTACAGCGGAGGTATTGCTGGAAGCGGGGGTGCCGTGTGAAATTGTAAAAAAAATAGCTGAGGGTCGCCCGCACAATGTCGATAAAATCAAAAATGGTGAAATTGACATTATTGTGAACACCATTGAAGGGCATCAAGCCAGTGCTGATGCTCATCTGATTACCCGTAGTGCATTAACCTACCGTGTGTATTGTACTACAACTTTAGCGGGGGGTTATGCAACGGTTGCATCATTGGAAAAAGAGCGACAGCAGCACCACAGTGCCACATCGCTACAGGATTGGCACAGTTTTCTTATACACTGATGCAACATCTCTCTTACAGAGATTTTTGAATTTAACCTGTTGTGCGGAATTCTCCACGGTTGTGTTGCAAAGTTTTATTAGTTCAAAGGATGTTTGTATTCTGGATACAATTATCCAGCGAGCGCATAAAATTGCTCCCAAACAGGAAGCTCACTATTCATTTGCTGTTTTTT
>PIWD01000014.1 GCA_003354005.1 Gammaproteobacteria bacterium | reverse complement strand
AATATAGTACATGGTGCACCTTCCAACCCTTTACACAAAGTTGTTTCTCACACCTTGGGAAGTTGGTTAAGTGTATATCAACATGTTCCTTTTGCGGCTATTATTCCGATCATGGGATTGTTGAGTATATTAGGGGTTGTATTATTCGCGAATCGTATGCCGAAGTGTGCTTTTATTTTCAGCGGGTTAAGCATTACGTCTATTATTGCGACTGTGGGCGTTACACTTTTTCCATTCTTGCTACCATCATCCAGTCAACCGAACCATAGCTTGTTGGTTTGGGATGCGTCTTCTAGTGAGTCGACACTATGCATTATGTTGGTTGCGACATTAATTTTTGTGCCTATCATTTTATTATATACGGCTTGGATTTATCGTGTATTACGTGGGAAAGTTACTGATAGTTCTATTCAGTCAAATCTAAATTCTTATTAGTGCTTAGTTCTTTGTGGTTGCTCATAAGCGATCACAATCAACTTTGAGACGGGTACGAATGCAATGCCTTGGTTTGCCAGTGTTTGGGGTATACTACTTAAGTAGCGTAGTGTTAACGCGTGTGGATGTGCGATTGCCAGGGCGTAGCCTTTTGTTTTAGCGATATGTACTAGGCGTTTAAACTGCTTATCAATAGCTTGATACGTGAGGACTGTATCTAAGAAAACGTCGCGACGTAGACTTGGAACGTGGTACTGCTGTGCTGTTCTCTCAGCGACTGAAAGAGGGGTGGTACGGCTATCAATAAAGTATAGATTTGATGCCTTAATCGTCTCCATAAGCCAAGCCATGTTGCGTTTGTTTTGACTCAGTAGACTACCCTTATGATTGTTTATGCCGTGAATATAGGGGATAGCTGCCAAGTCGTTGAGCAAGGTGTGCTTAAAGCTGGCTTGATTCATTGCACAGGTTAATATACCAGAGATCTGGGATTCTTTTGCTTTAATCGCTTGCATGGGGAGGTGTAACATAATTTCTTTATGTGATTGATGCGCCAACTCAGCGATCCAGCGTGAATAAGGTTGGTTAGGTAGAATAGCGTATGTAAATGCTCCTGGTAAATGAATGGCCTGTTGGTTGTGTATTCTGTCTGAACCTAAATCATCGATAATAACGCTAATTGTTGGCATGTGAGCAAAAGCAAGTTGATCAACCAGAGTGCAGAGAAAAATTGCACAGCAAAAAAACTGATGAGTGTAGTAGAGCGTATAGTGAATGATGCGTGAAATAAGTGAATATAGTTTCATTAGCGTGTGGTCTGAAGACTTTGCAAAATTGTGCATGCAACAAAAATGGGGAAATCTGTATACAGCAATGCGGTATCTTTTTCTTTATCTTGTTTTATTTGGTTTTGCTTAGAATCACTGCTGAGATGGCCATGCAAGTTAATCTCTTTGATATGATCAAAGGTCATGGAATTAATAATGTCCTGTGGGTGTATTGGTTTTTTGATATGAATTTCGTCAGGGAGTAGCACATCTGGTTGAATACCCTTCGCCTGGATGCGTGTACCAGAGGGTGTATAGTATAGAGCCGTTGTAAGCTTGATAGCACTATCTTTATTGAGGGGTAGAACAGTTTGTACCGAACCCTTACCAAAGCTAGGTGTTCCAATCAGAATGGCGCGGTGGTAATCTTTTAGGGCTCCTGCAACAATCTCCGAGGCAGAAGCCGAACCATTATTTATCAACACGACCATTGGTACATTTGACAATTTATCACCATACGTTGCCTCGGCCATAATATTTGTCATCGGTATACGTCCTTTTGCATAGACAATGATATTGTGATAGCTTGGAAAGTGTTTTTGAATATATTTTCGGTCGAGAAAGAGGTCAGAAACTGCAATACTGGCTTCAAGTAACCCACCTGGATTATTGCGCAAGTCTAATATGACACCACTTAACTGCTTTCCCTGATTCTTTCTACGCAATTGAGTAAGTAGATGTACTAATTCTTTAGCAGTGGGGCTATGAAATAGGCTAATACGGGTGTAAGCAAAGCCATTTGATAGCAAACGTCCTTGTACCCGATCGATATCAATCATTTTTCGTGTAATGGTAAGGTTTAATGGGGTTGCGCTGTCCTTACGTAAAATAGTTAAAGTAACCTGTGAACCTGGTTTTCCTCGAATCATATTGATGGCTTCGGTCGATTGAGTATGCTGCAGAAAAGTATTATCAATTTTGATGATAAGATCGCCTGGCTTAACCCCTGCTAATGATGCAGGTGAGCCATCGATTGGTGAAATAACTTTCAAAAAATCCTGTTCAGTGATCACGCGAATTCCAATACCTGCAAACTTACCGTCTGTCGTTTCTTTCAAATTTTTTAATGCATTTTTATTGAGGTAAGTTGAATGGGGGTCTAGCCCTTTAAGCATGCCATCGATCGCATGTGCAAAAAGAGTCTCATCTTTTACCGTATTAATGTAGTAATGTTTAATACTTGCGATAGCATTAGCGAAGCGTTGTACCTCTTTATCTGGCATCGAGACTGCTTGATCAAAATAAAGGTCTTCATCCTTTAACGTGTTTGCACAACAGGGTATTGCAATATAGCTAGCGAGGATGAGTATAAGAAAGGCATAGTGTACCTTCTCAAAAAAATAGATCCTGCTGCTTACATCGTATATCATGCCAATGATGCTAGCATGGAATAGATATTTTGCAAGCATCTTTGATGCTTGTAGGCGTGTTGAAAGGAAATAAAGAAAAATAGACTATACTTATCAGTAAGATACGAAGAAATATTATTTTTTAATCAAAACAATTGAATAATAACTATGCTTACTGTAAGGAAGAATTTACCTTTGAGACTGTGGCAATTAGGCTTATTCCTGATAGTAGCAGCAATCATTACCTTCACACTGACAAGTATTCTAGGATTTTTTGCCGTTGCCTTCCTATCACCGCCTATCATTCTCGTTATATTCTTTTTAGGTATTTTTTGTTCTGCTACTGCTCTTCTTAGCAAAAGTAATAAGACTGATTGGGGGAGGCTAACGTATGCAAGTATAAGTTGGATGGCAGCATTTGCTTCATTGTTGATACTTGGCATTGCAGTAGCCATTTTTTCAGTAATACCTTTTGTTATGCCTATAGCAATAGGTATGATTTTATTTGGGGTTGTAGGATTCTATATTTCTGCTTCACCATTATTTTCTACAGGCACTAATAATTTAAAGATTATCATTTTTTTGCTCATTGGAGTATTCATATTAGCTGCATCAGCAGTTGGGCTATTCCTTGCAGCAGCTCCTATAGTGATGGTGTTCACTACTGTAATGCTTGCAATTGGCTTCCGTTTTTTTTTACTGCCTATTGTTTCTTCCCTAAAGAGGATCCCTCTTGGTAGAAATAATATAATTCTTATAGAAAAATTGAATGAGTTAAAGATATCGATTGTTAGTGAGAGAAAAAATAGTCTGCTGATGAAAACAGAAGGTAATGTACCACCCATTTTGAATGTTAGTAGAATAGGTACTATTAATTTTTTAGAAGAGTTACTGAAAGGTATTGATACCAGTAAGTTACTATCCATCGATTTATCAAAAGAGGAGAGCATGAGTCCTTATCACTCAAGTGCCGTATTATTTTGTTCGTATGATAAGATTCGTATGAAGAAGACTTCATTGGATCTCATCAATGAACTAACAATTTTTAGACGTTTTAAAAAGGGAGGAGGAAACATGAATAATTATTTTAAGCAAAATCCACGTAGTAAGCATTATGATGAAAGCAAAGAGTTACTTTTTTTGTTTCATAAATTGCGATCAGTAACCAGTAATATGGATTCAGGTATTAGTTATGATGACAAGGTAGGTGATACTTGTGTCGCACATAGCAAAGAATTAAAATCTGACAGTAGTGACGTTTTACAAACTGAGCTATCCATCATGAACCCACATACTACAACAAGTGTAGGTAACATCAATACATCAGATCCTGAAAATACAGATGACAACATTGGTCTCCCATAAGACCTTATAGTGCAAATCTTGCCGTGTGACTCATTGAGTGGGGAATCCTCAATTGTTGCGAAAAATAAAGCCAGAATACCTCTTTATCCTTTACTTAACAAAGATAGATTTATTCATCAGGAACTGCTGGATCTTGTAGGCGTGCTGAAAGTAAATAAAGAAAAATATACTATACTTATTAGTAATATGCGAAAAAATATTATTTTTTAGTCAAATAATCGGATAATAACTATGTTTACTGCAGGAAAGAAGTTCTCTTTGAGACTGTGGCAATTGGGATTGTTCCTGATAGTAGCAGCAATCATTACCTTCACTCTGACAAGTATTCTAGGATTTTTTGCCGTTGCCTTCCTATCACCGCCTATCATTCTCGTTATATTCTTTTTAGGTATTTTTTGTTCTGCTACTGCTCTTCTTAGAAAAAGTAATAAGACTGATTGGGGGAGGCTAACATATGCAAATATGGGTTGGATGGCAGCATTTGCTTCATTGGTGATACTTGGTGCACTTGGCATTGCAGCAGCCATCTTTTTAGCAATACCTTTTATCCTGCCTGCGGCAATAGGTGTGATTTTATTTGGGGTTGTAGGATTCTATATTGCTGCTTCACCGTTATTTTCTAGAGGTGCTAACAGTTTAAAGATTATCATTTTTTTGCTCATTGGAGGAGTACTCCTATTAGCTGCATCAGCAGTTGGGCTATACATTGCAGCAGCTCCTATAGTGATGGTGTTCACTCCTATAGTGGTTGCTGTTGGCTTACTTTTATTACTTACTCTTGTTCATTCAATTTGGGAGAATATAGCTTATAGAAAGGACTTGAATCAGTTTGTGAATATAAATAAGAGTTACGCTGATTTAGAGTTATTAAATAGCAGTAGTGAGATAAAGAAGTGCGTTGGTAAAGAGAATAAAACTCTTATAGAGAAATTGAATGAGTTAAAGGAGGCTACTATGCAAGAGGGAAAAAATAGTCTAGTGATGAAGCCAGGCAGAGTTAAGGCGGTCGGGTTCAATGTTGTTAGAATTGGGCATATTAGATTTTTAAAAAACTTTCTGCAAGGTATTGACACTAAGCAGTTAGTATCCATCAATTTATTAGAAGAGAGCATGAGGCCTTATTGGCCAGCCGTCTTATCATTTTGTTCGTGTGATGATATGGAGGAGACTTCATTGAAACTCATCCATGAACTAGGTAAATTTGGATTATCCATAGAAGCAATAAATAAACATTTTGAGAAAAGTCTACATTATGGGTATAATAGTAAAAGCAGAAATATTCTTTTTTTGTTTTATAAATTGCTATCAGTAACCAGTAATAAGGAGTTAGGTACTAGTTGTGATAAGAAGGGAGGTAGTAGTGATGTCACAAATAGCAATGAATTCCAATTTGTGGATAGTAGTATTTCACAAGTTTATGAACCCGAACCCAATGTAGCAAAAGGTGAAAGTGACGAGGGGGCAGCTCTTCAATAAGACCTTATAGTCTTACTGTTTAGACTTATTGGGAGAGGATGTTAAAGGTAACGTATAAAGTGCTCCCCACGTTGTTCAAAGTTAGTAAATTGATCAAAGCTAGTACAAGCTGGGGCTAGTAAGACCGCATCACCAGGTTGTGACCATTGTTTAGCGATGTGTATGGCCTGTTCCAGGTTAGGTAGTAAGATGCAGGGTACTGTGTCTTGGAGTGCGTGTTTGAGCAATGCCTTATCACGTCCGATCAACAAGATGCAGCGTGCGTGCTGTGAGATGAGGGGACGTAATGGACTGAAATCGGTTTCTTTGGCTTCACCTCCCATGATAAGAACTAATTTTCCTCTGGTTAAAGAGCCGATGCTGTCGATGACTGCTTGGCTGGCTGCGACATTTGTTGCCTTGGAGTCATTATACCAAGCAATATCGTTGTGGTGGTGAACCAGTTGACAGCGATGTGGTAGTCCAGGAAAATTCTGTAATGCCTGTTGCATTGCGGTTAAAGGGATGCCCATACAGGTAGCAAGTGCACATGCAGCAAGTGCATTTTGCCAATGATGCTTCCCTTGTAGTAATAACTCATCAACAGCAAGTAACTGGTGTTGATGATGGGCAAGCCAGGTTTTGCCAGATTGTTGTACTAGGCCAAATTGTTTGGGTGAGTGTGGCGCGTCACTACCAAAACTATAATCGGGTGAAGTTAACATATTTCGGACGAATGGGTCATCACGGTTCACGATACAGTGGGTACTATGGTGATAAATACGCTGTTTAGCAGAGGCGTAGCGTGTAAGATCAAAGTCATAGCGTTCTAGGTGATCGGGGGCAAGGTTGAGGACTACAGATGCCAGTGGGTGTAGGTGGGTTGTGGTTTCCAATTGAAAGCTAGAGAGTTCCAATATATAGTAGTCAGCTTTGTGTTCTAATAAATCAAGTGCTGGAACACCAATGTTACCGCCAGCAACAGCGTTTATACCAGCTACTTGTGCCATGGCACTCAGCAATGCGACAAGTGTACTTTTACCATTGGTGCCAGTAATTGCAATGACTTTACCAGTTACATGGCGTGCAAATAGATCAATATCACCGTAAACTGTTGCACCACGTTGTAGTTGTGCAACAATAGCAGACTCCTTTAAAGAGAGTCCTGGGCTAAGGATAATAGTATCGGCTTGTTCCAGCCACGACCTATTCCAGCCACCGCAGGCAATTGGTACATCGGGGAATTGTGCGCGTAACTGATTTAAAAAAGGTGGTTCAGGGCGTGTGTCGATGACTCTAACGGGCACTCCACGGCGCATTAAGAAGCGAACACAACTCAAGCCAGTGATCCCCAAGCCAACAACGACATATTGTAAATTTGTATCACACATAGCTAAATTTTTTCTGTTCAATAGTCTTAATTTAGTGGCAATTCAACGGTTAATTTGACTGAAGAATAATGAGGTTTCTCAACGACATGAATATTTATCCCTTCTTCTATATTAAGATGGTCTTTAATAACAGCTACTAATTTTCTTTCGAGCTGCTGTGTATAGTTGTTAGAGGTATTTTTCCTTTTCTTGCGTTGGTGCGAGACAATGATTTCCAAGCGTTCCTTTGCAATATTTGCAGATGGTTTTTTTTGTTTGAAATAATTTTTTATAAAGCTCATGTGTGATTAACCAGCTGTTATTTCTTGTATGTTTGTACTGAATAAGCGGCTCCATAACTTGCGTTTGGGTGTCGTAATAAAGCGATGGGGGAGTGTCTCACCTAAGAAACGAGAAATGGTATCTTTATAGGCTTGGCTTGCATCACTTGGTTCATCTAATATTACAGGAATGCCAGAGTTAGACGCTTTTAATACAGCTTGTGATTCAGGTATCACCCCTAATAGTGGAATGGCCAAAATATCGTGAACATCATGAACGCTTAACATTTCACCTTTTTGTACACGCAATGGGTTATAGCGTGTCACTAGCAAATGTTCTTTGATGGGTTCTAGCTCTTGTTTAGCGCGATGGGTCTTACTTGCAAGTATGCCCAAAATTCGATCTGAGTCTCTAACAGAAGAAATTTCTGGATTGGTGGTAATAATTGCTTGATCAGCAAAGTACATTGCCATTAATGCACCGTGTTCAATACCAGCAGGTGAATCACAGATGATATAGTCAAACTTGGATCGTAATTCATCTAATATCGACTCGACACCAGTCAAGCTCAGAGCATTTTTATCACGTGTTTGTGAGGCAGCAAGGATTGATAAATTTTCAACACGCTTATCTTTAATTAAGGCTTGAGATAGTTTTGCTTCATTATGAATGACGTTGATAAGGTCGTAGACAACACGTCGTTCACAGCCCATAAGCAAATCAAGGTTGCGTAAACCAACATCAAAGTCGATGACGACAGTTTTATAACCTCGACTGGCAAGACCGATGCTGATAGCTGCACTACTTGTTGTTTTGCCAACACCACCTTTTCCAGAAGTGATGACGATAATTTGTGCTCGTTTATTCACAGTATTAATACCTTGTTATTTAGGTTAGAGGTGTTGTAATGGAGCTGTTTTTAGACATATCTTTTATTTAGCTCTCTTCTTGCCAGTTCTCCCATCAGACAAATACCATCTTAAGTTATTTTAATGGGGCATTCAAGCAGAAATAGTTAGAGATTGGAAAATGTTAAATATTCTTGTTGAGTTAAGTAAATTTGTGTACATGTTGGTTTCAATGTAGATGGAAATTGTTCATTGAGCTGGTAAATGCCAGCAATTGCAACAAGCTGTGCTTCTAGGCAGTGGCAAAATATTCTAGCTTGTTTATCTCCAGATACTCCCGCTAATGCGCGTCCTCGCAGTGTTCCATAAACATGGATATGTCCGTCAGCGAGTAGTTCAGCACCATGGCTCACTGCTGCCAGTACAATCAGATCTTTATGACGTGCATAGATAGACTGTCCTGAACGTACAGTCTGTGTGATGATTTGGTTGTTTGATTCAGCTATTTTTGTTGATGACGATGGTGTGTGTGTCGTTACTTTTGAGGATGAAAGTGGTTGAGAAAGTAGCGCAATCTCTAGTTCATCCTTGAGTGTCTCGGAGTATGTACCAGCATTTTGAATTGCAATGGGGATCATGCCGTATTGGCGGAGTACAGTGCATAGGGTTTGTAGGTCAGTGGCTTGATCTTCTTTTGGGTGTAGATGTGATAAATCAATCACAACAGGTGTTTGTTTGAAAAAATTGGGTGCTTGCTGCATGCTCGTATGTAATTGAGCTTGTAATTGGTTGATGTCATCATTTAATAAGTAAAATGTGCTCAAAATTGTTGCATGTGCTTTGAGTTTAAAGGCTGGTGTATGAGCTGTAGCCATAGAAACGTCTCTTCAAGTTATTGCTTTTCTAAATAATGTTTTGTAATGAGGTGTAACAAGGATGTAGCGAGCGTATCTTTGGGTTGTTTACACAAATCCTGTTGACCTCCATCCCAAATGACAGTTAATGCATTATCATCTGAATCAAAACCGTAATCTGGTGTAATAAGATTAGCAGCAATCATATCTAAGTTTTTATTAGCTAATTTTGCACGTGCTCGTTGCAATAATTTGCTTGTTTCTGCCGCAAAGCCAACTATAAAAGGACGTTTGCTAGCCTGTTTATTTAACGTGCTGATGATGTCTGGATTTCTCACCCAAGTAGTATGGTATGTTGTATCTGTTTTCTTTAATTTATCGGTACTGTAGGTTTCAGGGCGATAATCACTAACTGCCGCTGTGCTGATAAAGATAGCTTGCTGCTCAAATATATTTTTAATTGCGGTTAGCATCTGTTGTGCTGTTGTAATGGGGATATAGTGAATATGTGGCGGTGGTGTAAGCTGTGTGGGTCCACTGACCAACGTAACCTGATAGCCAAATTCGTATGCAGCACGCGCTAGTGCATAGCCCATTTTTCCTGAGCTGGTATTCGTAAGGTAGCGGATAGGATCCAATGGTTCGTGTGTAGGACCTGCACTGATCAGAACAGGAAGTCTTCGTAAAGATGGAGCAGTTACGAGGTTTTGATATGAACAGATGTGCTCGATGATGGATTGGACGGCCATCATGCGTCCAGTTCCGTATTCTCCACATGCTTGTTCTCCAGCATCTGGTTTAAGTAAGGTAATATTACGTTGTTTCAGTAGCTTACAATTGTCTTGATTAGCAGGATTATTCCACATATAGGTGTTCATGGCAGGTGCAATGATAATGTCAGCCTGGCTTGCAAGACAGAGTGCTGAGAGCAAATTATCTGCGAGTCCATGAGCCAGCTTTGCAATAAAATTTGCGCTAGCAGGTGCGACCAAAATCAGGTCGGCCCAACGGGCTAGTTTAATATGCTCCATTGCTGACGAATCCGTATGTATGGACTGTGTGCAATGAACTGGATGTTTTGAGAGTGTTTGTAAGGTTAAAGGCGTGATAAATGCCTGCGCACGCTCCGTCATGACAACCTGTACGCTATACCCCTTCTGCTGTAAATTTCTAATAATTTCAGCACTTTTATAAGCCGCAATACTACCCGTGACACCGAGCAACACTTTTCGCATGGTCATTTATTTTTGTTTGAGTGTATCGTTTTCTGACGGGACTTGTTAGTTGAATGATGACCGCGATAATGGTTTGTATGGTGCGAACGTGAGCCTTGTTTATGATAGTGCTTCTTAGGTTTACCGTGGTGATGGTGCGTTTTCTCAGGTTTCTTTTCTTGGCTAGAGCCAAAGATTGCCAACCAGATGCGTTCAATGAAGTTCTTACTTGAGCAAACCTTTTTTGAAGGTGGCTTAGGGCTTGTAATAGAAATAGCGACCGCTGGCTTTTCTGATACAAACTCAACTTTGTTCGTAGGTTCTTCGGCTAAAGGTGTTTCGATGAGTTTATAGCTTTTTGTTGAGCCTCTTGTGCGTGCACCACCTTTATCAGCGACGTAAGCAAGTTTGATTTTATAGAGTGGGATATTAAAGTGAGGGTTCGGAATAATCATGATATGGATACCGTAGTGCTCCTCTATCTTCACAACAGCTTGGCGTTTTTCGTTGAATAAAAATGTGGCAACTTCAGTTGGTACCTGCACTTGCAGGACATTTTTATTTCTTCGCTTTACTTTGGCAGCCTGACCTTTTATATGTCGCAGCATCAATGTTGTGAACGGCTCAATACCGTAAACCATGCCACGTCCTTTACAGCTAGTGCAGGGCAGTAAACCAGTTTCAGTTAAGTTTGTACGCAATCGCTGACGCGACATGATAAGTAGTCCAAAACGCTTGGAGATTCGTCCAATTTGTGTATGTGCACGGTCAGATGCTAAGGCTGCATACAAACGATTTTCAACCAAGTGTTGGTTCTCGTACATTAGCATGTCGATAAAGTCAACGACGATAAGTCCACCAATATCGCGTAGGCGTAGTTGTCGTGCAAGTTCTTCTGTCGCCTCTAGATTTGTTTGTAAGGCTGTTTCTTCAATACTTTCGCCTTTGTTTGCACGAGCCGAATTGACATCAACACTGACCAAGGCTTCGGTATGGTCAATAACAATTGTACCACCAGAAGGTAACGATACTTCATGCTGGAAGATTGTTGCAATATCATCTTCAATATTAGCATGTTCAAAAAGTGGTGTATCGCTTTGATGGAGATGGAGACGTTCCACAAAGCTGGGTTGTACCTGCTGCAAGTAACTTTTGATTGTCTCGAATGCGTCTTTGCTATCAACAAGAACTTCTTGGACATCCTGATGCAAATAGTCACGTAGGGTACGGATAATAATATTTTGCTCTTGATGAATCAAACAAGGAGCCTTCAGTTTTTTAGCAGCCGATTGAATAGCTTCCCAGTGCAACACTAGGAGATCCAAGTCCCATTGTAATTCAGCAAGTGTTTTATTAGTACCTGCTGTACGAACGATGATACCCATTCCTTTGGGTATTTTAAGTTGTTCAATCAATTCCTTAAGTTTAGCACGGTTATTTCCATCAATGCGTTTCGATATTCCACTGATACGTGGTCTATTGGGCATTAAAACAAGGAAAGAACCGACAAGTGCAACAGAGGTTGTTAAGGAAGCACCCTTATTGCTTCGTTGTTCTTTCTCGACTTGCAATAACAGCTCCTTACCTTCATAAATTTTTCCATCAATACCCTCTGCGGAGGTTGGAGCAATTTCTTTGAGGGGTAGGAAACCATGGCGATCAGTATCATCATCTGTATAAACGACGAATGCAGCTCCTAGACCAGGAGTAATCTTGGTGATACGTGCTAGATAGATATTACCTTTTTGTTTTTTAACATCTGCTCGTTCGATATCTAGGTTATAAAGCTTATTATCTCTTACGAGTGCTACACGAACCTCCCTTTCATCCTGAGCATTAATTAACATCTGGATCTTTCCAGTACTTACTTGATTTTCTTTCATGTTTTATCCAATTACAATAGTAAATTGATTTGTTTTAGTTCCTACAAAAGCAACATCAATCAACTTACGTTAAGTTTTGACATCCTGCCCTCCCCGAAAGAAAGGGGCTTCCTATTACTAAGCTGGATGTTGGTTGCCCATTGCCAGAGATTCCTGCTTCATCGAACCAGCTAATGCTTATCTCTCCACAGGCTAACATGGCATGCCCTGCCACTAGAACGAACTGTAACAGCTTAGTGTGGAATAGTCAAGAAATATTAGAACAGGTAGGTATTGTTCATTTGATATGCAAGTGTATTTAATTCGGGACACAAGTTATTCAACCTTAGAGTGTACTGATCTGAGATCTTTTAACTGCGGTGCGTTCAGTCTATTTTGTAGTGTTGCAATATTTTCTTTGAGTGCTGGCATATTTGGTTCGATTACAGATGCAATCCAGCCGATGATGTGTAGTCCATCATTACGGATAGCTTGTTCAGTTAATATGGCATGGTTCAGACAGCCTAGTCGGATGCCGACCACTAAAATAACAGGAAGCTCTTGCTGTATCACAAAATTAGCTAGGGTATGATCTTGATTAAGAGGGGTGTACCAGCCACCAGCACCCTCAATTACAATAGTATCTGGTTTATAAGATAGTAGCCGTTGATAGTGTTGGCATAGTTCTTCAGTTGTGACATTTCGGTTGCTCTGTTCTGCTGCAATATGTGGAGCAATTTCGGGCTGTAAAGCAACGGGATTTACAAGTGCGTAGGGTAATAGGACAGAGGCAGATTGTTGCAAAATTAGGGCATCATCATTGCGAAGCTGTTGTTTGGCATTATGGTGACAGCCTGAAGCAATTGGTTTAAAGCCAATCGTACGTTGCCCTTGTTGATTGAGAGCTTTCAATAATGCGGAGCAAAAGTATGTCTTTCCAACACCCGTATCCGTCCCTGTAATAAATAGGCTTGTTATGCGGGTTGTTCGCATTTTTGTAAATTTTTATGCAATAATGTGATCAATTTAGTGATGTGTTTGGGTTGGTGTAATGCGTTTAGGGTGATGCGTAAGCAAATTTTACTCGGTGCAACAGTGGGTGGGCGAAGTATCCTAGCTAAATAACCCTTCTCTCGTAAGTACTGTTCAAGACGAATAGCCTGTGTAATGGAAGAAATTGGCACACATTGAATCGCAGTTGTTGAACGTATGACAGGTAAGCCTATTTCCGCTGCACAGGTGGTGAATTGTTGAATGTTATTTTCCAGAGCTTGTTGATGGTTTGGCTCATCTTGAATTACTTTTAAAGCTGTGTAGACCGCCGATGCAATTACGGGTGATAAAGCAGTTGTGTAAATGTAAGTTCGACAATGTTGACGTAAGAAGTTAATAGTTGTTCGCTTGCCAGCAACAAAGGCACCACTTGCACCGAATGTCTTACCGAATCCTGACATTAGTAGTGGGACTCTTATTTCACTTAAATTAAATAGGGCGAGTGAACCACGTCCTTCAGAGCCACTGTGTCCAAAGCCATGTGTATCATCAACGAGAAGGAAAGCTTGATGTTGGTGGCATAACTTGCCTAGCTTAGAGAGTGCTGCATACTGCCCACTTGTACTAAATACGGTATCGCTTGCAAGTAATTTGTATGACTTAGCAGCTGTGGATCTATTCTTTGTTATCAGCCATCGGTACAAACTTGGGTCATTGATATTATGGTAACGCTTCAAGGTAGCACGTGATAGTAGCGCGCCATCAATCAGTGAGGCATGGTTGTGTTTGTCCTGTAAAATCGTGTCATTGTGCTCACATAGTGCATTGATCACACCAAGATTTGCCATATAGCCTGTGCTAAACAACATAACAGCTTCCCGTCGTGTAAACTCAGCTAGTGCTGCTTCTAATTGATGGTGAATGTCACAATAACCGCTGACTAGAGGAGAGCTATTGCTGCCAATACCATAAGTGTCGATAGCTTGCTTAGCAGCTTCAACCACCCTAGGATGAGTTGATAACCCTAAATAATCATTGCTACAAAATGACAGATAATGCTTCTGATCGATAATCGGGTTAGTACTGTTTTGAGATCGACATAGGATATCACGTATACACTGTTGTTGTGCTTGGTGAGCGAGTTTACGCTCTAGACGGCAAGTCCACATATTTTTCATTGGTTGAGAACCTCATTTGGTTGAGCATTTTTGTATCTTTACAATGTTCAGGATTGTTTGTTGTAAGTAGCTTATCACCATAAAAAATGGAACGAGCACCAGCTATAAAGCATAATGCTTGTAACTCATTAGACATCTCATTTCTTCCAGCTGACAGGCGGATTGTGCTTTTAGGCATAAGAATACGGGTAGTCGCAATGGTGCGCACAATTTCAAATGATGAAATGCTACAGTCAACACCACTGTCTGCTAATGGTGTACCAGCAACTTTTACAAATTTGTTGACTGGCACACTTTCTGGATGTTGTGGTAGATTAGCCAGTTGTTGCAACAGGCATAATCGATCGACACGTGATTCACCCATGCCAATAATGCCACCACAGCAGGTTTTTAGGTTAGCTTGACGTATGTGTTTAAGGGTGTTCAGTCGATCTTGGTAAGTTCGGGTTGAAATAATTTTTTTATAATAGCTGGGTGAGGTATCAAGATTATGGTTATAGTAATCAAGTCCTGCCTGTTTGAGCCGTTGGGCTTCGGCATCTGTTAGCATGCCGACCGTTAAGCATGTTTCAAGCCCAAGTGTTTTAACGGCTTTAATAGCATCTAATAATTGAAGGAATAACTTTTCACGTGGCACTTTCCGCCAGGCACCGCCCATGCAAAAACGTTGTGCACCAGCTTGTTTTGCCTTTCGTGCTGCATCGATAATCATATCCTTATCCAACATGTTTGTGCCTTTTAATCCCGTATTATGGTGTATGCTTTGTGAGCAATAGGCACAATCCTCAGGGCAGGCACCCGTTTTTATATTCAACAGGGTACTCAGCTGCATCTGGTTGGTATCATGATATTTTCGGTGCACACTCTGTGCCTGATAGATGAGTTCAGTAAATACCTGCTCAAAAATATAAGTTATCTCATGTAATTGCCAATTATGGCGTATTGGATGCATATTCATCTCTTTTTTGGCTATATTGCCACTAAATTGACAGTCATGGGGCATAAAACTATACAAGTCCCGTTTTCGTATAAACACTCTTTCTGTATTCTGAAGCAAGAGAGGTTTGCTAATCAAAACACGGTGTGTATTTTGCACTGCCTTGAACTGCCTGTACCCCCATAGTATAATCGCCACACGATGATAAGGCAAGTCTGCAGGTTTTTTCACTACTCGCATAAGGAACTTGAACTGTAAATCACTTGCTAATCGGTATCTGTAAGCAAAAAAGACCTTTGGAGTGTGTATGTTTAAATTTCTTCGATCAAAAAAGAAAGTGGATACGGTTGCTATTTCTTCTCAGAAGGTAAGTAAGCAGTGGTCGATGGGATTACGACGTATGCGTGATCGACTACAGGACAATCTCATGCAATTATTGCGTGGCAAAAGAGCTATTGACAAGAGCTTGTGGCTTAATTTGCAAACGCAGTTATTACAAACTGATATGGGTACAGCCATAACTGAGGAAGTTTTAGGCCTATTAAAGGCACAAGTTAAAAAGCAATCTATTGATCATTCAGAGGATTTGCTGTTTATTTTAAAGCAGGTATTACACGATTTGATTGCCCCTTATGCACAACCCTTTGTAATTGATGTAGCAAAGAAACCTTATGTAGTACTCATGGTCGGTGTGAACGGTTCTGGAAAAACAACGACCTTAGGTAAATTAGCAAATCATTTGAGTGTTCAGGGGCATTCCGTTATGTTAGCAGCAGGAGATACCTTTCGTGCAGCGGCTGTCGAACAGCTAAAAATTTGGGGGGAACGTGCTCAAGTTCCCGTGATTGCACAAGGGGCGGGTGCTGACAGTGCAGCCGTTATTTTTGATGCCCTTTCAGCCTCAAAAGCTCGCCATATTGATCTATTATTGGCTGATACGGCAGGTCGCTTGCATAATAAAGCACATTTAATGAGTGAACTCGCAAAAATTAAGCGTGTTTTAGCGAAAAAAGATACTACAGCACCACATGAAATTTTATTAGTGATTGACGCGACCTGTGGGCAAAATGCACTATTACAAGCAGAACAATTTATTGATACAATCGGTGTAACAGGGCTTGTTTTAACGAAATTAGACGGCACTGCCAAAGGTGGAATTGTATTTGCTATCACGAAGCAATTTAACTTGCCGATTCGTTTCATTGGTATGGGCGAGAAAATTGAGGACTTGCAACCCTTCAATGCTGAACACTTTATTGATGCCTTATTATAAGGCAACCTACTAGTCGAGCATCTCTTATGATCTTCAGCTGCTCCTACTAAATGTAACGCATGGTTGCATTAGCGGGAGTACCTGGTAGCTGTACAGGTGGCTTAACACTGGTAAAACAATTGCTTTGCAGGTGACAGACAGTGTGTTTACCGTAACGGTTGGTAAAGGTAATTTGGGGCTGTCGGAAGCAAATGGCGGTATCGATATCACTCAAACAGAAGTGGGACTGGAATCATTAATGTCAATCCAGGTGAATAGGGGGCAACACTATTATTGATTTATGTGGAGCATTATCTCAGTCCATTGCTGATCCAACCATGTTCAAGCTCTGGATGATAAGTTAATTCCTTGTGAGTTCAGCGTTATTAGCTCTTCTATTTTCCACTGTAAAAAATGACTTATTTGACCAGCTAATTCTTAGTGGTGGCTTGTTTGCACCCAGGAATTAATGTATCATCGTGGAATTGGCGTGGGTTGCGTTAGTGGGAGCAGCTGGGTGAGTCCTATGGTGGTTGCACCTTGTTTACCAAGAATGAGCGTAGAGCCCCTGTCTTTAGACATGGGGAGTATCAGAAATAGGCAAGATTAGGCACGTAGCTCAGTGGTAGAGCACCACCTTGACGTGGTGGTGGTCGGTGGTTCGATCCCACTCGTGCCTACCAAGATTATGCATCCAGCTGTGTGGCAAGGTGGTTTTTAGCGGAAGTGCTTTAAATTAGGTTAGTATTAATGCAGCATAAAATTGAATCGACAGAAAGTAACACAATTATCATAACCTATTCAGATCATCAAACTGGCACATGTAAGGCTGGCTTGACAGCTCAGCAAGCGATTGCCCAATACGATGCCAAGTTAGCAAAGCGCATGGTTGCGGCACGTGTTGCAGGGCAGGTTGTAGATGTGCATACTCCCTTAACAGAAAATGCACAGGTTATTCCTGTGATGCCTAATGAAGCAGATGGCTTAGAGATCCTACGCCATTCCTGCGCGCATTTAATGGCACAGGCAATTAGTCAATTATTCCCAGGCACACGATTAGCGATTGGTCCAGTTATTGACAATGGTTTTTACTACGATGTTGATTGTGGTGAGCAGGTTATTAAGGAAGAGGATTTGCCACGTATTGAAAAGTGCATGCGTAAGCTCGTTGCCAAGCAGATTCCGATTGAGAGACAGCTCATATCGCGTCGGCAGGCACTTGATTTATTTAGGGGTAAGGATGAGCACTATAAGGTTGAGATCATCGATCAGATTGAGGATGATGCCCCGCTTGTGCTTTATCAGCAGGGGGAATTCATAGATTTATGCCGTGGGCCACATGTGCCACACACAGGGCACTTACGAGCCTTTAAACTACAGCGTTTGTCTGGTGCTTATTGGCGTGGTGACTCAGATAAAGTAATGCTACAGCGTGTATATGGTACAGCATGGGCTGATAAAGGTGCTTTGCAGGATTACTTAGATAAACTGGAGCAGGCTAAAGTGCGTGATCATCGTGGCTTAGCAAAAAAGATGGATCTATTTCATTTGCAGGGAGAAGCACCAGGGATGGTATTTTGGCATCCTAATGGCTGGAAGCTCTATCAACTTATTTTACAGTATATGCGGCGTTGTATCGTTGATTCAGGTTATGAAGAAGTGAATACACCACAGCTAGTTGATGTATCGTTGTGGAAACGCTCTGGGCACATAGATAAATTCTCTGAGAACATGTTTTTTGTCGATCAGACCAATGAAAATCGCCGTTATGCAATTAAGCCTATGAACTGTCCTTGTCATGTGCAACTTTTCAATCAGAAGCTTAGAAGCCACCGAGATTTACCATTGCGACTCGCTGAATTTGGTTCTTGTCATCGTTATGAACCATCTGGCACTCTGCATGGCTTATTACGCGTACGCAATTTTGTGCAAGATGATGGACATATTTTTTGTACAGAAGAGCAGATTCAGCAAGAAGTATCTGATTTTTTAGATTTGTTACAGCGTATTTATAAAAATTTTGGTTTTCAAAAAATTATTTATCGTTTATCAACGCGACCAGAGGAACGAATTGGGCTTGAAGAGAGTTGGGACAAGGCGGAACTTGCTTTACAAACCGTACTTGATAACAAGGGAATAGCTTGGGAATTATGTGAAGGTGAGGGAGCTTTTTATGGTCCTAAGATTGAATTTTCACTGCAAGACTGTTTAGATCGTATTTGGCAATGTGGTACTATACAGGTTGATTTCTGTATGGCAAAACGTTTTGATGCCTATTATATTGCCAAAGATGGTTCAAAGTGCCCGCCAGTGATATTGCATCGTGCGGTGCTGGGTACATTTGAACGGTTTATCGGTATTTTAATTGAAGAAACTGCAGGACTTCTTCCGTTTTGGTTGGCACCTGTGCAGGTTGCTGTGCTGACTGTGAGTGAAAAACACCACTCTTATGCCGAAAAATTGCAAGAAGATTTGAAAAAATTAGATATTCGAGTAAAGTTAGACTTGCGTGATCATAAAATTGGCTATAAAATTCGTGAACACTCTGTTTTGCGTGTTCCTTACTTATTGATCGTTGGGCAAAAAGAAGTGGATACAATGCAAGTATCGGTTAGGACGCAAGCAGGAGATCACTTGGGTATAATGTCTATTGAGGGATTTTTAGCACACGTTAAGTCGTGTTTGTAAAAGTGTTAGAACTGGAGAGATAAGTATTAGCATAAAGAAGCGTATGCGTGTTGATCGTGATATTACGGCAAGTAGGGTTCGTTTAGTTGATCAGGAGGGGCAGCAGCTCGGCATTGTTGCTTTATCGGTTGCATTAGAGAAAGCTGCTGGAAGTAAATTAAATTTGGTTGAAGTTTCACCGATGAGTGATCCACCTGTTTGTCGTATTATTAACTATGGCAAACAGTTATTCGATGAAAAAAAGCGTAGGATGCAGCAAAGGAAAAAGCAGCATCAGCGTCAATTGGACTTAAAAGAGATTAAATTCCGCCTATCAATCGAGGATAACGACTATAATGTTAAAATAGACAAATTAAGGACTTTCCTAGAGAGTGGTTATCGTGTTAAAATATCGGTTCGGTTCTCTGGTCGTGAGATGGCTTACCAGGAAAGGGGGCGACAACTCATCAAACGTATCTATGGAAATTTAAGTGATATTGCCATGATAACTCAGGAATCGAAATTGGAGGGTCGTCAGCTTATTATGTTGATGGTCAAGAGAAATAAAGGGAATACTGCAAACTAAGCAAAAGTGGCTTGGTGTATTTAGGCTAATATTTATTCTATTCTTGAGCTAAAAGAGTGGAGTTGAGGTGAAAATGACAAAAATTAAATTAAAGACACATCGTGGTTCGCGTAAGCGGTTTGAGTGTAAGGGTTCACGAGCAAAACGGGGGCTTGCAAATGGCAATCATATTCTCACCAAGCAATCTGGCAAGAAGAAGCGTCAACGCTCACTAACCACTGATGCCAGCGCACAAGTGCAAAGGCGTATACAAGTATTGCTAAAGCAGCGTAATGCCAAGTGAAACAATAAGTATTGAGGAGAGTGTAGTATGGCTCGAGTAAGGCGAGGTGTTGTGGCTGGTAAGCGCCATAAAAAAGTGTTAGACCAGGCCAAGGGCTATTATGGTGCGCGGAGTCGTGTTTACCGTGTTGCTAAGCAAGCTGTTATAAAGGCAGGTCAATATGCCTATCGTGATCGACGTCAACGTAAACGACAGTTTAGGAGATTGTGGAACATCCGTATTAATGCAATGGCCAGAGAATGTAAATTGAGCTACAGTCAATTTATTCATGGTCTTAAATTAGCAGATGTTTTGTTAGATCGTAAGATATTGGCTGATTTAGCTTTTTCAGATCAGCAGACCTTTAAGAAAATAGCAGAGCTTGCTAACAGTAAGTTGCAGGAAAAAAAGATTTAATATTAAAGGATGCTTGTGGAAGATGATGTTTCCCGTTTTTTAGTCCAAATGCTTAAAGAAGCACGTGACAGGCTGGCTCAGGTGAATGATTTAGCCATGCTTGAGAAGGCACGTTTGTATTATTTCGGCAAAAAAGATGGGCAGTTGGTTGCACTCTTAAAAGACATGCGTTCTTATGATGTTAAAGCTCGTCAATTGCTCAATCAAACCAAAACAGAATTATTACAATTATTTGTTAACAAACGGGCAGCCTTAGAAGAAAAAGCACTGCAAGACAAATTGCGCCAGCAGTCAATTGACGTGAGCTTACTAGGGCGTGATACAGAAGTTGGTCGGTGGCATTTGATCACTCAACAGTACAGACGCTTAAATAGGATTTTAGCGCACTTGGGCTTTACTATTTTTGAGGGTCCTGAGATTGAGGATGAATTCCATAATTTTACGGCACTTAATATGCCAAAACATCATCCAGCTCGTAGCGTGCATGATACTTTCTATCTTAATGCAAGGCCTACTGTTAAACAGACACCTTACTTGCTGCGTACACACACTTCAACGATACAAATACGTTTTATGAAAGATAACCCTCCTCCCTTTCGTGTTGCTAGCATAGGGCGTGTGTATCGTCGTGATTCTGATTTAACACATACACCTATGTTTCATCAGCTTGAAGGGTTGTGGATTGATGAGAAAGTAAGCTTTGCAGATTTAAAGGGCTTATTGCAGGTATTGCTACAATCATTTTTTGAATGGAAAAAACTGGACGTGCGGATACGTCCGACATATTTTCCCTTTACAGAGCCATCTGCAGAGGTTGACATCCAATGTCAGAAATGTGTGGGGAAAAGTTGTCGACTGTGTGGGTATAGTGGTTGGATTGAGGTATTGGGATGTGGCATGGTTCATCCTAATGTACTGGATAAAATGGAAATTGATAAAGAGAAGTATACTGGTGTTGCTTTTGGCATAGGTATTGAACGACTTGCTTTACTACATCATGGTCTCGATGATCTACGACATTTATTTGAGAATGATTGGCGATTTTTAGGGCAATTTACATGAAAATTAGCATCAAATGGTTGCAAGAGATTGTTGATATTTCAGTGGAATCGCCTGATTTAGCAGAGCGTTTAACCTTTCTTGTGGAATCGCCTGATTTAGCAGAGCATTTAACCTTTCTTGGCCTTGAGGTCGAGCATATAGGTATTGCAGCACCACCTTTTCACGGAATTGTTATTGGAGAAATTTTAAATGTCATCCAACATCCAAATGCTCAACGCCTAAATATCTGCCAAGTACGCGTCTCCGATGATGAGACAACACCCTTAATCATCGTCTGTGGTGCAGATAATGTGCGTCCAACCTTAAAAGTTGCTGTAGCAAAAGTTGGGGCATTATTACCAAACGAGCAGGCAATTAAAGCTGTAAAACTGCAAGGGCAAGATTCTTTTGGGATGATCTGTTCAGCTAGTGAGTTGGGCTTAGATATCGATAAAGATGAGAAAAGCAAAGGTATATTAGAATTGCCAGATGATGCACCAGTTGGCAAAGATTTACGAAAGTATTTAGACCTAGATGACAGCATCATTGAACTGAGTCTAACCCCTAATCGTGGTGATTGCTTGAGTATGCTTGGTATTGCGCGTGAAATTGTGGCTTATTATAATTATAAAAAACAGATGAATTCACCACCGCTTGTAATTAAAAATATCGACCTAGATACACTACTTCCTCCTACACAGCTACCAGAGCAAGGATGCCTTTATTACGCTACACGTACAATACGGAATATTAATGCACGTGCTAAACTGCCCATTTTGATGCAAGAACGGTTGCGCCGTTGTGGTATTAGACCCGTATCATGCTTAGTCGATATTCTGCATTATGTCATGCTTGAAGTAGGGCAGCCCTTCCATGTTTTTGACCTAGCTAAGTTAAGTTTGCCACTAGAGGTACGTTATGCAGCCTTAGATGAAAAAGTGACCTTGCTCAATGGCACTACAATTAAGTTAACTAAAGATGATTTAGTGATTGCTGATAAAAATAGAGTACAAGCCTTGGCTGGTGTCATGGGTGCAATGGATAGTGCTGTTACTGAAGCAACACAAGATATTGTATTAGAAAGTGCTGTTTTTGATCCAATCGTGATTGCTAGGCAAGTCCAACGATATCAATTACATAGTGAAGCCAGTCACCGATTTGAGCGAGGAGTTGATCCACAGTTGCCCCTAAGAGCCTTGGAACTGCTAACCAGTAAGTTGCTGCCTATTGTAGGTGGGAATGCTCATCCAGTGCATGAAACTACGTTTGACTACACGCAAATAAAGAAGACAACCCCCATTTTCTTGCGTTATGCGCAGATTAAGCGATTGTTAGGTATTAAAATACTTAATAAAGAGAAGGTGAAAAGGCTATTGCTATGTTTGGGTTTTCAGCTAAAAGAAGTAACTAAGCAGAAGCAGGAAGGCTGGGACGTGATACCCCCTAGTTATCGCCTTGATATTACTTGTGAAGCAAATTGTATTGGAGAAATCATACGTTTATGTGGTTATGAAAATATACCTTCAAATCCTGTACATTCTACCATCAATCCTGGAGTCTTCATTGAGAAGCGTTACACCTACTATGACACAGGTGCAAAGTTACTGGTTAATCGTGGTTATCGTGAAATTGTGAGTTATAGCTTTGTAGCACCCGAAGCACAAAAGTGTTGTAACCCTTCAGGCAACCCTTCAGTAAGGCCACTACCCCTGTCAAATCCTATCAGCCATGATAAATCGGTGATGAGAACCAGCCTATGGCCTAGTTTATTGGAAAATATTAAATATAACCAAGATCGGCAGCAAGTAGATTTAAAAATCTTTGAAAAAGCAAGGTGTTATTATGCTGATATGGATAAGCATATTAAACAAGAAGAAGAATGCCTAGCGGGTGCAATTAGTGGAGAACGTCAGGGGGCATCAAGGCGTCAGGTTGATTTCTTCGATATTAAAGGAGATGTTGAATCTTTATTAAACTGTCTTTGTGTAAATGATGCTCAATTTATTAAGAAAGAGCATCCGTGCTTACATCCAGGGCAGAGTGCTTGTATAAGCCAGGGGGAGGATGAATTGGGATATGTGGGTCAGTTGCATCCCAATATTAAGCAGGAACTAGGCTTGAATGGGTCAGTATTTTTGTTTGAATTATATTTTGATAAACTACGTTCTGCTGCTCGAGATAAATCGAGTTCTGATATTCGACAGTTTTCACCTTTTTCTAAATTTCCACAAATCCATCGTGATATATGCTTAGAAATTCCTGAATCATTGCCATCGGCTGAAATACAAGAATATGTAAAGCAGTGTTTAGGTGACAGTGGTTTATTACAATCAGTAACCTTATTTGACCTATATAAAGGTGACTCTATTAAACAGGATGATTGTAAAAGTATTACACTTCGTCTAGTATTTCAGCATATGGAACGTACACTCACCAATCAGGAAGTAGATCATGCTATTGCTTCACTTTTAATTAAATTAAAAATAAAGCATGACGTTGAATTAAGGAAGATGTAGCATGACAATAACGAGGAATGAGTTAGCAGAAGTCCTTTCTAGGCGTATGGGGATTAATAAAGGGGAGGCCAAAGAAGTTGTTGGACTATTTTTTGAAATACTTATACAGGCATTGGAAAAAAATCAATCTATTAAGTTAGCTGGTTTTGCTGGTTTTTATTTGCGTGATAAATCAAAACGGGTTGGTCGCAATCCTAAGACAGGTGAAGAACAAGTAATTGCAGCACGGCGTGTGGTGTTGTTTAAGGCCAGTGAAAAATTAAAACAGAAGGTTATGCAATATGGCAATACAGAAAGTGAAATCGGGATTGATTAAAGTTAGTGAATTGCCACCTATCCCAAATAAATCTTATTTCAATATTGCGGAAGCTGCGGTATTGTGTGCCCTGGAAAAGCACGTATTGCGTTATTGGGAACAAGTTTTTCAGCAGTTAGAGCCTGTTAAACGTCGTGGTAATCGTCGTTCTTACCAGCCAAAGGACATACAGCTTATCCGTCGTATTCGTTATTTATTGTACGAAGAGTGTTTTACAATTGAGGGTGCACAGGCACAATTGCGGAGCACTAATAATAAAACCCATCAAAATGATTATCGGGCTCTGTTAAAATCAACCTTACTTGAATTAGAGTCCTTATTGAAAATTGATGGAGTAGTATAAGAAAGTGTCATTAACAACACGGGGCGTAGCGCAGCCTGGTAGCGCACTTGCATGGGGTGCAAGTGGTCGCGGGTTCAAATCCTGTCGTCCCGACCAAACTTAGCAATTAAATTAAAAAACTTAATCACTGAAGTACTAGTTATATGAATCAAAAATTATTAGAAATTTTAGCTTGTCCCCTTTGCAAAGGGGGATTGATATATGAAAAGGCAAACAATGAGCTTATTTGCAAGCTTGATCGGTTAGCCTATCCAATTCAAGATGAAATACCTGTGATGCTCGTTAAGCAAGCCAGGCGTCTTGATGTGGATGGCTAACAGGTAAATTGTTCTTGTGTACTTTAAAATATTCCCGTAGGCTTGTTGCTCTAATGTAGTAGTTATGTTAATATATCAGTGTCGATTTGAAGTTTGGGGGGGTTGTAGTATTATGAGTCTTTATGAGTATGAGCGTAAAGATTTGCTATGGTGTAGTTCAGATTCTGATTGACTATAAGTGTCAGTAAGTTTGGCAGGTATTATGTATGCTACGACTGGCTCTGAGGATAATTGTACTGGTGATAATTTAGGTTTATTAAATTCAAAGGGGCCTGTCTGGATGGACAATAGGTTGGTTTCCGTTTGTAATATGTCGTGCCTTGCTGACTTTAAGACTTTCAAAGTTGTTAATTCAGAAGATATGAATTCAAATTGTGTCACCAATAAGAAACTGAAATAAGGTAGAGTATTTTTAACAAGAGGATGGTCTCTGAATTTTTATAAAATAAAATACCCATAGATGCTCACAGAGATCGCACATCTTAAATTGTGGGGTAGAGCTAGTTAGTGGAAATTGATTATTAAAAAATTCTGTCTTAATTAATGTATGTAGCTTTTTGATATGTATCATATTGCAATTTTATGTGGTGGGTCTTCGCGAGAGCGTGGCATTTCCTTAAATTCAGCACGTTCATTATTGGATCATTTAGCAGATGCGAATACGACGGTTCATCCTTTCTATGTTGATCAACAAAAGCATTTTTATACAATTTCAACTGCACAATTATATTCCAATACGCCAGCTGATTTTGATTTTAAATTAGCGAATACGGCAGATCAATTGTCATTGATAGAAGTTGTACAAGCATTATCCAGGATGGATATGGTGTTCCCTGTAATTCACGGTGCTTTTGGTGAGGATGGTGTATTACAAGCTATTCTTGAGAAACACGATATTCCATTTGTTGGGTCAGATTCCAAAACTTGTGGGAAGATGTTTGACAAATACTGTGCAGCAAATATATTGGCTGAAAATGGTTATACGACCTTACCATCTCAATTAATTGCTCGTGAGGATATGAATTATCACTGTTTGATTGCTGATTTTTTTACATCACATAAACTGAAACGTGCGGTGATCAAACCTGTTGCTGGTGGATCTTCGATTGGGGTTTTTTCGGTAAATACAGTTTTGGAGGCGGTTAAGCGTTGTAAGCAACTCTTTGAAATGAAAATTGGCGACAGAATTTTATTGGAGCCATTTTGCGATGGTAAAGAATTTACAGTAATTGTTTTACAGAATGATGATGGTCAACCAGTGGCTCTGATCCCTAGTGAAATTCAGGTTAGTTATGAGCAAGGTGGTATTTTTGATTACCGTCGTAAGTATTTACCTACGAGTAATACAGCCTGGTTTTGTCCACCACGCTTTAGCAATGACTTAGTTGCAGAAATTCGTAAGTCTGCAGTAGATTTATTTAGATTATTTGGTATGCGAGATTTTACACGTTTAGATGGCTGGATATTACGTGATCAGCGTATTGTATTCACTGATTTTAATCCAATCAGTGGCATGGAGCAAAACAGTTTTATTTTTCAGCAAGCTTCACGCATAGGATTGAGCCATCGTGATGTTTTGTGGCATATTATACGCTGTGCTGGTCGTCGTTATCAGCGAACCTTTAAGCCATTACCACTTAAAACTCAGCTTAATGCACGTAAAGTTTATGTTTTGCTGGGTGGGAATACCGCAGAACGTCAAATTTCCTTGATGAGTGGTAGCAATGTCTGGCTTAAATTACGTCGCTTGCCTCAATACGATGTGCAGGTTTACTTTCTTGACCCAAAGGGGCAGATTTGGAGCTTACCTTATTCATATACACTCAGCCATACCGTGGAAGAGGTATATTCATATTGCTTAGTGGCAGCTTCATTGCATAAGCGTTTGAAAATGATGGCACTTGAGGTGCTAGGCCAATTACAATACACGGAATTACTAAGACAGGTAGAGGTATTGCCCCATTGCTTATCATTTCAGGCATTTTTAAAACAGGCACGTTCTTATGGAGCTTTTATATTTTTGGCATTGCACGGAGGACAGGGTGAGAATGGAGAGATTCAGCAAAAATTAGAAGATGCTGGCTTGTTGTATAACGGCTCAGATATAAAGACATCAAAGCTTTGTATCGATAAATATGTTACTGCGGAGATTGTGAAGGATATGGATGATCCACGCATCTTATCTTTGTCGAAGCGATGTATTCGAGCTGCCCAGTTCGATTTTATGGATGAAAAAATGCAGTATCTCTTTTGGGAAAACTTAGTAGATGAAATGGGATCTCAGAGTTTGCTAATTAAACCACGTTGTGATGGTTGTTCCTCAGGTATTGTACAACTCAACTCTTTAGATGATCTATTGTGTTATATTCGGTTGCTTAAAGAGCGTATCACGTATATTCCAGCCCATACTTTCCAGCAGCAACCTGAACCAGTTGAAATGCCAAATCATCATGAAGATTCGACCTATATCATCGAACCATTCTTAGTCACCGACCAGATAGAAATCCGAGGACAACGACTGACTTATAGGCAACAAACAGGTTGGGTAGAACTGACAGTAGGAATTTTAGAGCAGGGCAGGGTTTACCATGTCTTGCATCCAAGCATTACCCTTGTGGAAGGGGCAGTATTAAGTATTGAAGAAAAATTTCAGGGGGGGACGGGTATTAATCTCACACCGCCACCCATATCGATTCTATCAGACGAGATGTGCACACTCTTGAAAGAACAGATCGTCAAGCTTGCACGTGTATTTCAAATTAAAAGTTATGCAAGAATGGATGTATTTTTTAATGTACAAAAGGGGAAATTAATCCTTATTGAAATTAATACTCTACCAGCCTTGACCCCATCAACTGTCCTTTACCAACAAGCTCTTGCTGATAACCCATCCATGCAACCTGCTCAGTTTCTAGAACATATTGTTGAATCATGTTGCAAAGCTTCGAGTCCTGTGTTGCAGACATAAACCATGCGTCATGGATAAGAAAACTCAAGCAATAGTGATAGTGCCAAGGAATAAAATAAGAATTATTCTATATTTGTCATATAGTTACTATTAGGTAGTTTTTTATTAGGATGAATGGATGCAAAAAAGATCTATTTTTATCTTCACTTTTACACTGATAATCGTGGCAGCAGCATTACTTGCTTTGGCTTATGCTCTAATACCCTTTGTGCTTGCCATAATCCTAGCACTAGCACCAGGTTTTTTGGCTCTGCCTATTTTTTATTTTTTTGTATTATTGAACATTCCTAGACCCAAAGATGGGAAGACTTATAAACAGATTGAAGCAACAAACATTCTGAATAAGAAAGTGGGTTCTTACCTTAAATTTAAAGCACTTGATAAAATGTGTAAATATCATATAGAGTTCACAAATTTTGCAGATTTTCTGGGAGTATTCAAGTCAAAAAATCAATTGAAAGCAGTGAAAATTCTTATTGAAACTGAGGTAATTACATCTAAAAATGTTCTGGAAATTTTGACAGAAATTAACGACATGTCACAACTTAGCATACTTTACCTTATAGCTAAATATGGGCAAATTGAACCTAAAGATGTTTTGCCAATTTTAAAACAAATCAAAAAGAAAGAGCGATTGAGAGCACTTTCCTTTATAGCTAAATATGGGCAAATTGAACCTAAAGATGTTTTGCTAATTTTAAAACAAATCAAAAAGAAAGAGCGATTGAGAGCACTTTTCCTTACGACCCAATATATACAAGGCAAAGATATCGTGCAAATTTTAGAACAAATCAAAGAGGCAGATAGACCTGATGCACTACGCTCTATACTTAAGGAAGGCCATGTTAAAATAGACACTAAGAATATGGATAAAATTTGGGAAACAATTCGAGTCAAAGATAAATCAGGTCTTTTGCCCTTTATGATGGTGGATTTTCCTGAAGAAACGAAGAAGTATTTAACAGAAAATCAGGCGGAAAAGATGAAGGAAATTGTGAAAGTAATAGACAACCCAAATTCTCTGCTATCTATGATAGAGTATTATCCTGAAGAAGTGAAGAAATATTTAACAAAAGCAAATCTGCAGAAAATTTTGAGTAAGTATAAATCTGAAGACAAACTAGAAGTGTACTATTTTGGGGTTAGTAATTTTTTTGGCAAAAAAACTGCAAATCAGGGAATAAGAAAAATTTTTGATGAGATCAACAACCCTATACAAAAAATACATATACTACTCTTTATGAAGGAACATGCTCCTGGAGTGATGAAGAGGTATTTAACAACCTCCGAGGTGAATGAAATTGTGGATGACACCAAAAAAGGAGACAAACTAAAAATGTTTTACCTTGGGCTTCAGTTTCTAAAAAATACTGAAGAAAAGCAAAAACTCATAAAAAGTAGAAAAATAATAGCAGAAAAACTCATAAAGTTAAAAAAAACAGGCTACAACATGAAGGATATACTTTTCAGTGTCATTCCTTATATGGCAATTAAACCCAAAGATGTCAAGCCAATTTTGGCCACACTAAAAAACGAAGATAGAATGAGTGCGCTTCCCAATGTAATTGGCACTATAAAAATCAAATGTAGAGATGATGTGATATCAATTCTGGACGGACTTAGGAAATCCGAAAGAGAATACGCGCGAAGTATCATCAAAGATCAAGGGGTTACAGACAAAACTAAAGCTACTAGATTTCAAACTTTTTTACCAGAACCCTCCATTTCACTCCGCTTTTATACAGATACAGAGGTATCTGAAACAGATACAGATGTATCTGAAACCAAGCAAGACATCCAGTCGCCCGATAGTATCAATTGTCCATGAGAATCTTATTTTATTTTTTGCAACCTGGGAAAGCTGGCTTATAAACTCATGGCTACGAAAAAATTGTCTGACCCCTATTTGCACAGTTCGGTTAATTCTTATTACTTGAGATTTTAAGAATGCACTTAACAACAGCTCTAGAAAAGTGTTAGACTATGGGGTGTCCAGGGAGGTATTTATGGAAGGACTGCAGTTAATAGGTCGTATTGTATTTTGGGCTTGAGTGGGCGAGATTAAACTGTGACACTGTATTATTTAAAAATTTATATTGCCTTGTCTGTATTAGTGATAACCATACTTTCTGGTTGGTATCCACTCAGATTATGTGGAAAAATGGAAAAGGTTCAAACTTTCCCGATTGCTGAGGCCATTGCCAGCGGTGTTTTCCTTGGGGCTAGTATGATGCACATGCTACATGAGGCCGTTATCTATCTATTAGAACATCACATTTACTATCCCTGGCCATTTTTATTGGCAGGTACGACTTTTTTATTGCTCTTATGGTTTGAACACTTGGGGCAAGAATTTTATTGCCATCAAGACATTTATGCGGCACCATTTGCTGTATTAGCGGTGGTTATGCTTTCCATGCATGCTTTATTTGCAGGTGCTGCCATTGGTGTAAGTAGTAATTGGTCGTTGGTGCTAGTTATTGCATTAGCTGTATTCATGCATAAATGGATTGCAAGTTTCGCACTGGCGGTAGAGATCAGACGTAGTATGCTCACATCTTCGATTGGCATCGTTTGTTTTGGTATTTTTGCAATGATGACACCTCTGGGTATTTTTTTGGGCAGTTTAATCACATCACATATCGAAAATCATATTTGGCTTATGCCTGTCTTTAGCTCATTGGCGGCAGGGACATTTTTATATTTAGGCACCTTACATGGTCTAAAACGTGCAGTGATGGTGGAGTATTGTTGCAATCTTAAACATTTTAGTTTTGTCATTGTAGGCTTTGCATTAATGGCGATTGTTGCTGTGATACTTTAGTGTTAAAACGACTTCCCCCTTGTATTTTGTGTAAGGCATCCCCACATAGTTTTGTAGGTGTTGGTTTTAATGTACCATATTTTTTTAAGAGTTATAATTAGAAAAAGAAAGGAGAAAATAAATGAGTATTCGACTAAAGTTATTAGATGACCGTATTCTTGTTTGTCCTGATGATGAAAAGGAAATATCTGCGGGAGGAATTGTGATTCCCAAAACGGCCTCTAAGGAAGATCCGTCTCGTGGAAAAGTTGTTAGTGTCGGCCCAGGGAAGAAAGGAGAGGATGGAAAACCTGTACCCCTCATGCTTAAAGCAGGCAACGCTGTTCTGTTCAACAAGTATGGTGGTACAAAAGTAGAAATGGAAGGTAAGGATTATTTGATTATGCGTGAAGAAGACGTTTTAGGCATTTTTGAAGAAGGATAATTGTCAATTCTGACAGCCCCATAAAATTATGGGGAATTATTTAGATCTATTAATTACAGTAAGAGGATTTATAAATGGCAAGTTTTAAACAAATTGAGCGTGGTGATGAGCTTCGTTCGTTCGCACTCTCAGGTATTGAGAAGCTCGTTACAACAGTTGAAGCGACCTTAGGGCCTAAGGGGCGAAATATTCTAATTCAGCGTCCTTTTGGTGAACCATTAATTACCAAAGATGGTGTTACCGTAGCAAAAGAAATTAACTTGGAAGATAGCAGAGAGGATGCTCCTGTACAATTATTTAAAGGTATTGCTTCTAAGACATCTGATGTAGCTGGTGATGGTACAACGACCTCAATCGTAATAGGTGGAAGTGTAGTACGTGAAGGTGCACGTGAAGTACGTTTTAATAGCAACCCGATTGAAATAAAACGTGGTATTGATAAATATGTTGCTGCGGTGGTTGATAAACTGGAAGTAATGTCTAAATCCTGTAAGACGCGTAAGGAAATTGCTCAGGTTGCTAGTATTTCAGCAAACTCTGATAAAGCAGTGGGTAACATCATTGCTGACGCGATGGAAGCAGTTGGAAAGGATGGGGTGATCACGGTAGAAGAAGGTTCTAGTTTACAAGATGAATTAGAAAAAGTAGATGGCATGGAGTTTGATCGTGGTTACTTATCACCTTACTTTGCCACTAACAAAAACAATCTTATGGCTGAATTGGATAACCCTTTAATTCTATTTTGTGACAAGAAAATAACAAATGTTCGTGAGATGATTCCTATACTGGAAGCTGTATCTAAGTCATCCCGGCCTTTATTGCTGATCGCTGAAGACATTGAAGGTGAAGCGTTGACAACATTGGTTGTGAATAGGCTTCACGGTACTGTTAAAGTTGTTGGGATCAAAGCTCCTGGTTTTGGTGATCGCCGGAAAGCGATGTTACAAGATATTTCCATATTAACAGGTGGTCGTGTTATTTCTGAAGAAACTGGTCTTAGCTTAGAAGGTGCATCAATTGAGCAAGACCTTGGTTCAGCTAAGCGTGTTGTTGTTTCTAAGGATAGTACCACCATTATTGATGGTTCAGGCGATAGTGCTCGTATCCAAGAGCGCATTGAGCAAATCCAAGTTGAAATGGAAAACAGCAGTTCTGACTATGATCGTGAAAAGTTACAAGAGCGTCTTGCTAAACTATCGGGTGGTGTTGCGGTTGTCCGTGTTGGTGCAGCAACTGAAGTTGAGATGAAAGAGAAAAAAGCACGTGTAGAAGATGCCTTAAATGCAACAAAAGCTGCGGTTGAAGAAGGTGTTGTACCTGGTGGTGGTATTGCATTGCTTCGTATTTCCGAGGAAATCGACATTACAGGTAGTAATGAGGATCAAAATATTGGTATTCGCATCATGCAAAAAGCATTGCAATCACCTTTACGTTGCATTGTCTCGAACACAGGTGAAGATGCATCTGTTGTATTAAATAAAGTGCTAGAGGGTAAGGATGACTTTGGTTACAATGCAGCTACTGGTGAATATGGTAGAATGTTAGAGATGGGTATCCTAGACCCAACCAAGGTAACGCGTACTGCTTTGCAAAATGCAGCATCAATCGCTGGCTTGTTGATTACTACCGAAGCGGGAGTCTTTGATGTGAAAGATAAAGATGATGGCGCAACTGGTGGTGCTGGTGGTGCTGGTGGTATGGGAGGCATGGGTGGCATGGGTGGTATGATGTAATAACCACGCTCTTTATTACCCAAGATAAGGTGAAAAGCCCTGGTATATATCGATATGCTGGGGCTTTTTTATTTGGATTGCTTATTCAGCCTCACCAAAGCGATTTTCGATCAATTCGGTTAAAGCAAGCATTGCATCTTTTGCATCTTTACCAGAGATTCTTAAAAACAACTTAGTATGGAAACTAGCACCAAGCGTCATAACTTTCATAATACTTTTTCCATCGACAGTACGATTATGATAAGTCACTTGAATATCACTTTGATAGCGAAGTGCGCAGTCAACAAACTTACTAGCAGCGCGTGTATGGAGGCCGAGTTTGTTTACAAGCTGAATTGAACACTCTTCAGTTGACATAGCGTTAGTGATGCATACTTTTATATTTTCTTATTTGACGTACTAGTCGCTTGACCAAGTCATCAATTGTCACATACATATCGGTTGTACTGGCTTCTGCCAGTAGATCCTTACCAGGCAATGTTAATCTCGCTGTTGCCTTATTTAGTTGACGCTCGATCTCGAGTGTGACGTGAATACGTATAATCATTTGATTATAACGTGTTAATTTCTCTAATTTTTCATGAATTTTATCGCGCAATGAGTCCGTCAGTGTAAAATGCCGTACGCTAATTTGAATTTGCATTTCGTGTTCTCCTTTATCTAAGTTGAGTACAAACATCCTGCTTTAGGCAAAATAGTAAGGGCTGGACAGCAAACGCCGATAGATTTCCTGCTTGATATATTACTAGCTTCCCTTATCTCCGAGTAGTATACTACGTGGATTGATACAATTCAAATTGGTGGTTCAGGTTCTGTGTGATATTTTGAGTATTTTGTGGCTACACTTCCCATATTATACTCTAAAAGCGGTTGTTAGGGGTCATAGATGTTAGAGGTTCTTGTGGATTTGGGGGCTCCTCTTCTGTTTTTTCTTCACAGCCATTACTATCCAACAAGATTGGCTGCAAGATTAAAGCTGCTTGCAGAGGAGTTGGGTTTGGTAGTACTATATCATTACCATTCTCTTCTTCTCTAAGCCATTCGCTTAGCTGTAACATTGTTAAATTATTACGGTTGGTTATAATTTTGTTACAAAGTTTAGGGTGGCTGTTAAGGTCGTAGGTTTCAAAGGTACCGGGAATAAGCTCGGTTTCAGATGAACCCAAAAGCAATCTTTTTGCATAAGGCAGGACATCTATTTTTTGTTCCCAAAAGCCGTTAGCAAGCAAGATTAACTTTGCTAGCAGAGTATTTGCATGCTCATACTCATCAGTTATTTTTTTTAATTCGGTTTTATACAAAGAGTCTTTATACAAAGAGTCAAGCATCATAAAAAAACGTAAACATACAGTACTGTTGGGTCTATTATCATATTCAACGTTTTGCATTTGCTTTAAGAATTTTATTATCAGTTTTGAGATGCTAACATTTCTGTATATGTCTGCAGAAAACTTCTTATCTTCTTGATTGGCAAATACCTTCTTATTATCAAAATTAATCGGTGAGAGAGCAAAGTGATTGAGTTTTCTATCTTGCAACAATCCTCTCCACCATCCTGTTCTTTTTTTTTTGTATTTATTCTTAAGACTAGCTCTATATGAGCTCATTTCTATGCCTAGCATCTTAGATACAATAATTGAGAGTGAATAAATATCTGATTTAGTATTGTAAGGCCTCCCAAGAAGTATCTCAGGTGCCGAGGAAATAGGTGAGAAATAATTACAGTTACGAGTTGTTTTATCATCAGAACTAGATAGTCTAAAACTACTATCAAAATCAAAAAATCTGACCTCTACTCTTCCTTTACTGTTAATCCAGAAGTGCATATTTTCAACTTTGATATCTCCATGTAATACACTATATCCTGTCGTAGGAGTCTCATTATGCAGTAGATCTGCCGCTAAAAAGGTAGCTATAACAATGGAGATACGATCTACAAAACTATATTGTCTTAAATTTTCCTTAGTGGGGTGCTTCCCTAGAATAAACTTGGAGAATGTAGTAAATGAATTTCTATATTTATAAATATTACTGTCGAAGGGTTCATGCTGCTTTTGAATAAGCAATGCTTCTTTTATCCTATTCCTATTAAGCTCAGGGTTTTTAAAAATCTTAGATACGCAGTACTCAATCTTGCTCTTGGATACGTAATAGGTATTGTAAATTTTTCCGGCGCCACCCTCTCCAAGAAGAGTAGTAAGAATGTAATACCCTTTTCCTTCTTCATGATGTCTGATGATTTTTGCATTTTTAGATTCTTGAAAAATATCACTGACTTCATCCTTTATATCGTTAGAAGCAGAACGAATATACCAATTAAGTTTATGTCTTCTGACTTTTTGCCTTAGACTATAAAAGATAGAACTCAAAAGTGTATAAAGATTAATAGACAAGCTGGGATCTCCATTATTTTTCCAAATCATTTATATTATAAACCATAATCATTAAGAAGTAAAGCAAAATAAAGTGTAAAAGTTCTGTACACTTTATCTGCTAGAGGGTATATTACGCTAGAGCTTGATTCCATTTGATAGACAATTAAAGGTATAGATTGATGAAAACGAGTATTATTACTGGTATCACTGGTCAAGATGCAGCTTATCTTGCGCAATTTTTGCTAAAAAAAGGCTATAAAGTTTATGGCACATATCGGCGTATCAGTTCGCCCAATTTCTGGCGACTTGAGGCTTTAGGTGTAAAGCAGCATCCAAATTTACACCTTGTTGCTTATGATTTAACAGATCTTAGTTCTAATATACGCCTATTAGAGCGTGCTCAAGCGGATGAGGTTTATAATTTGGCTGCCATGAGTTTTGTGGCGGCATCTTTTGATCAACCCATTACAACAGGAAAAATAACTGGCTTAGGAGTCCTTAATTTGCTGGAAGCGATTCGTATTGTGAATCCAGCTATTCGGTTTTATCAAGCCTCTAGTTCTGAAATGTTTGGTAAAGTACAAGAAACGCCACAGAATGAACAAACACCATTCTATCCACGGAGTCCCTACGGTGTCGCAAAGCTATATGCTCATTGGATGACCATTAATTACCGTGAATCATATAAAATATTTGCGGCCAGTGGGATCTTATTTAACCATGAATCACCATTAAGGGGTTTGGAGTTTGTAACGCGTAAAATCACAAATGCTGTGGCTGCAATTCAGCTAGGGCAGCAGCAATACTTAGAATTGGGCAATCTTGAGGCTAGGCGTGATTGGGGTTTTGCAGGGGACTATGTTGAGGGCATGTGGAAGATGCTACAAGCTGAAAAATCGGATAGCTATGTTTTGGCTACTGGTCGAACTGAAACTGTGCGTTATTTTGTTGAGATGGCTTTTAAAGCTATTGGTGTCACACTTGCTTGGAAAAATCTGGGCACAGAGGATGCCTTTGCTATCGATATTGCAACGGATAAAATACTTGTGCGTACTAACCCAAAATTTTACAGGCCAGCCGAAGTGGATGTATTAATTGGTGACCCCGAGAAAGCAAAAAAAGAACTGGGTTGGCAAGCAAAGACAACGCTTGAAAGCTTGTGTGATATGATGGTTAAAGCTGACTTGAGTCGAATAGAACACTTACAAAGCACACGCTTGTGCATATCTTAGTTACGGGGCTAAAGGGTTTTACGGGTTCTTATCTTCACAGAGAACTATTGTCCCATGGGCACAGCGTCACAGGCTTGCAGGCTGATTTGATGGATATTCAGGCAGTGTGTCTAGAGGTGAAAACTGCCAATCCACAAGCTGTGATACATCTTGCGGCTATAGCCTGTGTTGGGCATCATGATGCCAATGCGTTTTATCGCGTCAATGTCGTGGGAACCCGTAATCTTCTTGTCGCATTAGAAGCATATGCACCACAGTTAAAGAGCGGACTGTTAGTGAGTAGTGCGCAAGTTTACGGTCATCTTAATCAAGATTTGCATGTATCAGATTCAAGTAGCGTCTTATCTGTGGCAAGCTCTCCCCTTAATCCTTGTAATGATTATGCTGTAAGTAAATTAGCCATGGAACATATGTCCCGATTATGGTCTGATAGGCTGCCTTTACTCATCGTGCGTCCTTTTAATTACACGGGTGTTGGTCAAAGTGAACAATTTCTTATTCCTAAAATTGTGGCACATTTTCGTGCTAAGACTCCAACCATTTCGTTAGGGAATCTAGATGTATGGCGAGAATTTGGTGATGTTCGCGCTATTGTCTCCGCTTATCGACAATTGATTGAAAATACTTCAGCGGGTGAAACGATTGACATCTGCACTGGGCAAGCTTATGCATTGCAAGAAGTGATAGATTTGGCAGAGGCAATAACAGGGCATAAGATTAAAGTAAAGATCAATCCAGCTTTTGTTCGAGAGAATGAAATACGTTTATTGACTGGCAATAACGATCGATTAATGGCTTTGATCAATTGGACTAGCCCCACACTTAAAGAAACGCTTCAATGGATGTTAGAGGTGAATAGGGCATGAAAGTTGGTGTAGATGCTAGATTGCTCGCAAATCCCATAACGGGTCTTGGTCGTTACACATTAGAAATGTGTCTGGCACTATCACAAATTAAAACAGTTGAACTGTACCTCTATAGCCCGACCAGCTTAACTTGTCCAGAAATATTAAAAAATGCTGTTATCCGAACGGGAAACTCGCATGGGCGTGTGCTTAGGCAAATATGGGCAGAAATTTATCTACCTTCTTGGATAAAAGATGATTGCCTTGATGTTTTCTGGGGGCCAGCACATCGCCTTCCACAGCGAGTTGCGCGACAGATACCATCTGTACTAACTATTCATGATCTGGTATGGAAATATGCAGGTGAAACCATGCGTACAGGTCGTTGCTTATTTGAGCGTTACCAGATGACGGCAGCCATTCAAGTAGCTACTCGTATAGTTGCAGTCTCACATGCTACCGCACTTGCAATCGATCAGACATTTGGTGTGCCTGTAGAAAATATAACGATTGTACCAAATGGTGTTTCTCGGAATGTTGAGCCAGCTTCAGCTAGCACATTGATTGAAATGGGTCTAACCTCACCTTATTGTTTATTTGTTGGAACGCTTGAACCACGTAAAAATCTCCCTCGTTTATTGGCAGCCTATGCGCGCTTACCCAGATCACTAAAAGCAGGTATGAACCTTGTTATTGCAGGTGGCAAAGGTTGGGGTAGAGCCAATATTGCGAAAATTGTCACACGCTTAAAACTAAAGCAGTATGTCCATTTACTAGGTTATGTTGATGAGGAAAGACTAGCAACCTTGTATGCAAATGCGTATTTTTTAGTGATGCCCTCCCTATACGAAGGTTTTGGGCTTCCATTAATTGAAGCTATGGCTCACGGTGTTCCCGTGCTCACCTCTGATTGCTCTTCCATGCCAGAAGTCGCAGGCAATACTGCTCTACTCATTGACCCTTATGACATACATAGCATTGAAAAAGGATTGCTGTGTTTTATGACTGACTCTAAATTACATGCACAGCTCGCTGCGCGAGCGAAGCACAATGCGAATCAATTTAATTGGGGGCATTCTGCAGAAAAATTACGATTTATTTTTAGCAAAATTGCTTAAAGCGATCAGCGATGGGCTGTGCTGCCTGCTAAATCAGTTGTTATTTCTTCTTCATTCATCAAAAAAATTTGCAATATGCAAAGCGGTTTGTTACAATGGGGGCTCTTTGAGCTCATCGATAGGGGTTGATGTAATGAATAGTAAACTTAAATATTATCTTAAAAGTATACTATTTAGGGTGAATTTGGCTATTTACCCCACTTACACTGTGTTCCACACCACAGATGACAACCAGACGGTAAGAAATAACATAGATAGCATGATTAGAAGTCCCCAACATTTTCTTAGTCACATTATTAATGCTCTAGCTTATTTACTCTCTTTTGTATGGGTTGTATTTCAGATCCTTTATGACATCGTTGCACATCTTAAGTATATTCCAATTTTAGTGTGGAGTGTATTTTTTAATCCAGGTTATAAGACTGAGGAGCAAGACTTATGGAGGGGTCTGAGGAGTTATAAAGATAGGCATGGGTCATTATGGAATCCAGGGTTTTTTCTCGTCGGTGTTATAGTAGCAGCAGCGATTTTGATGTCCATAGTTGTTTCTCTTGCTCTCATGCTTCCATTGTTTTTTTGTGAGTTTTTCAAACTTGTACGGAAAAAACTTAGACAGGAAGATAGCAAAGAATATAATGTTGATATTAATGTACACAGTCAAGAGAGTTCCGTAATTTTATTAGTTGAAGATCACAGACTGGCTTTTGTTGCGAACTTTTTTAAGTTTATTACGTTGGGTATAGTGAGCACCACCCTCAAGCTTTTTGTAGTGATAGGAACTGTATTATTGACATATTTTAAATGGAATCTGGAAGCTTTTGAGTTTGTGATGGGACAGACTGGAGAGTTCACGGGTGTCAACTTTGTTAGAAATACTGATGTGGTAAGGGAGGGTTATAAGTGGGAGGCTAAATATTATTCAGCTGTATTGGGTTTATTGATTGCTTGTATTATATCGCTCTTTATTCTGGGATTTTGGTGTGGTTGGGAGATGATTTCCGAATTTTCTCCAATTTTTGAGTATTTTTGTAATTGTACTATCTGGTGTTTTGGTTCTACTGAAAGTAATGGTTTAGCTTCAGCTTCAGACTTTCCAGAGAGACCAAAGAATATCCACCCCATCTTATGGATACTAGCTGGCTTTATTTTCTTGCCTTTGATTGTGCCTGTGACACTTCTAGCACTGAATGTAGCCAGTGTTGTCTGGATAATAAAAGAAGAGTTTACTACATTGAATG
>PIWD01000046.1 GCA_003354005.1 Gammaproteobacteria bacterium | reverse complement strand
TAAAAAACAGCAAATGAATAGTGAGCTTCCTGTTTGGGAGCAATTTTATGCGCTCGCTGGATAATTGTATCCAGAATACAAACATCCTTTGAACTAATAAAACTTTGCAACACAACCGTTAACAGATGTTGTTCATAGAGAAGAAGTAATTGATAAGTCAGCGAAGCACAAGAAGCATGTGATCTGATGCCCATATTGCTTGAGTTTTCTTATCCACAATCAGGTTAGTACTTTTCCTCAATATATGTTTGCAGGTCATTTAGCAGTGAAAGCTGATGTGTATCTAGGCTACTGTCTTGCTTCAGTTCAATAATTTCGCTTAATGCTGTCTGTGGGCTTAGTCGCGCTTGCTGGTAATGATTTACATAAGTTGATGTAGTTTCTTGGTTAGTGATATGGCTCATATGATCAGAAAAGCTTTTCTGCCAATCTGCAGGAAGTTGGTCAAGGTAAAAACGTCCCATCATACGTATTGCACGTGCGACCAATTTAGGGTCTTGAAATTGATGAATCAATGCAATTTTTTCTGTAACAGTGGCTTGTTTGTGAAAATGTGAGCATAACTTTGTGTCGTGTGGTGATGGAAAAGGTTGTTCATAGAGTGCAGCATCAATGTCTAAATGAGGCGTTGCTGGATAAGTCTTATTACAATGGTGCTCTGTGATTTCTTGTAGTACCGTTGTTTGTGTTGAAAGCCAGTTAAGATTGTGCTCAAGAAGCTCCTTGCTATTACTAGATAAGCTATCTGTAAAACGTGTTTTAGGAGGCAGAACAAAGCCAGGTTCACCTAATTTTTTACGAATAATAGCCTTCGTTGATGAAATATCTTGTTGGTAGATTTCCTCCAAGTCTGCCTGGTCAAGGCGTAACCAAATTGTTTGGTTACGGTAATGCTGATGTTGACCTAATAATAAAACTGGGCATTGGTAGTTATGGTGCGCTCCTAGGCGTGGATTTACTAAAATACCCCAATGATTTTGTGTTGTGCTTAAAGGTAAAGCTTGGATACGTTGTTGATCGGTCTGTTTATTAAAATAAAGTAGCGTGTAATACCATATCTTCTTTTGCTGTTTCAATCGTTTTGCCAATGAAAGTGTTGCTTTTACATCGTTTAGGGCATCATGGGCTATGCCACTATCAATATGGTTGTATTGGGCGAGCTGTTCCAGCTTTAAGCAGGGTTTACCATCTTTAGTGGGCCAATTCAGGGTATCTTTTTTGTGTAAATAATACATTGCGATCATTGGGTAAATATCGATGCGGTGGCAGGCATTAGCATACTGATGGGTATAGGGTGGTAAAAGATTACGATAAAAAGAAAAGCGTAGTAACTCGTCATCAAAGCCAAGATTATTGTAGCCACAGCTGATTGTGCCTGGGGTATTGAGTAACTGGTGGATTTTTTGGATGACTTCGAGTTCACTAGGCTTATCGTTGAGCTGTGATACTGGAATACGATGAATGATGACGGCAGAGGGGGAGGGGATGACATCTGGTGAAAGTCGGGCATATAGATTAATTTCCTCTAGTGGATTGAAGTCAACGTCTGTGCGAATAGCAGCAAATTGTATCACCTGGTCGAAGCTCTTATTAAGCCCCGATGATTCAATATCATAAAACAAATAAGAGGGGCTGCCTGAGAACTTTATTTTTTTTGTCATAAGATTCTGCCTTGCATGAGAGATTAAGCATGTCTGGTGAGCAGACCAAGTGCAAGCTGAACACGGGACAGCGTTTGATTGGCGATCAGTTCAGCCTCGCTAGCCCCACGTTGTAGTAAGGTATCGAGTTGCTGGGTATCAGATCGAATCAAATGAAATGCTTCTTGAATAGGGACTAATCGTTCAATAATGCTATCTGCTAAATCTTGTTTAAATATGCTATATTTCTGGTCTCTGTACTGTTTCTCAAGCTGTTCAATGGGTTGTTGTGTCACCTGTGCAAATATTGTTAGTAAATTACTAATCCCGGGCTTATCTGGCATATAGCGAATCTCAGAACCACTATCTGTGACAGCACGCTTGATTTTTTTCAGAATAATATCAGGTGAATCGAGTAATTCAATGGTATTGCGACTGTTAGTGTCTGACTTTGACATCTTTTTGGTAGGGTCTTGCAGACGCATAATGCGATTGCCGTATTTGGCAATATATGCTTTTGGCACGGTAAATGCTTTATCATAATGCTGGTTAAAACGGTTTGCGAGTTGGCGTGCCAATTCTAAATGTTGCTGTTGATCCTCCCCAACTGGAATCAAGTTGGTTTGATAAAGTAAGATATCAGCAGCCATCAAGACGGGGTAGCAGAATAAACCAGCGTTGATGTGTTGGCTGTGTTGCTGTGATTTATCTTTAAATTGTGTCATACGACTTAGTTCACCCATATGAGTGAGGCAGGTCAAAATCCAGGCTAACTGAGAATGAGCCGCAACATGTGACTGTATAAAAATTGTGCTCTGTTTTGGATCAATACCACATGCTAGATAAAGTGCTGCCAAATCATAGCAATGTTCCTGCAAAATATTGGGGTCTTGTGCGACTGTGATGGTATGTAAGTTGACGATACAAAAGAAACAATGGTGTTGGTTCTGTAGTGCAACCCAGTGCTGAATAGCACCGATATAGTGCCCAATATTCAATTTACCACTTGGTTGAATCCCACTAAATAAGCGTGTTTTATGTTTGGTCATTAGGTTGTCCTTGTATAGTTGAAAGTCAGATCAATTATATGTAGAACATGATTTAGACACAAGACAACGGTATCGAATATTGGCACTCTGTTGAGTAGACTAAGCTTATCATGAGCATCATCAAAGAGTTACCTTGTCGAGAAAGGCCACGTGAAAAATTAATGCATCACGGTGCTGACGCTTTGTCTGATGCAGAATTATTGGCAATCTTTCTACGAACAGGAGTTGCAGGTAAGAATGCCATTGATTTGGCGCGTGACTTACTAACAAAAGCAGGGAGCCTACAGGCACTGCTTAAATGTACGCCAAAAGAATTATGCTGTTATCCAGGCATTGGCTTGGCAAAAAGTACCCAGTTACACGCATGCTTGGCATTGGGCAGGCGTTATTGGCATCACACACTTAGCGATTCCAAGCATGTTCTGAACGAGCGTAAGTACTTACATCGTTATTTGCTGGCTCGTTTGGGTGATTGTGCTCATGAAACCTTCGCTAGTCTATTGCTGGATATGCATTATCGTATGATTCGTTTTGACTGCTTGTCTATTGGTACCTTGCAAGAGGCTGCTGTTTATCCTCGCGAGGTTGTTAAACACGCCTTATCACATAATGCTGCTGCGGTTATTCTCGTGCATAATCACCCCTCTGGTTGTGTTGAAGCTAGCCAAGCCGATAAGAATTTGACCATACATTTAAAGCGGTTATTGTCCGAAGTCAGCGTTAATGTGGTCGATCATATTATCGTTGGGCATGGGAGTTGCTTATCATTTCTTGAGAGAGGCTGGATGTGAGGTGGTTACTGGCTAATCACAAGCTTCAGCAAGTAAGGCTCGATGGGTGAATGCTTGGGTTAAAGTACGACTATCGAGGTATTCGAGTTCGGAACCTAAGGGTACGCCACGGGCAATACGTGTGCAACTAATATTAACAGCTTTACATTTTTCAGCAATATAATGTGCGGTTGTATCACCCTCCACAGTTGGATTGGTTGCTAGCACAACCTCTTTGATGGGTTCTTTTTCAAGACGCTCCAGCAATTGATTGATTCCAATTTCTTCTGGGCCAATACCATCGAGTGGTGATAACTTGCCCATCAGTACAAAATAATAGCCTCGATAGGTTCCAGTTTGTTCGAGAACCAGCATATCAATGGGTGTTTCTACGATGCAAAGTAGGCTTTGATCACGGTTAGGATTGTTGCACAATAGGCAGATATCACGTTCGCTGAATGTACGGCAGCGGTTACAATGCGTGACATTTGAAGCTGCATAATCTAAGCTAGATGCTAGTAACTTAGCCTGTTCCCTGGCATGCTGCAACAAATAAAACACCATGCGCTGAGCAGATTTGGGTCCAACACCAGGCAGGCAACGCAGTGCCTCAATAAGACGGGTAATTGCTGGACTGATCATACCCTTTATAAATCCTTCTAGTCTTTATTCTGGGAGATTGTTAACTTCTTCACTGATCTTTAGGCGCTCTGTTGCACCTGCCAGCGCTTCTTTTGATATGGCATCGATTTGTTGATGTGCGTTACGATAGGCAACGTGTACCAGATCTTCAATCAATGCAACTTTATCTTTAGCGACAGCATCTTTCAATACATCTTTATCAATTTTGACCTTCAAAGTCTCATAGTCACCGTTCATTGTTATTGTAACTGAGCCACCGCCTGACACGCCATCTACGTGCTTGTTGGATAATTCTTTTTTTGCTTTCTCCATTTCCTTTTGCACTTGTTGTGCTTTTTCCATAATTTCTTTTAAATCAATAGGCATAATCTGCCTCCTCTAAGATAGGGCTGACCGCTGAAAATAACGATTATACCTTAGAGGACAATCGCCACCACTTACTGATCACGAGCCTAACACGTAACTCACCATATTGAAAGTCAATTTGCTTGGGTAACTGAAGTCGTCCCACGCGTTGATAGTTTCGATAATGAATCTTCCAGCCTTGTTGTTGCAGCCTAATAAGCTGTTTTCTTTTATTGCGTTGTAATGTCTTAAATGAACCAGGTGCAGGTAGTCCCCTTATCCAGTAGTGCAATTGACTAATGGGCAAATGCCAGTGTGTTTGTCGGGCTAGCAGAGCCTCGGGGCTATCGGTAACGATTGCTTCATTTTGGGATTGCCATAATTTAGCAATGCCAGGCTGTCCCGTGATCAACACATAAGCTATACCTAGTGGATCACTAATTTTTAATTGATAGTGTTCGTGTTCTTGCTGCCATTTAAAGCGTGTGATCGTGGTGTGCATTTTTTGTTTGATACTTACAGAACCCTGTGCTGACCATCTGGTTAAGTGTGTGATTTGTTTGTGTTGTTGCTCCCAGTTAAGCTGGGGTGAATCAGGTTTTGTGGCACAAGCGAGGACTAGGCTAGTTAGAATAAGTACTGTCAGGATTTGTGTGACATATTTCATAATTTTAGTCTATCAAAAGTTAAAGTAAAGAGATACCCGCAATGCCTTGGGCACCATGTTGCCAAGCTGTAAGACGATCCTGTGAGGAAAGTCCACCGAGTGCATAAACTGGTCGATGACAGTCATGTACACAATTTTGAAAGTATGCCCAACCAATTGGCAGAGCATGTGGATGGCTATGTGTTGGTTTGATAGGTGAAAGCACAGAAAAATCGACATCGATTAAGTCAGTGCGTTTTAACTGGCTTGGGTTATGGCAAGATGCAGCTAAATATTTTTGGGAAGTGATGGGGCGTATTGTTAGTCGCATAAGCTGCTTAGTGGTTAGATGCAGCCCATCAAAATCAAACCTATCAACCCATAATGGATCACCTTTGATTAGAAGTTTTGCTCGATAAGTGTAACATAAGGACTGCGCCTGCTTGGCAAGTAATAAATACCGATCAGGAGGGAGATTGAGCCGTAATTGAATCAGTCGAATACCTTGTTCAAGTCGTTTTGTGAGCTGCTTGCATAAACTTGTCCAATTAGTGTGGTGAGTTGTAATATAATAGATATCAGGTAATTGTAATGCTCGTATGATGGTTTTATGGGTTGCTGAAAATGATGAAGGGTCTGTTACTTGGAATGGTAGATCCAATGTGTTTTCTGATTTTGGTTTATTTAGTGTGTCCACCAGTTGGACTAGCTTTGATCGACAGATCCACTTTATTGCTTGATGCTCACGACTATAGGGTGTGCAACTATAGTGGGTAATTTTCCAGATATGCAGTCGGTAGGGTGCATGGGCATCAGGTCGACTAATCGTAATCAATGGGCGTGCCTGCCGTATAATTACTCCCACCTCTTCGTACAATTTACGCCTAAGTGCTTGTTCAATCGACTCATTGGTGTTGCATTTGCTACTAGGGAATTCCCAATAACCAGCCAAAGTCTTGCCTGGTGGACGCTCAGCTACTAATATTTTTTTTTCTTGTTCAATGATGCCGATTGCAATGTCTAAAAAATTCTGCATACCTATTTCTACTTTTACATTGCTACTTCATTCTAGTGATTATTGATCTATCTACAGTCTAAGCGTATAATCTGGATAAAGGAGTGTGAGAGCCTCCGAATTAGGATCGCCCTAAAGTTAACATTAACGCAGATGCAAGTATGTCACTATCAGTTTATGGAATTAACCATCAAACAGCAACCCTGTCAATTCGTGAACGGTTAGCATTTACACCAAGTAATACCCCTGATGCGCTGCGTGCCCTGTTACAACTGGAGGAAGTCAATGAGGCGGTGATCTTATCAACCTGCCACCGTACTGAATTATACACTGATAGTCATGATTGTCAGCCCCTATCGGCCTGGTTATCGGAAACTTGTCAAACGCAGTCAGAGTATATTGATCCCTATGCTTATTTTTATCGTGATCAAGAGGCTGTCAAACATCTGATGCGTGTCAGCAGTGGTTTAGATTCCTTAATCTTAGGTGAGTCGCAGATTATATCACAAATGAAGCGTGCGTTTGAACTAGCCTATCAGCTAGGCAGTATTGGGATGCAATTACACCACCTATTCCCCAAAGTATTTGCAACCGCCAAAAAAGTACGGACAGATACGGCTGTAGGGCGACACGCCAACTCATTGGCTTTAATGGCGACCAAACGTGCCAGCCAAATTTTTGCCAACATAGGAGATTGTCAGGCTTTATTAATTGGTGCAGGTGATACCATTAGTCTATCTGCTAAACATCTGGCACATTTCGGTGTAAAAAAATGGTTATTTGCAAATCGCACCCCTGCACGAGCCCAGAAATTGGCAAACCAATATAGTGGTACGAGCATACCCTTACAATCGATTGCTGATTATTTGGTTAATACTGATATTGTGATCAGTGCAACACACAGTCCCTTACCGATTATTGGAAAGGGCATGCTAGAAACAGCCGTCAAACAGCGTCGCCATCAGCCGTTATTACTTATTGACTTAAGTGTTCCCCGTAACATTGAGCCAGAAGCAGGTCAACTAAGGGATATCTACCTCTACAACGTAGATGATCTCAAGCAAATTGCCAGTCAACAGCAGCAGCAAGCAGTTGAGCAAGCACATCAAATCGTTAACTTACACAGTGCTGCTTACCGTCATCAACTCAAAGCATTAGACGCAAAAGAGATGGTGCGCCATTATCGGAGCAAGATGTTTGAACTACGTGATCAGGCCACACAACATGCGATCAAGCAACTAGAGCGAGGGGAAACACCTGCGCATGTCATCCAATTATTAGCGCATCGCCTAAGTAATCAAATAATGCATCAACCCTGCGTTCGTATGAAGCAGGCGGCAGCTAATAGTGAAGATAAGCTATTGTTGGCAGCCAAATGGTTACTAGATATTGAAGAGTCCGTTGTATGAGTATTTCAGCATCCTTATTAAAAAAATTAGATGCCTTAGTACTACGCTATCGCTATTTAACGGATGAATTGAGTGTGCCAGAAATTGTACAAGATCAGAAACGCTTCCGACAATTATCGAAAGAACGTGCTCAACTCGGGGCAGTCGTTGATTGCTACGAAAGCTATCGACAAACGTTGACAACGCAACAAGAATTGTTAGATATGTTATCGAACGAAACAGATTCTGGCATGCGGACACTCCTGGAAGAAGAAATACAAATAATCCAAGCAAAAATGGAAGATTTGACAGCCCACATTAGAACATTACTGCTGCCCAAAGATCCCGATGATGAGTGTGATGTTTTTCTGGAAATACGCGCGGGTACAGGTGGGCATGAAGCTGCAATTTTTGTCGGTGACTTATTTCGCATGTATCAGAAATTTGTTGAAAAGAAAGGCTGGCATTTAGAAATCATGAATACACATGAAGCCGAACACGGCGGGTTTAAAGAAATGATTATGAAAATATCGGGGAAAGAAGTATTTTCATGGTTAAAATTTGAATCTGGCATACACCGTGTGCAACGCATACCCGTAACTGAATCGCAAGGGCGCATCCATACTTCAGCTTGCAGCGTTGCTGTTTTGCCTGTATTGGACGAGATCACTGAAGTAGCCATTAACACACAAGATCTAAGAATTGATACCTATCGTGCATCAGGTTCTGGTGGGCAGCACGTCAACACCACCGACTCTGCTGTACGTATTACCCATATCCCTACAGGCGTTGTAGCAGAATGTCAAGATGAACGTTCACAGCATAAAAATAAAGCACGTGCACTAAGTCTATTACAAGCTAAATTATTGGCAAAAGAACGTGAACAGCAACATGACCAGCAAGCAGAAACCAGGCGAGAACTTGTGGGAAGTGGAGATCGCTCAGAACGAATCCGAACCTATAATTTTCCACAAAATCGCATAACAGACCACCGAATCGGATTGACGCTATACCAACTGCAGAGCATCATGGAAGGGGAATTGACCTCATTGATTAAGGTGCTCATGCAAGAACATCAGGCTGATCAATTGGCACGCGATCAGTAAATTTTTAAGCTCACCGTAAGACCTCCTCATTAGGGGTAGGATGTAAGGCTTCTGCCAGTCGAGCCTCTCTTGTGATCTTCAGTATTTTGTAACAAAGACTAAATGGACAGTACTGATTTGTTCTAATATTTCTTGACTGCTCCACACTAAGTTGTTATAACGATAATGCGTATTTTGTTAGTCAGTGGAGATGTGGCGTTAGCTGCTTCGATGAAGCAGGCCTCGTAATGGGCATCCCCCTGTCTTTAGGACGGCATTTATGAATCAACCGGGAAGTAGAAAAGAGAGTTTAGAAGAAAATAAACAGGTTGGTAAAGTGCGAGTCAAACTGGCGGATCGCTTATTCGGGGACAATGACTTAGGTGCTCAGGCAAGAGGTTGTGTTGCAAAGTTTTATTGGATCAAAGGATGTTTGTATTCTGGATACAATTATCCAGCGAGTGCATAAAACTGCTCCCAAACAGGAAGCTCACTATTCATTTGCTGTTTTTTAATCATTGCCCACAGCTCTATACCAGCCAATGTAGCTTT
>PIWD01000141.1 GCA_003354005.1 Gammaproteobacteria bacterium | reverse complement strand
TTAAAACACGAAATCCATCACGAATGGTGTTTAGTTTTGATTCGCTACCTTCGGGTCGATCTATATAGGAGATAGGCACCTCGGCAATCGTATAGCGATACTCTAAGGCATGGATAGTGAGTTCAGTTTCTAGCTCAAATCCTTCACACAAAACGGGATAGTGTTTTACAAACTGTCGAGTAAAAACACGATAACCACTCATAATGTCATTAAGCTCAGCGCAAAAGATAATATTAATTAATCGCCGAACCAATACATTCCCGAAGTTATGAAAATCCCGTTTGTTTTCCTCAGCGTAAATACCACTATGGTGACGATCACCAACGGCCATATCAGCTTCACCTTTGAGTATTGGGGCCAGCATATCATCCAGATCACTTGCGGGGTAGGTAAGGTCTGCATCTGCCAAAACGTAAATATCGCATATAATCTCAGAAAAAGCCTTGCGCACCGCATTCGCTTTACCTTGTTTCTTAACAAACATAACACCACCATTACATCCCAGACGTTTGATGGTTTGTGTTGCCAACTCGGATGTATTGT
>PIWD01000140.1 GCA_003354005.1 Gammaproteobacteria bacterium | reverse complement strand
TTTTAACTGTAATGCTGTTTTGTCTTTTTTTTTAAATATTTCATGACCTATTTTTACTAGTATTTCATTTATTTCTTTTAACATTTCTTCTCTTATTGGGCTTATATTATCATATATATTTTGATACTCATATGTTTTTCCTAGACTAAAATCTGAAGGTAATACGCCTAATATTCCTCTTAGCAATGAATAATAATTTGCTCCATGATGCAGCTCTTCATATGATATGTCCATACATAGTTTAACTTGGGAGAATACAAATATTTCCCATAAACTCATGCCTGGTCTACCTGTTTTCTTTTTACCTTTTGATATTTTATCGCTCAATATTTAAAATACAAGTTTGTTCCATTTTGGAGTAATATAAATATACTTGATGGTGGCTAATAAATTTGCCATATGGCTTTTCATTTTTGGTGGGATCTCAACTTTATGTATAGGGGTACATCCCAATGTTAATTGTTGTTCAAATGCTACTCTCATTTTTAATATTTTTAGGTTGCTTTCTGTGTGAATATACGCACTTATTTGCTATCAAAAAAGCTTTA
>PIWD01000013.1 GCA_003354005.1 Gammaproteobacteria bacterium | reverse complement strand
AAATAGGAGAAGGGGGGGGGGGGGGGGGGGGGGGGGTTGCAGCTTTATAGCATGGTTTAGATATAGAAAAACACGGTATCGAACTTTCAAAATAACTTGCCATAATAACCACATTCGAGCATTCACTTAACATAAGGAGAAAATTATGATGTGGAAATTATTAAAATTATGGTTTTTATGTTTTATACCGATTCAGGCACTGGCTAACAACCTTCAGGGGTTTGCAATCAGTACGATTTTAACGCGTTTAATTGACTTACTCAATCATGAACTCACACGCCTATGCTTCGTTTTAGCACTGATTGCAGTAGGTTATGGCTGGTTATATCTGGGTCGAATCCCTAAGGAAAAAGCAATAGGTGCAATTATTGGCGTTGGTTTAATTGCTAGCAGCTCTTACATCGCAAAATGGCTTGGGGTTGCTTGAATGACAGCAATATCCTTAGAACACCCATTGTTCGTTGCCCTAACACGACCCCCCATGTTATTCGGCGTAACGCTAGATTACCTGGCATGTATAGTCATTACCGTCTTGTGCCATTTTCTTCTACTCAATCAACTTGTAGTACTATTATTCTATATACCCCTACATGTATTGGGCTATATTGCTTGTCGAGTTGATTGCCATATATTTCGATTATTAGCTAAGCATTTATACTGTAGACGATTTGCACAAGGTAAATGCTGGGGAAGTCAAACTTATGAGCCTTTTTAAATCAAAAATACACTTACCAGATGAAGCCAAAGCATCCCTACACATACCCTTTACCTGTTTGCACAGCCCAACTATTTTTGAAACAGAAAATGGTATGCTCGGGAGTGCGATAAAGCTACAAGGGGTGGATTTTACAACACTCGATACAGAACAATTAGCAACCCAACAAGCTAATTTCCATCATACCTTAATGCTACTAGATGCACGATTTTCAATGTATGTGATCACCCACCGCACACAAAAGCCCACTCAATTACAGGCTTGTTTTTCCCAAACCTTTGCACAGCAACTTGATCAAGCTTATCAGCAACAATTTAATGATCAACCTCTATTTGTTAATCATATTTATATTGTCATTCTCACACGACCCTTGACAAGCCAAAAACTGCGTTTGCGTGACCTACTATCTGGTGCTAGACGACAATCTATATTTATGAAACAGCGCCACCATTGGCGTCATGCACAAGTAAATAGCCTACAATCAGCGATGAAGCAGCTACAGGCATCACTGAACGACTTCAAGTTGCATGTGCTTGGTAGCCACGACCCTCAATTAGGCTACAGTGAACTACTTGCCTTATTAGGATTACCACTCAATGCTGGCATTCACTATCCATTCGCACAAATGACAGGATACAGCAGTGCTCATAGCCCATTTCATACCAACGATAAAATTACACAACATTATCCTTTTGGGCGTATTGGCCAATATTTAACTGCTCACTCTATTGAATTCGATCAATGGATACGCTTTCGTAATGAGAAAAAAGACACCTTAGCTGCCATAGTCACCATTAAACGTTACCCATCCATTTCCTCTATCAACATGCTGCAAGCCATGCTTAACCTAAATTGTTCCTTCATCATGACACAAAGCTTTGCCTTTGTTGATGATGCGTATGCACAACGTTATATTCAAAGACAACTTATACGACTCATAAACGTCAATGACCCCGCATTCTCACAACAAGCGGCTTTGAGTGAGGCTCGTGATAAATTAGCAAGTTCTCAACTTGCAATGGGGTATCATCATCACACAGTGATGTTATATGCCAAAAATGAAGAACAACTTAAAAATTCGGTGGCACACACCATCCACAGCTTAGCTAAAAACGGTATGATTGCCATACATGAAACCATTGGCCAAGAATCGACATTTTGGGCACAACTGCCTGGCAATTTTCGTTACATTACGCGTGCAAGTTTAGTGAGTTCGGAAAATTTCTCTGATTTCTGCCCATTACATAGCTGCTCCAGCGGTTATCGCCATAAAAATCATTTAGGTGAGGCTGTAACGATACTAGAGACTTCTGTGAAAACACCATATTTTTTCAACTACCACTTACAAAGCCATGATAAACAGCCATCACTAGGACATAGTTTGGTGATAGGTGGCAGCTATTCTGGGAAAACTGTCTTCTTAAGCTTTATAGATGCACAAATGAGTCGCTATAAAGGTCGGACATTTTATTTTGATCGTGACCGCAGTGCAGAAATTTATATACGCGCCTCTGGTGGCACCTACTTTATTTTGTCGCCAGATCATCTGCAAAAGAATTGCTTTAATCCACTGCAGCTAGATGATACACCAGCTAATCGTACCTTTCTTTACCAATGGATTACACAACTATGCCAACTTGAAAGTAATCAACCCCTAGGAGCACAAGCGATTGCGATGTTAAAACGATGTATCGACTACGGTTATGACTCTTTAGCTAAAAAACATCGCAGCTTATCCAATATCTGTCGCTTACTGCCTATTAATTTTACACATTGGTATCAGCTACGCTGCTGGTTACAAGCCGATTCCCAGCATAGTTGCGGTGAATACGCTTATTTATTTGATCACAGCAACGACCATTTGCAGCTTACGGATGATAAAATTGGTATTGACATGACCCACTTTTTAGACCGAGAACCAGCAACTGTACGCTGTGCAGTTATGATGTATCTGTTGCACCGCATTGGATTACAACTGGATGGTCGCTTGACTTCTATTTTACTTGATGAAGGCTGGCAGTATTTTGACGACCCCCATTGGTGCACAACTTTAAAACGTTGGCTGCCAACATTACGTAAATATAATGCACATATTGTCATTGCAACCCAATCTATACAAAGCGTCTTAGACTCACCGCTACGCAACATGGTACTTGACAATATCGCAACTCAAGTTATTTTCGCCAATCCACAAGCGCAAGCTGCTGATTACATTGATGGTTTGAAATTAACTCAGCGTGAATATGAGCTGATCCGTGATCAAAATCTAATGGCGCGTTATTTTTTAGTTAAGCAACATCAACAAGCAACCCTATGTCACTTAAATTTACAACAATTACCCGAATGGCTACCTATCTTGTCTACCAATCGCCACAGCATTGACCTACTAGATCACATCCGCAAACAGGTTGGAGATGACCCTAAACACTGGCTGCCACTATTAAAGCAACAACTTAAATCTGAACATTAATGGAATACATCAATTGAAAAAACAAATCCTCTATCTAGCCCTATGTATAATACCTTTCACTGCATCAGCCTGGATTCCAGTCTTTGATGTTGCGTCTTTTAGCAAACTAGCCGAGCAATTTGAACAAATGCAACAGCAATTTCAAGTCCTACAAAAAACCTACAACAACGCCCAACAAGAATTGCAACAGATGAAACAATTGGTTGAAGTAACACAAGGTCATTATGGTATGGGGAACTTACTGAACTCGGCTGATCACTTAAAAGTGTGGCAGACAACATATCTGCAAGACCCATTACATAAGCTTGGTGGTGCAGAAGACTACTATAAGCGACACCCTAGCCTATCATTTTCCGAATATCAACGTGGTTCTAGCAAACTTCGTGCAAAATTATACCGGCAACGCGTGCAAGTTAATCAATCAGTCACCGTCAATGCAAGCCACAGCTATCAACAGTTAGCAACCTATTTAAAGCGCATTTATCAACTATCAAATAATATTGAGCACGCCGATACCCTAAAACAGGCCATCGACCTCAACAATCGTCTATTAGTGGAGATGGCCTACCTACAGCTCCAACAGCTAAAAATACAAACCTTAGTACTACATCAACATGCAGGTGAAGTCGCTGGACAAATTGACCAAGCAACTTGGAGTGCTAACTTTAACCAATGGCATCCTTTTACAGCAACGGCTGAGCAACCCTAAAATACAACATCGACCGATGTCTACCACATCAAAGACACAAACAAAATTTTCAAGCAAATGAAAATTCATCAACTTTCGTTAATGCATCAATATGTTGAAAAAAATCATGTGCCTTTTGAGCCGCCCTTTCTTTGTGTTTACCTTCTGGCACAGGTATTTTAAAGAGGTTATTCCAAACATCTATTTTTAACTCTGGCTGTGATGCAGTTTGCGCCAAATAATATACTTGCTTACGACAGTATTCGCTCCTTAAAGCATACCACAGAAGATTGGATGTTTCGTCATCTTTAGGAACAATCACAAAGAAACCTGATGTACAGATTGCCCCATCAAATTCTTTCGGCACCTTAACGACAGTCCCACGCGAACTATTATTGATTGCAAACAACAAGTCCCCTGTTCTGACTCGGTAAGCCCCCCTGCTTGGAAGTTCATCAAATAATCCCGTTAGGTATCGCGTGATTAGACCAAACTTTGTAACATCGCTAATTTCGATATATTGATAGCTATTCCCAGACTCTCTCAGTTCTTTTTTCTCTTCCTGACTGAGTTTTTTCCTCAATGTCAAGTCACGACCACGGCACAGGGTTAAATCTCCTTTTTCCATTCTATCATTCAGCTCTTTATAGATTGATTGAAGTTCTGGTGCGTAAAAAAAGGCATCTAATCGGTCAATCGTAAGATTTTCTGGAGGTAACACCCAAACTTGTTCAGGACACTCAAGGTTCTCATTCAAATCTTGATTTTGTTTTACAAAAGCCTCTATTTTTCCTGTTCGTTTCCACTCAGAGTAGCCATTTAAAATATCATTAAGATTATTTCTTTCAAATGTATCTTTTGATGCGTTGTCATGCCCAACATTATTACTAATAGACATAAATACATGACCTTGCTCGTCAGCCTCTTCTATTTTTTTTCGAAGATGCAGTATTGATGTTTTTACATTCGCCTTAGCCTTAAAAAAAGCATTAAAAGGTAGTGAATGGATACCAAGCAGTATAAATTTATCGAGTTACAGCTCTGTAGGAGGTGCCATTTAATAGCGTATCATCCAACACAATTAGCATTATTGCACCAGGCTTCATTAATTCATAATACCGATCAAGAAATAGCCTATTTGATTTAGCTGTCTTACAACTTTCACCTGATATACGTTGTTGCAGTATTCTTTTTTCATCTTCATTTGATGCTGCATATTTCATACTAAATGGAGGGTTGGATAGAACGAGATCAAACATTTCTGGCACTATCTTTTTGTTATGATCTATAACCTCACTAACTCTTTCATCTGTCATATTATCTGTTAACACAGGCTTATTATCCAATCCATCACCATAAAAAATATGACTGCCACCATCACCATGTAAATACATATTAATTCTAGCAATGCGTGCAACACGCTCATTTGCTTCGATTCCGTAAAGCTGTTCATTGCATATCTTTTCTTTTATCCTTGCTTTTTCACTAGCGTTAAACCGTGTATCCTCTCTTAATCCCGATAGCAAATAAGCCATTACTTCAATGAGAAACCCAGCTGTTCCAGAACAAGCATCGATCACTTTTGGAGGATTTAAAAGATTAGTATTTTGTAGTCCAATCCTCGTCATAAAATCGACTACGGGTCTTGGTGTGAAATACTGACCTAATGCGCGCCCCCGGATAGCAGCAGACAGGAAAACCTCAAACATTCGACCATTTAAGTCTTCATCGATCGCACTTAAATTAATACCTTCAAATTTTGCTATTAACGTCTTGCATGTGGAAGCACTCAACTTAAGTGTTTCATTTGTTTCAAAAATTCTCTTCTTCTTATCCTTGTGAATAGCTGTTTCAAGTTCGTTGTGTAATTTAAAGAACAAAATATCTCTAACTGGGTGATTTGATGTACCTTCATGCACCTCTAACCATTTTAATGTGAGTGGTATTTTATAAGCTTGGACATTAAGTGGTAATTTTTCTCTTATTTTGTCCTCTTTTATTTTCATAAAAATAAATTTACAAAACTCAAAAAAAGCATCTGTAGGATTTAACTTCTCCTTTCTCCAAACAAGATCATGACTTTGAAAAAATAGTACATTCAGTTTATCCTGTGTGACGTGTGTGAAGGGAAGGAAATCTTTTGATTGTGTAATATACACATGATATTTGATATAGCCACTTAAAACAGCGTATGGTGGTGAGCCACCAGCAAAATCTGACAATTGTAATGTAACGATAGGTACATCCGAGTCATGTTTATATAACGATGTGATATAACCATTACTAATCAATAACCACTTAACTTTTTTATGCTCTTCCTTATCTCTATTATAGCTCAACGCATAACTAGCAGCCTGCCCCCATGCAGCATGTACATTTATTTTAGGATCCTTTGCTTCAACAACAACATTAACATCACCATTTGCGTTTTGAAGTAAAAAATCAACTTCCTTTTTTGTTTGATGCCTACCATCATTAACGAGCAACGCTGGCAGTCTTTTTTTAGGGATAACATCCTTTTCACTATAGCCCAGATCATTAAACAGCTTTGCAAGCAGCCTCGTTTCAACCTCTGCCTCCGAGTGAATATCATCACTACTCAGTTTAAATAATGTACTATATTGCATACACGCGTACTCCCTCCCCCCAATATGCCATATCCCCCGCACCGCAAGATTATACGCCTAAAATATTCTGGCAGTCAACAGCAAATACGGTATTGAATGCCTACAAATAATTGCCATAATAATCCTCCATCGAGCGTACATTATAGAGAGATTCCATATGAAAAAAAATTACAAATATATAGCTTGTCTCATGTTATGGACACTTGCCAGTTGTCAAAGCGACCAACTCATATCACCCTGCCCTCATTATGGAGCTTATTGCAACAAAGTGCCACTTAATATACAGCCTATCACTAAGTCCACACACCATACTAAAAGCAAGCACTAATCGTGAGAAAAAGTAATTTAATTACCACATTATTCCAATATATTGATCAATTACTTCATGATCAATTATTCCATGGCTATCAAATGATAGCTGATGCGATACAAGTCCCATTAGCATCAGCAATTATTTTATCGTTTATGCTGCTAGGCTTCTCAATGATGCAAGGCTGGTTGCAGTGGCCCTGGACAGCTTTTTTACAGTTGCTACTCCGCATTACTCTTATCTATACATTTGTAATGAATTGGCATTATTTCAGCCTCTTTTTTGTTGATGGGCTGAGTGGCACTATTTCACAATTATCACAGCTCTTTAACAAAGCCATACATGCCCCCACACAGGATAGTCAAATGGTTACACTTGCCTTACAGGCATTATTAACACGCTTCACTCGACTAGGCTTAGGTGTATGGAATCAAGGTTCCTTATATCATTTTGCCCCATTGTTAACTGGTTTCATCATTTGGCTATTCGGCAATGCCTTAGTAGTAGTTGCTGCACTGCAGCTGATGACAGCTAAGCTGTTGGTGAACTTATTGTTGATGCTCGCACCCCTATTCGCTGCTTTCAGCATATTTAAAACGACCGAGGGTTTTTTTCAGCGTTGGCTAGCTTTACTCATTGGCTATAGCTTTATACAACTATTTGTACCATTGATGACGACACTATTACTCCGTATCAGCAACCTATTGTTGAATCAATCTTATTTAGCGCACCCAGAAACAGTTACGGTAACTGGATTCATACCAGTTGTCATGATTGCATCAATCGGAATTGGTTTATTACATCAAGCTGTACACTTAGCATTGTCTATTGGTGATGCAGTTGGTCGAGCTATACCCATCGGCCAACTGGCCAGTAGTATCGTTGGGCGTCGACAATACCCTTTTTCAACCGCACGGCAAGTGGTACACCCTCCAACCGAGAAAGCAACTCACTCATCGATAAACAGCCTCTCCGCTATAAATGAACGACGAGGAAAATAAGTATGTCAACAAAAGTAAATCAAGGCACACAGAAATCCGAGCCAAAAAGCAACTATTTTTCGGTAGCACAAAGCTGGTGTGATGCTGCGCTATTAGCGAGCGAATCAGGCAAGCAAAATTGGCGACATCTTTGCTTATATGCCTTATTGCCTTTGATCATTGTATTGACAGGAAGTCTGTTCTGGCTATTAAGCAAACCGAGGTTCATACCGATGATCATCCACCATTATGCCAATGGACGTGTATTCGTTTCACCGATTATCAAACAACAAGAGCCTATTCTGCAGGCACAGATGGAAAGTGAGCTTGTCCGCTATGTTATCAACCGAGAATCCTATCATGCCAGCACGTACCAACAACAATACCAGCTTATCCATTTACTATCTGATGAATCGGTTGCACAACAATACCGCCATGAGCAAAACAGCTCAAGCAAAGGTGCATTGGTTAATATTTTAGGCCGTCATGATCAACGACGTGTCGAGATTATCTCCATCATTTTTCTAAGAGGAGGTGGCCACTCGAAGCGCAGACCTAAAGCATCCTATGTTGCGCAAGTTGATTTTTTAATTAGGGATTATGACGCACAAGGAGCTTTACTCGGCAAAAAAGTCTTAACAACCTTAATTGCCTGGCATTATCGTGCTATGCCAAATAACCCAGCACAGCTATGGAATAACTGGGACGGATTTACCGTCATCAATTACCAATTACAGCAACGTAGAACTAAGCACAGGAGTCATTCAGATGAATATGCCATTTGAGAACGACACATACGGCAAGCACATGCACCAGGCATGGCGCATGACATCCCACACTATTGTGAGCTGGCCGTCTTTGTTGATTATTTTACTCTGTTTATGTATTACAAATCGCAGCTTTGCACACAAAGCACTTAAAAAACTGCCTCAATCTGCCATACAACATATTGTTTATCAAAAAAACCAGATTATTAAACTAGAGGGTACACCATTGATTGCAACGCAGATTATTTTTGGTGAACAAGAGCACATCATTGATGTGATCAGTGGAGATACACTCGCTTGGCAGGTGCATATTAATCAGCAGTTGCAAAATGTACTGAATGTTAAACCCAATCAAGCTGACAGCCAGTCTAATTTACATGTTGTTACCATTGATTCACATCAACTCAAACGCTACTATCACTTTCTATTATTTAGTCATCATCGTGACTTAACTACGCATACTGCTTGCCAAGTCTTACGATTCAATGCGGTACGGACTGACAGTACGTTAATCCATACATCCGATAACTTACAACCGATCATCGCCAATCATCATTATAGCTTCCATGGCGCACAAGCCCTAAAGCCGATTCAGGCCTTTGATGATAAGCGATTTACTTATTTCAAGTGGAATCCTAACCAAACATTACCCGCTGTATTTGCTGTTTATGATGCTGCTGGTCATGAACAATTAGTTAATTACCGTCGCATCAATGATTACTTAGTTGTTATGCAAATAGCACCCCAATTCACGCTACGCTATGGTGCCACTCAAGTTGCCAGTATTTTTAATGATGAGCGTATCAAAGAACTTGTAGCGAATAATTTAGATTAAACCAAAAGTATTTTAGGAGAATTTACAATAACAATGAATAAGCATCAAAAACAAGGCTCAAACAGCAAAGTTCACAGATTCAGGCAAGTACTTGATTGGCTAAAAAAACGCTTGCTTCCTATACTTCTACTGACTTGGGGAATATGTATCATACTCTATGGTGCCATACTTAAACCAGCCTCACATTCTCAGCGTGATTTTCCATCTGTCGAATATGCAACCGACAGTAGCAGCTATCAAGACACACTACGTGCCAATCTTGCTAAATTACATACACACAACAAGCCAAATCGTACAAAAAGCATACACTCTAAATCCCGTAAAGTGATACAGCAACATCAAAATGCACCATTATTAATGTGGCAGAACGAGCAAACTATACAAATGAATACAAACGATAGACCAATACTTTCCCATACTATAGACGACCCATCATCACAGATCGTGATGGGTGAAATTATCCCTGCTGTATTGGAAACTGCACTGGATATTACACAAGCTGGTACTGCACGTGCAATGGTCACATCAGCTGTTTACAGTTATGTTGGTCAACACCTACTTATTCCTGCAGGTTCTCGTTTAGTTGGGCACTATAGTGAGACTTCTTCACCCACACAGCAGCGCGTTGCTATTTTCTGGCATCAACTTATTTTACCTAATGGCACGACTGTTAATATGAATAATCCGAGTATTGAGCCTCTGGGGCAATCAGGGAATTTAGCAAAACTCAATCAAAGAAGATGGTTACAGTCTTGGCGACAGATTGTACTATGGTCTTTCATCGTAAAACATTTATCCTTGCCAAGAAAATTACAAGAACATTGGCACCCACACCATCACTTATTTGTACCACAAGGCACGCCTATTGCTGTGATTGTCCGACGTGCCATTCGTATAAAACCATGACAAATTTTGCACCAAACTCCAATGGATTACTCGCGCCACTTAAACAGTGGTTAAACGATCAGACTGTGCGTGAAATCGCGATCAATCGTCCAGAGGAAATCTTTATTGAGCGAAAAGGCCATTTCACACACCATGCGTTACCGATATTAACTGAACGTTGGTTACAGACCTTGGGACAATTACTTGCTAATGAGAATAAACGGCAATTTAACACACAAAGCCCCCTATTAAATGGGCAACTGTTAGACGGTGCTCGTATTTATGCTATCTTGCCACCCGTCGCACGTTATCCAATGTTAACTATCCGTCGCCAGGTCAAAATGACCTGTGGCTTAGAAGCATACAGCCAGGGAGAGCCACGCTTATCAAGGATGGCTCACGCTAGTACGTATGCCTACAAAGTCTCCGAGCAACTCAAACAAACATCACAACTGCTCACCTTACATCAACAAAAAAACTGGCATCATTTTATCAGGTTAGCGATTACTCAGTCCAAAAATATTGTTATATCTGGTCCAACAGCCTGCGGTAAGACGACATTTTTAAATGCCTGTTTACAAGAAGTGCCATTACATGAGCGCATTATTATCTTGGAAGATGTGCGTGAATTACAAGCCCCACATGCCAATCAAGTACAGCTACTGACACTTGAGGGATGTCAAGTAGCAATTTCTATGCAAACCTTGCTACGCAGCGCCTTACGCCTAAGACCAGACCGTATTATTATGGGTGAAATACGCGGCCAAGAAATAACTGACTTTATCAGTGCCTGTTTAACGGGTCATCGCGGTAGCATGGCGAGCATTCATGCTGGTAGCACTCAACAAGCACAAGTGCGTATGACACAATTATACCGCCAAGACCCAGCCATGGCAGTGCTCGCGGAACATGATATCCAACAGTTGCTGCACAGTGCCATTGACGTTATTGTGCAACTCATGCGACGTGGCAATCAATATAAAATCACAAGCGTCTATTATCGTGATGCTTGATAGCGGCAAGCTCTATCCTTCGCTGTGTGGTAGTTAAAATTAGGCATATAATTAACTTAGTTCTCCAGCATGCGTAGGAAGTATTTTAAATCTCTCCAAGCTTGGCGTTTCTTCTGAGGATATTTCAGCAGAACACTTGGGTGATCAGTTATAATAGCTTGTTGACTATTTTTGAGTGGATGGCAACACTGGCGTAGGGATTGATCGTCATGATCCACTTGCAGCAATTGCTGAACGGTTGTTTTTCCCATCAACAAGTAAATCAGTACGCTTGATATATGATACATTTGAAGTTGCTCATTGTCTTGCTGGATAAGTTGGTGCATCAAATGGATAGCTGAAAGCATCGCTTCAAGTAGGGTCATCGCCTCACTTTCACCAGGTTCAATTGGATCGATGATAAGGCCAGCTACGGTGACATGATCCGAGTTTTTTAGTAAGAAGTGTTGTAATTGTACATTGGGTAAGATTGAAGGCCTTTGATCTCGAAGCTGCCACATGGATAGCCCCATCGCACTTAAGTAAGGCAGGTATTGTTGGTCTACGGCTTGTTCAATCTTAGTCATTTTCTGTATCAATCCATAGAGGCAATGTTCAGTGTTATTTGTTTGATGGCGTGCTGCACATCTTTGTATAAAATAAGATGTGCATGTTTGTGATACGGCAAAATATTTTCTTTCAGGTTCTTTTCATTTATTGTCTCCCAGATATACTGTGCCAAGCAATGGGCTTCAACCTGATCAAGCAGGGCAAAGCGATGAAAGAAAGCAGTTTCATCATGTAGAGCATCCTGTCTGAAATTTAAAAAACGATTGATGTACCACTGGTTAATGTACGACATATCAGCATCCAAATAAATAGAAAAATCTAAAAAATTGGAGACAAAAATACGCTTCTTACAACCCTCACTACTGGTTTGTAGGATATTTAGCCCTTCAAGAATAAGAATGTCAGGCTGATTAACTACCTGATAGGCTCCTGGCACTATGTCATAGCGATGGTGAGAGTAAACTGGTACACTCAAGTCAGCATGCCCTGCGCTTAGAGCTGTCATAAAGTCAATGAGGCTTGCAAGGTCATAGCTATCTGGAAATCCCTTACGATGCATATTATTTTTTGCATACAGCGTTGCGTTATCATATAAAAATCCATCAGTCGTCACCAAATCAACTTGTTTTTCTCCCTTCCAGTGCCTCATCAATAAGTATTGCAATACGCGTGCCAGAGTACTTTTCCCAACTGCCACACTACCAGAAACCGCAATAATATAAGGCCGATGGAGCTGCGTCTTCATGTTGTACGTAAAATAAAGCAGTTCCATAAGTGGTAAGTAAATATCAGCAATTTCTCGATGGTCAAGTGGTTCATTATAACCTCGACATGCTATAAGTTCATCATCAGCAAGAAACCCTGGATGAGTTTGAGCGTACTGTTTCCATTGATCACGTGATAAGGTCACCGATCCAGTATGAGGTAAAATTTTGGAGAAAAGTTGCGAAGTCATACGATTCACTCTATCATGATAGTATGCAGAATCATACTAGAAGGCAGCTCAATCGTTATCGTACCATATTATGGTGTATTGTACTGCTGTGGCCTCTACTCTGCTTTGCCGTAGAGAAGCCACCACCACTACAGAATAATATTATTGGCATAGCAGATAAGGAAATGTTGTTACATGTCAATGATTGGCTCGCAACGAGGCAATGGCTGCATCCAACAAGTATCCAGCAAGCTCACGATATCAGCCAGGAGGTTGCAGAACAAATATCGGATGCCCTTGAGCCTTTTGGCTATTTTAATCTTAAAGTATTCATCAAATTACAAGCCATTGACCAGGGATGGTCAGCTGATTACCAAGTAACCCCAGGTAAAAGGGCAACTGTGGCACAACTTAAGGTTAATTTAACTGGTGAAGGGAAAGATAATGAAGTTTTTAAAAAATTGTTGGACAATGCACCCCTAAAAGAAGGGCAAGCATTTGATACAACCGCTTATAGCAAGTTAAAGCAACAGCTCTTTGAATTAGCATCTCAGAATGGTTTTTTAAATGCAAGCCTACAAAAAAGTGTAAAAATCGACCGCCAGGCAGAGACAGTAAAAATTGCATTAGATTTTAATACTGGCTCACAATACTACTTTGGCTCCATTAAATTTAGCTCAACGGGCAAACCAGTCAAGCACACATTCTTAAGGCGCTTTTTACCCTTTAAACCAGGAGAACCACTACACACATCTGTAATTCAAAAACTCCAGCATGACCTAGGTAACAGCGATCTATTCCGGTATGTTTCAATTACCCCTCAATTACAACAAGCAAATGCAAAACATTGGGTGCCTATTAATGTGAAAGTAACGCCACAGAGTACTTACCAGTATCGATTTGGTCTTGGGTATGGTACAGATACTGGTCTACGTGCTTTAGTGGGCAGCAATGTACGCCATATTCAATCGGATGGTCAGCAAGTCAAACTACTGGGCACTTTTTCAGAAGATGAGGTTAATTTTACCGCTGATTATCTTATACCAGGTAAAAACCCAACCATTAATCAATACAGTACAGCACTTATTCTGAATCACTTAAAACAACGTGACCAAATTAGCAATAGTATTCAACTATCACTCTATGACCACGCCCTTTTATGGAAGTGGCAGTGTCTTACTGGTATTAACATAATTAATGAAGAACATCATTTCAATGATGGTTCACTTAAGAACTTTAGAGCACTTTATGCCAATATACAGTTAAATCGTCGTATCACCAACGATCTCATACATCCTACAAAGGGATTACTACTTAATTTTGTGCTGCGTGGTTCTTCAAGTGCAGTGTTATCAAACACCAGTTTCTTTCAAACCAAATTAACCGCCAAAAAATTGCTTATGATCCCACGTCATAACAGACTGCTTTTAAGAGGTGCTTTAGGTTACACCATGATTGATAATCCACTTGACCTACCAACCTTCTTGCAATTCCATACAGGAGGTTCACAGACAGTGCGTGGTTATGCCTATCATAGCATTCCAGGCACAAACTTACCTGGAAATATACTAAAAGAAGCCAGTATTGAATACCAGCAACATATACGTCAGAATTGGTACATTGGGGTATTTATGGATGCTGGTAATGTCAGCGGTAAATTACGTGATGATTTTAAACGAGGGGCTGGCCTTGCATTGATTTGGCTCTCTCCAATTGGTGCGATGGAGCTATCCATAGCTAAAGGCTTAGATAGTCCCACTAAGCCATGGCTATTACAATTTAATATGGGCCCTGATTTATGAGGATCAGAACATACATAGCTTACCTTGCGTATGTTTCCGTTATTTTACTATTATGCGTTAGTGTACTAACGTATGGCATCTTCTATACGAAACAGGGCACACACCTAGCTTTACGCTTACTCAAACACTATCACATTATAGCCTTAGATATCGAGCAGTTACAGGGACATTTGGGGGGGAACTTTACAATCAAACGGCTACATTATCAAAAAGGCTCTCTACACCTATCCATGACACACCTAGATATGCGAGGGACTCTGCTAGGTGAGCTACTTCATTTTACTAAAAAACCACTACAATTAAAGGTAGAGCAACTAACACTGCGACATGAGCAAATTGAAGAGCCATTGCTCAAAGGTACAATGAAAATAACTGGCCATTTCAATAATTACCGTCTATCCTTACAAGCTTTACAGAAACAAACGACAACTGGTTCAAGCACTTCACCTAACTGGAAACTGCAAGGTCAAGGCAACAGTCGACAGATCACACTGAACCTTCGCAAGACTGATCATAATGAGCACATTAATTTACATAGCCAACTGACTTGGAAGCCTAAATTACAATGTCAGCTAACAGCAAGTGGACATTACCACCAGAGAAATCTGGAGGGCAAACTCAAGCTCAATCAAAGCGGCCAACTCACAACACAATGGACGCTTGGCAAGGCTCATTTTAAGGCAGATACTGACATCCGAAAGAAAGACCAATTTAAGGAGCATTTACTACCGCTGACTTGGCAACTTCATATACCCAACCTTAACGCTATTTATCCTCACTTAACAGGTTATTTAGATAGCAAGGGCTATTTCAAGCCTAATCAGCCATTTGCCTCACAACTACAACTGACTGGCCATCATATCCACTTATATACCAATAGCAATCACCCTTTTTTATTAATTCAGAAGATTGAAGGCAGTCTTAACAAGAACAAAAATAGCAATCAGGGTCTGCTAAATGGCAAATGGCAGTTACAAGACGTCAAATATCAGCAATACAATCTCAACAATCTCGAAGTATCGCTGACAGGAAAACTCCAAGATGATGCACTACCCTTAGAACTTCTTTTAAAAACTCGCTTTAAGCTTCCCAACCGACACACCTACAAACTCACAACAAAATTGCAAGGCATATTGGAACACCATAACAATCTACAGTGGAATGGTACACTTAAGCAATTTGATCTAAGCCTACCAAACCAGAAAGTCTTAAAACTCAGAAAAGCGACACACCATCAATTAAATAACCGAGCCTGGCAGTTAGATCGAGCCTGCTGGGATATTCAATATGCTCAGAAAGATGTGCCACATCTTTGCTTACAAGGTAGTGGAAAATGGCAGCGATCATCACAGTTTTCCCTACAAACCTCACCCATCCCATTGCTGCTTATCAATGAACAATTGCCACGTAATCCTTATATACAAGATCTAAAGGGAATGCTACAAATCAATCTGCAATCTCAACAGAAGAAAAAAAAGCAAATGCTAACAGGTTCACTCCAATTAAAGCAGGTAGAAGCAACGATTCCTATACTCAATCTACACCCACAAATCACTGATGCTCATATCACAAGCAAGGGTCATACCATGCACTACCAAGCCAAGGTTCATTCAGGATCAGGGCAGATGCAACTAGAGGGAAGTGGGCGTTGGAAACAGTTTTCCAATTTCACCAGTCAAGGCACAATCAAAGGCTCCAACCTTTTGATCAGCAACACCCCACATTATGAACTGACCGCAACTCCCGAACTGTCTTTTAACATACGACCTAATTTATTACACCTAAGAGGAAAAATTCGACTACCCAAGGCAAGCATTAATTTACAAGACCTTAGTCAAGTTGTGATATTGCCAGATGAAACACAATTTATCACACCGTCAATAACGCAAGAAGATCAAACGTATTGGAAAATTGATCAGAATATAACAATTGCATTAGGCGACCAAGTCAAATTATCGCTGCTGGGTATCAAGGGTTACTTAGATGGGAAGGTAGAACTTCGTCAGTCACCTGAAAAAACAATGATTGCATTGGGTGAACTATCGATTCGTGATGGTGCATACCATGCCTATGGACAGGATCTTACCATTGAAAATGGTTTGCTCAGCTTCCCCAACAGCCCTGTCACCAATCCCCTGCTACATATATCTGCTACACGCGAAATCAAGCTATCACAAAACAATGACAATGCTAAGAGTCTAAAAATAGGCATTCGCGTAACGGGAGCTCTTAATCGTCTTAAAACTGAATTATTTTCCGATACCTCCATGAGTGATGCTGATATTTTATCTTATATTATCTTTGGTCAGCCTCAACACAGCAACAACGCACAAAGTTTATTATTGCGCTTACTCAGTGGACTACAGCTTAAAAACAAAGGCAGTGCTAACATCAAAGATAATTTAAAAGATGCACTTGGCCTGAGTGTACTCAACATCGAAACGCACTCTAGAAGCACTGGTTATACTAAAGACCCAGGCAGCTCTGATCAAACAGCCACTGATATGGTAGTTAATCTTGTATTGGGAAAACACTTATCGCCCAATCTTTATCTCCACTATACACTAGGTGAATCCCAGTCATTCAATATCCGCTATACACTAAGTAACAACTGGGTACTTCAAACCCAAACCAGCACGAACAACACCAGTAGTGTTGACCTATTTTATCATATTGAGTACTAATACATATGGATTATGAATGAACGAACCCACACCCGAACTTGAATCACTTGCTGGAACAGTTGAACGCATTACGTTTCACAGTGAAGAAACTGGCTTTTGTGTCCTACGTGTCAATGTCAATGGACAACGTGAACTTCTCACAGTAGTCGGTAGCACTGCCACAATTAGTGCTGGAGAATATATTGATTGTAAGGGCAACTGGATCAATGATAGGCGGTTTGGTTTACAATTTAAAGCACAATACCTGGAAGTTGTACCACCCATCACGTCGGAGGGTGTAGAGAAATACCTTGCCTCAAATATGGTTAAAGGTATCGGTCCACACTTTGCCAAGAAACTAGTAGCAGCATTTGGTACGCAGGTTTTTGATGTAATTGAAAATACACCACATCGTCTCACTGAATTAAAAGGTATCGGAGAGAAACGCAGGCAGCAAGTCACGACAGCTTGGGCATCTCAAAAGATGGTTCGCAATATCATGATATTTTTGCATGCACACGGTGTCGGAACAGCACGTGCAATCCGAATTTATAAAACCTATGGTGATAATGCCGTTGCCATAGTTAAAGAAAACCCCTATCGACTTGCGCAAGATATCCATGGCATTGGCTTTAAAACTGCCGATGTACTCGCCGAGCGTCTGGGCATAGCTAGAGATGCCCCCATACGTGCCCAAGCTGGCGTTTGCCACGTACTACAGACACTGTGTGATTATGGCCACTGCGCTGCCGAGCATCAAAATTTAGTAGATTCCAGCCACAAATTACTAGCTATTCCGACACCACAAATCGAAGATGCTATTACACATCAAATCAATGAAAAGCGTTTAATCGCAGATTCCATCACCGATGTACCCTGCCTCTTTCCTGCGGCACTATACCAAGCAGAATCCAAAATTGCTGACTACTTACTTCACCTCAAACAAGGCCCACCACCCTGGCAGGATATTGATGCTAAAAAGGCCATTGATTGGGTGAGCAGAAAAACTATGTTACAGCTCTCACCTTCTCAATATCAAGCCTTAATAACACTCTTTCAACACAAGGTATCGATTATTACTGGAGGACCTGGCGTTGGGAAAACGACAATCATAAATAACTTAGTGAAGATTCTTCAAGCAAGACATTTAAAAGTAACACTGTGTGCACCAACGGGACGTGCTGCAAAGCGCATCAGTGAAACCACACAAAGGACTGCTAAAACAATTCACCGCCTCCTTAATTTTCAACCTGGCAGTTATACTGCTTTGTATAACCAAGACAATCCCTTGGTCACCGACGTATTGATTGTCGATGAATCTTCAATGATTGATATCAAACTATTCTATCAGTTACTAAAAGCCGTACCACGACATGCTGCTTTAATTCTGGTTGGTGACATTGACCAGCTTCCATCCGTTGGCCCTGGCTTATTACTTGCCGATCTTATTAAATCGAGAGTCATCACAACCGTTCGCCTTACTGAAATTTTCCGCCAAGCCACACAATCAAAAATCATCCTCAACGCACACCGTATTAATGCAGGCCAATTGCCCCTGTCCAATGAAGGTGAAGACTGTGACTTTTATACATTATACTGTGAGACACCTGAAGAAATACACGCAAAACTGTTAGAACTTGTCACAAAACGACTTCCTGAACACTATCAATGCAACCCCATAACCGATATTCAAGTCCTATCACCCATGAACCGTGGTGGATTAGGTAGCCAGGGTCTTAACCTAGACCTGCAATCACAGCTTAATGGTGATGCATCACCGAAATTAACACGTTATGGTCGTACATTTGCCCCAGGTGATAAAATCATTCAGCTGGTTAATAACTATGATAAAAAAGTATTCAATGGTGACATCGGCTTTATCGAACATATCAACCTTGAAGAAAAAATTCTTAAAATTCGGTTTGAACAACGTATACTTGACTACGACACCGATGAACTAGACGAAATCAACCTTGCATACACCATTAGTATCCACAAAAGCCAAGGATCAGAATTCCCAATTATCATCATCCCAATCGCAACCCAACACTACGCCCTACTCGCACGTAACCTACTCTATACCGCGGTCACGCGTGGTAAAAAACTTGTTATATTAATCACTCAAAAAAAGGCCATAAGCATTGCAATTAAAAATAACCGACATACTAACCGCTTAACAAAATTAGCAGCCCGTATGCAATGCGTCGATACCTCCTGACCCAACAAACTTGTTGCATACTCTGTTGCATAAGTGACGTAGTAGTGACATACTTGGAGACTTATACCAATATAGGCAGGCACGTAATTTATGCTACACACTGATTCGCCCACTACCCGATTACAGCTTGTTCCATTAACAATCCTCATTCCCGACCACCGTGAAAAGCTCGCTAAATATCGTGAAGAGATGGTTGTGTATTACTCAAAAGAGTTACTTCGTTTTGGAGAATTTAAGTCATCGAAAAAAGCACTGAAAGCTTCCTATTTACAAGTTAACCAAAATTTGCCAGAAAATTTAATCACACAACAAGGGCATTATTTCTTTGATCTATGTCTTATTTCGAAAAATAAAACAATCGGCTATCTTTGGTACGAATGTTACCCTGGTAACACTGAAGCATGTTTAATGTATATCTATATATTCCCAGACCAGCGTAGACATGGTCTTGGACGAGAAACTATGAAATTGTATGAAAAATTACTCTTCAATCGAAATATAAAAGATAGCTCACTGTTTGTCTTCATCAATAACACGCCTGCTGTTAATCTTTACATAAGCACAGGCTATCACATTGACAAGCGTATTAAGATGTTTGAAGGAAAATCATTTACACGTTACCGTATGAGCAAATACCTGCTCTGACCCCACCAAGTAATAAAGACCAAATATACGTACATGTTAAATTAACAGTGCCTTCCTATTCCAATACTCCTTGATATTTTCACAGAATAATAGTACAACCAAGCTATGAGAGTAAGGGAAGCGTACAACAAATTCAGGATGAGGTCAGGTTCTGAATAGTTGCCTAATTCTTTGCAGATTGCGAAATCTTTAATAAATTTATACCACAAAGAGATATTTCTTTATTTGTAATAATATTTCTATTTGCTGTTTTCTAATTATGAACTTCTTGTTATCATTCTTGGATAGGTTTAGTAGATTTTTGAGAATGTCAATCATTCCGAAGTAGGCGGAGTTGCGCTTGTTCGGTCTGAGTTTTTTGTGCATAGGAGATTTTAAATGATGATTTCTATTTTTGTTGTCGATGATCATCCGTTGGCTTGCTTGGGTTTGAAGCAAGTTATTGATAGTGAGAAGGGCTTTAAATTTGTTGGTTTCTCCAATAAGGCTGAGGAAGCGTTAGAGAATATCAGACGTTTGCAGCCAGATGTTATTATGCTCGATGTTGCTATGCCAGGGATGGATGGTTTTGAAGCAGCACGTCGTTTGATTCGTACAGCACCTGATTCAAAAATTCTTATCGTCACTGCACATAAGCAAATGGAGCTTGCAACAAGACTTTTACAATTGGGGGTACATGGATATTTGGTTAAGGAGGAGGGCAATAAAGAAATTATATCAGCCATACGTTCAGTCCATTCAGGCAAGCGTTACTTACCGATCAATCTAGCGCAAGAGATTGCCATGCAAAAAGTAGATAATATTTCAGACTCACCTTTTGAACTCCTATCAAAAAGGGAATGGCAGGTTGCTGCCTGTATGCTAAGGGGATTAACAGTTGTTCAGATTGCTGATCTCCTTCATCTTACAGCAAAAACAGTGCATGGGCATCGCTACAAGATCCTCTATAAACTAGATGCTCAAAATGATATACAGTTTTACCGTTTGGCGAAGCGATATAATATGCTCGATGAAGAGAAAAGGTCTTCTTAGTAAGATATGAGCCTCATTTTCTTCCATTTTCATACGTGCCAAACACCCTCCCTTTAGTTGGGTGATGGGGGGTGTGAGGTATACCGCTAATCGAGCGTCTCTCGTGATCTTCGATATTTTGTTGACTATTCCACACTAAACTAAGCTGTTACAGTCTGCTCCAGCGGCATGTCGTGTTAGCCTGTGGAGAGATGGCATTAGCTGATTCGATGAAGCAGGAATCTCTGGTAATGGGCGACCAACAACCAGCTTAGTAATAGGAATCCCCTTTCTTTAGGGTGGGGAGGATGTCAAAACAAAGACTAAGTGCACGTGCATATTAAATAAACAGTGCATACCTGTTCTAATATTTCTTGACATTCCCATATAGCAACAGTATACTCTGGCCACGAGAATAAGGAGAGCGTACGAATTTAAGCATGAAGCTGAGTGCTGAATAAGTCGCTCAAAGCAGTTTGCGTGTTATTGTCGCTTTGTTTGAAGTAAGGTGGAGCGAGATTTTAGTGTCAGGGCATGCCAGGTGGGGAGGGTGCATTAGCAACTTCTGTGAGTCGAGTGCCCCCGCAAATGAGTGATCTAGTAGCAACCTGGATCTCTATTCAAGGATGCGAGGATGTCAATGTGGCATGTATGCTTCTACATCGGCATTAAGAATACAAAAATTTCTAAGAAAATGGAGGCTATGGTGTCCAACAAACAAAAATCTTTTTGGCTTTTGACCTTCTTATTTGTTGCGTGTTTGCTGAGTGCTTGTCATGTAAATTATCAGTTGGGGGAAGCTGCCAACAAGACTGATGGTGTACTAGTATCCTCAAAACTTGTTCACACGCTCTATCTAAGTGGCTCCCTAAACCTTGTCATTAAAAAATCACCACCTAATCAGGCAACTCGGCTGATTGTGCCATACCAAGAAGATGAGCATGATAGTGTGCACTGGGATATGCAAAAAGATGTACTACACCTTTTTGCCACACATGCGACCAAGAAACCCATTATTTTATGTATCCACTATTTGTCCTATTTATCTGTCAAAGACACTGTTACCGTAGATCTGCAAGATGTTGAAACACACGCTTTAGTGCTTGATGATCGTTCTTATGGTAATATCACACTAAACGGTAATATCAATATTAGACATATCCATAAGTCAGGGGAAGGGGAACTGAGTATTCGATGGATTCATAGTCCTATTCTTAAAATCTATTCGGATGCTGGCGTGATCAAGCTAGCAGGGAAGACACACAAACTGGTTGCTCGACTATCAGGAGAAGCTAAATTGATAGCGCCCTCGTTAAGAGCAAACACTATTTGGATCATAAGTAAAGATGATGCAAATGCGCATATATTACCGCTTACAACGCTTGATGCATTTGCTTATAACTACAGTCACATCAATTACTACAAACGACCCAAGAACCTTAATATTCATAATGAGCAGAAAGCTACAGTGCTGCATCTAGATGAATGGGAGTGATATATTCCCACCACTAGTGGCCACTGACTGTTCTAGCGCAAGTTTCCTGTGGAAGCCTGGTGACCTCCCCGTGGGGTTCTGCTTGTTGTTTGGGTGCAGCAGGTGGTGCTAGTTCTCTGGGGGGAAATTCCGCACAAGAGGTTAAAGTGGGTTTGCCGTGTGCTGTATTACTCAACTGTTACTGACTTAGCAAGATGCCGTGGTTGGTCTACATCAGTGCCCTTTAATAAGGCGACATGGTAAGCCAGTAGCTGTAAGGGGATAGTGTACAATAAAGGTGATAATAAGGTGTCGATAGGGGGCATTGTGATGATGTGTGAATTTTGCTTTTGGGTCTCAATAAGTCGCTGATCAGCCAATAAAATTACCTCCCCATCTCTTGCTTTGATTTCATTGATGTTAGAACGTAATTTTTCAACTAAATGATCTTGTGGCATCATAATTACCACTGGCATATTGGCTTCTAGCAATGCTAACGGGCCATGTTTAAGTTCACCAGCAGGATAAGCTTCCGCATGTATATACGATATTTCCTTTAATTTAAGCGAGCCTTCCATGGCGATGGGATATTGTATCCCACGCCCTAAAAACAAGGCACTTTTTTTGTCTAAAAAGTAAGGTGCAATACGCTGAATGCTGGCTCCAAGGGCGAGTGTTTCCGTCATTTGCTCTGGCAATCCTTTTAGGGCACGTAGAAAAATATCTGGCATCTCTATTTTTTGCCGACGTTGCCCCATCGCTGCTGTGAACAGTAACAATGATAATAGTTGCATAGTGAATGCTTTCGTGGATGCAACGCCAATTTCAAGACCAGCATGGGTTTGAAATACCAGTTCACTTTCACGTACCAAAGTGCTGTCCAATACATTGCAGAGTGATAAGAATATAGCATACGGCTGTTGCTTGGCGTGGCGTAATGCAGCTAATATATCGGCTGTTTCACCCGATTGTGATATTGCAATAAACAGAGTATTTTCTGGTACAACGATATTACGGTAGCGATATTCACTTGCAACCTCAACTTGGCACGGGATACCAATAGAATGTTCCAGCCAATGACGACCCACTAAACCAGCATGATAACTTGAGCCACACGCTATAATATGGATCATACGAATGTGATCAAATTTGCTGAGATCTGAATGCCCTTGCTTTTTACACTGCAAGGAAGTGAGTACATCTGACAACGATGCATAACGATCAAGTAAGGCATCCACCATAGCAGGTTGTTCATGGATTTCTTTTAACATATAGTGTCGATAAGTGCCTCGATCACCACTATCTGCTAAATGGACTGCTGGCCTTACCTCGCGCTTGACTAAATGTCCCTGACAACCATAAATACGATAGCCATCGACTGACAAAGCAACAATGTCACCTTCTTCCAAGCAAATAAGATGGGATACAAGTGGCGAAAGTGCGTAGGCATCTGAGGCGATAAAGCATTCATTGTCACCCAGCCCAACCACAAGTGGACTGCCTGATCGTATAGCCCATAGTGTATTAGGTTCTTGATGATTAAGTACGGCAAATGAGAACATACCCACGAGCTGCTGCCCTACACGGCATAACGTACTCAGCATATCCCCATGCTCTTGATAGTCTGCATGTATAAGGTGCGCAGCAACCTCTGTATCGGTTTGTGAATCAAAACGATAATTACGTTTCAACAGCATTTCCTTCAGAGCAAGATAGTTTTCAATGATACCATTATGAATCAACGCGACTGTATTGTGTGAGACATGTGGGTGTGCATTGGCGAGTGAGGGTTTGCCGTGTGTTGCCCATCTCGTATGAGCAATACCGATATGCCCCGCCAGGCTAGTCTTTTCCAATGAAGTAGCCAAGGCATGTACTTTTCCAACTGCACGCACACAGCGGATACCGTAATCAGGATAACAAATAGCCATGCCAGCTGAATCATAACCACGATACTCAAGGCGTTTTAAGCCTTCTAGTAATATAGGTGCAACATCACGGTGACTGATGGCTGCTATAATGCCACACATAAAGTTTATCTCTATCAAATTTGACCAGTTGTTTCACTGATACTCCCCAAGTCTAAAGACAGGGGCTTTACGCTCATTTTTGGTAAGCTGACCGATAAGCCGGGTTCTGTCATGGACAGTCATTCATCTGGGATGTATGTCTCCATACACCTCAAGCGACCTACCCGGCTGCCTGCGGATCACAGGTTGTTTAAAAGAAACATCAGCCTCTATTTGGTCTTGCTCCCAGTGGGGTTTGCCATGCCACCTATGTTGCCACAAGTGCGGTGCGCTCTTACCACACCATTTCACCCTTACCTATACTATGTGCATAGGCGGTATATTTTCTGTGGCACTTTCCGTCAGCTTTAACCGCCCAGACGTTATCTGGCACTGCATCCTATGGAGCCCGGACTTTCCTCTATGATAAACACATCACAGCGACTGCCTAGTCAGCTTACCAACGCATAGTATACCATAAATCGTATGAAATATGGAAGGTTACTGCTCCTGCAGAATCGATTAGAGCCAAAGATTCTGTAGAGATGATTCCTCCCAATACTATTCAGCAGCCGAATTCAAAGAATTGTACTGTCCAAGTTAATGACACTAAACACACCCCTGAAGCAACGACCGCTGGATAAAATCATCTTGCATTAGCCCGTATAAGGTGTCAGAATGCCTTTGTTTAAGTAGGAGCTAAAAAATGAGCCAACAAGACAATGATTCCTATCGTGTTGAGCGGGACAGCCTGGGCGATGTTGAGGTGTCAAATGATAAATATTGGGGCGCACAAACACAACGCTCCATTCGCTATTTTTCAATCGGGCGAAATAGAATGCCTCCTGAGGTGATTCAGGCGATTATTCTTATTAAAAAAGCGGCCGCCAAGGCGAATTGTGATCTAAAAAAATTAGATACAGCAAAAGCGGATGTTATCAGCCAAGCGGTAGACGAGCTTCTTACTGGCCAATGGCAAAATCGACAGAACAAGACCTGCTACTGGCTTGATCAGTTCCCATTGCATGTTTGGATGACGGGCAGTGGGACACAATGCAATATGAATGTCAATGAGGTTGTTGCTAACCGTGCCATTGAAATATTAGGAGGCCAATTAGGCAGCAAAACCCCTGTTCATCCCAATGATCACGTAAATATGTCACAGTCCTCCAATGATGTTTTCCCAACTGCTATGCACATGGCAATTTCCAGAGCACTCATCAAGAAACTGATCCCTTCCATTGAAAAGATGAGGAATGCACTCGGTACAAAAGCTCATATGTGGCGTAAAATTGTCAAAATTGGCCGAACCCATATGCAAGACGCTGTTCCGATGACACTGGGGCAAGAGTTTTCTGGTTATTCTACGCTACTCTTTGATAATGTCATACGACTTAATGTAGCCCTGCATGAATTATATCCACTCACACTCGGTGGTACAGCAATCGGAACTGGTCTGAATGCGCCCACCGCTTTTCCTGAATTTGCAGTTAAATATATCTCTGTCTTCACCGAGATTCCATTTGTTCCAGCAGAAGATAAATTTGCGCTACAAGGCTCTCATGATGCACTTGTTGTAGTCAGTGGCCATCTACGAACACTTGCTAACTCGCTGTACAAGATCGCCAATGATATACGCTTGTTAAGTTGTGGCCCACGTGCTGGGTTGTATGAACTGATTATCCCTGCGAATGAACCAGGCTCTTCCATTATGCCTGGCAAAGTCAACCCTACACAATGTGAAGCCATGGCTATGGCGGCTGTTCAGGTTATGGGATATGATACTGCCGTTGGTTTTGCGGGTGCTAGTGGATCCTTAGAGATGAATGTCTATAAGCCATTGATGATTTATAATATTCTAGAATCGATTTATTTACTGGCAGATTGCAGCCAAAACTTCACAGATTTTCTTCTCGAAGGCATGGAACCCAACCATGAGCGAATCGAGCATTACGTTTCGCGGTCTCTGATGCTAGTCACGGCTCTTAACCCCATCATTGGTTACGATAAAGCAAGTAGTATTGCTCATGAAGCACAGAAACATGATTTAACTTTAAGAGAGGCCACACTGAAGCTAGGCTACCTATCTGCCGAGGAATTTGACAAAGTGATGAATCCTTACCTTATGGCTCACCCACCCTATAATTGATAGGTGACACTCTCCGCTGTAAACAACGAGAATGGTTTAGTAGCTGCTCAGTTAACGTGTATACAAATGTATATCAAGGTTGTAATGTACGCTGCTAACAGCTTTGAATGATAAAATATTGAGATTAGGTTATGACAAAAACAGTTATTATGTTTCCAGGACAGGGTTCACAAGAAGTTGGGATGGGTGCTGAGTTATTTGAAAAATACCATGATTATGAAGGTCAGGCAGATGTGTTGCTGGGCTATTCGATTAAAACACTTTGTACAATTGACCCAGAAAAAGAACTAGATGAAACTCAGTATACGCAGGTAGCACTTTACGTCGTCAATGCAATGACCTATCGGGCATACCGTGAAGATGGTGGTACACAGCCTGATTTTTTGATGGGGCATAGTTTAGGAGAGTATAATGCCCTATTGGCAGCTGACGTTTTTTCATTCATCGATGGGTTGCGTATTGTTCAAAAACGAGCACAATTAATGTCACAGATAAAAGAAGGAGGTATGCTTGCTGTTATTGGTCTATCGTTTAAGCAGGTCGAAAAGCTCTTGCTTGATCAAGCATTGCCTCAGTTAGATATCGCAAATATTAACACCGCTGAGCAAATTATCCTATCAGGACCAGCGGAAGATCTTGACAAAATAGCTATTGTCATAAAAAAAATGAAGAAATATGCCATTAAATTAAAAACAAGCGGTGCTTTTCATTCACGTTATATGCAGCCAGCTCAGAAGACTTTTGATGAATTTTTACAGCAATTTACATTTCGTTCACCAAGTATCCCTGTCATTTCCAATTATACGGCAGATACTTATACGCAAGAAAAAATTTGTGACTATCTTGTTGCTCAATTAGTTTCACCTGTACGATGGTTTGAAAGTGTTCAATTGATTCTGCGACAGAATCATGTTACATTCGCAGAAATCGGTTCAGGAAATGTGTTGTCTAAGCTGCTTGATAAAATTATGGCGAGTAGGCAACCATCCTAAGATTGAAAGAAAATTCGTAGCAAAACTTAGCACAATCCTAACCTACCTTTAAAGCATATGGTGGTCAGGGTTACAGTGGAGATCATTATATGACTGTACTTATTTCAAACAAGGCGCCTGATTTTTGTTTGCCTGCCGTATTGGGTAATGGCAAAGTTGTTTACCAATTTAAGTTGTCGGAAAGGATTAAGGGAAGGTACGGGCTTTTGTTTTTTTATCCACTAGATTTTACCTTTGTTTGCCCCTCAGAGCTTATCGCACTCGATCGGCGTATTGATGCATTCACAGAACGGCAAGTTGAAGTGATGGCTATTTCAGTTGATTCTCAATTCACACACAACGCTTGGCGAGAAACCCCTATTGATAGGGGCGGCATTGGGTCAGTTAACTATCCACTTATAGCTGATGTAGGGCATAAGGCTTGCCGTTTGTATGGTGTTGAGCATATGCTAGAATCAGTTGCTTTTCGAGCCTCATTTTTGATTGATAAAAATGGCATCATACGTATTCAAATGGCTAATGATCTACCAATTGGGCGGAATGTCGATGAAATATTGCGACTCTTCGATGCACTACAGTACCATGAAGAATACGGGGAGGTGTGCCCAGCTGGTTGGCAACGTGGAGAAAAAGGTATGAAGGCGACACCACAAGGAGTAGCAACCTATTTAGCCAATCATGCAGACCAATTGTAAAATTTTAAAAAAATGTGTTGACATCATTGTTTTTTTTGTTTATGGTTGGGCGAGATTGTTTGGCATAGCTGGGTTTCTGCTTTTCTATGGTTGATATATCTGGAGAGTTGTACGGAACAAATTTTCTGTTAGACTTGTATTTAAGAGTAGGTATTTTTTTGACTGAAGACAGGGTTGTAGTTTTGAGAATGCCTTATGGTATGGCTTAATTTTTGTTAGGCTAAATATTTTGTGAGGAGAAAACGAAGGTGAGTTTAAAAAGATCTGTGAAACCTGTCGTAGCTTCGCTTGTATTGGGTTTGGTAGCTACTAGTCAGGTAGCGTTAGCTCATCAAGCAGGTGTAAAGCAAGAACCACCTGCTTTACACAAGTTGGCTATGCAAGTTTTATCAAATGGGAATGGTTATTATACTCATGCTGGGCATAGACTTGGCAGTAGTATGATTGATTGGAGTGGTATTGCTTCTGTCGATGTAAATTATGGGAGTCGAGGTGATAGTGCTAATTTAGTTGATTTTGATGCAATTGGTACGTCACGTACTGATGTGCGGCTTGATCATATTGTTTTGGCAGCTAATGCAAAAGTAAGTCCATGGGTTAGATTTCGTGCTGCTCTAGGATTTGTTGAGCAACAGGAAGACGGTTATAATAATTTCATCACACTACATGGCAAGCATCATTCAGCAGAACATGTTGTGATAGATGAAGGTTATATCAACATTGGTAATAGGTGTAAGTCTCCAGTCTACTTCCAAGTAGGGCGTGAATGGACCGATTTTGGGTACTATGCTAATTCATACCCACTAACACCAAGTTTGGTGCAATCTTTGGTGCAATCTAATCAAACAACGATTAAGTTGGGCTTTGTAGATAATAGTGGTTTTATGGCATCTATTTCTGCATTCAATGATGTTGCATCAAATGATGACGGTCGTAGTCGGATAAGCAACTTTATTGCCAAACTTGCTTATGCTGATAAGCATAGTGGTGTGAGCTACCGTGTCGATGGTAGTTATGTTCGTGACATACGTGATATTGGTATTATTAGCCAAGATACAAGCTTCTATGCTTCAGACAAGCTAACGGGAGCTTACGCGTTACATGCTGGTCTTAGCTATGATGACTTAAGTGGTCGAATTGACTACGTATCTGCTTTAGGTGATATCATGGGTTCTGGTACTGAATCACACGTTTCAGCTCTTGGTGCTGAGGTGTCCTATAAGTTCAGAACAAGTGACTGGCATTCCTACTTTAAGCTTGGATACCAATTGTCAAGCCAGGGCGAGTTTATTAGTGAAGGTATCTATGCTTTGCCTAAGCATCGTTGCTTAGCTGCATATAATGTGAGCATTACTAAATATGCAGACGCAACTCTGCAATATGTGCACGATGCAGCTTATACTGCGGAAGGTCAAGGAAAAAGTGCGAATAGTGTTGCTCTGAGGTTCTCAGTTCAGTTCTAGCGTGAAATTAAATAGTGTGGCAAAAGCCCGCCTAGTGCGGGCTTTTGTTCTTCTAGGAGATACGTTTCTTTTTGACGGATGTTTTGTGTATGAACAAAACTGGCATTCTGCTTATTAACGTAGGGACACCACAGCGCCGTGGTAAAAAAGCCACTCGCCGTTACCTCAAGCAATTCTTAAGTGATCCACGCATCATTGATTTACCGTTAGCTATGCGCTGGCCATTTGTCAATGTCTGTCTTGTACCATTCAGGGTGTCACAATCTGCAAAGGCCTATTCTAAAATATGGCTTCCCCAAGGCTCCCCTTTATTATTCTATAGTGAGCAGTTAAAAAAACGGCTTACTGCACAACTTAATTTAAATATGGGATCTCATTATCAAGTTGAACTGGGCATGCGCTATGGTTCACCAAGTATTCCCATGGGATTAAACAAACTTAAGCACTGCCAGAACCTAATTATACTGCCTTTATTCCCTCAATACTCTTCGGCTACAAGTGGCTCTGCAATTGAGGATGTGATGCACCATTTGAAAAAGCAATGGAACATTCCAGCAATTAAAGTCATCAACCATTTTTACAACACCCCTGAATTTATCACTGCTTATGCAGAGCTTATCAAAGAAAATATTACAAGCCATCAAGATTGGTCATTATTATTAAGTTATCATAGCTTACCGCAGAGACATATAAATAAAAGTGGCTGTCAGATCAAATGTAAGGATATCGCTTGTCCAGTAGTAACAGAACAAAATACATACTGTTACCGCGCGCAGTGTTATGAAACATCGCGCTTACTTGCAAGAGCCCTAAATTTAAATGAAACTCAATATAAGGTATCTTTTCAATCACGTCTAGGTAAAATACCCTGGATAACACCATATACCGACTTGATGTTAGAAACACTAGCACGGGACGGCATCAAACACATAACCGTTGCTTGCCCATCCTTTGTCGTTGATTGCCTCGAAACCTTAGAAGAAATTGGGATAAGAGCTCAAAAAAAATGGTATGCAATCGGAGGTCAAACATTACAATTAGTACCATGTTTAAACGACCATCCACTTTGGGTACGTTGCCTCACCGAACTGATTGCTACAACGTATACTTAACGACTCCCTTTCCTTCACTATTTATCTCACACTTAATCAGTTATTTTCTGATATAATCAGTCGTAGTTTTCTTATAAAAATATGTGATAACCATGACTCATAATCAGTTTTCTAATAAAATATTGTCGAACAATCGCACCATTAATATCTGGGATATTGCTTTATTGTGTCTTATTTTTGGTGCCATCTCTATTGTTGTCTGGAATATTGCACAAGTTTCTGCTCCATATCATGTCGGCGACCCAATTAAAATCTCATTGTCTCCCTACTACTTGCCTGGTTATGCTATACGTAGTACTTTTCGTTTATTAATTGGCCTATGCTGTTCATTGCTCTTCACATTTATAGTTGGCACGTTGGCAGCTAAAAATAAGGCAGCTGAGCGGATTATTATTCCAGCAATCGATATCATGCAATCTGTTCCACCACTTGGATTTTTATCCCTTGCAGTGGTTAGTTTTGTCACTCTATTTCCCCATAGCCTGCTAGGGCCAGAATGTGCTTCAATTTTTACCGTCTTTACGGCACAAGTATGGAATATCACTCTCAGCTTTTATCAAAGCTTGCGCTCAATTCCTCATGAATTATGTGAAGCATCTGCAATCTTTCAGTTATCTGCATGGAAACGATTCTGGAGACTAGAAGTCCCCCTTGCAACACCAGGCCTATTATGGAACATCATGCTATCGATGTCTGCTAGTTGGTTTTTTGTGGTTGCTTCAGAGGCCATTACCGTAGCAAACCAAAATATTATGCTACCAGGCATTGGCTCTTATATCGCGTTAGCCATCGATTCTTCAAATCTTCATGCTATTTTCTATGCTATTGCAGCAATGTTTATTGTTATTCTAATCTATGACCAACTGTTATTCCGACCTATCTTAACCTGGGCAGAAAAGTTTAAATTTTCGGACTCAGACGATGATATCCCAAACCGATCTTGGTTATTTAAGCTATTGCAACGTACAAAATTTTTTAAGTATCTCCTTAGTAATACCCGACGGTTCTTTACTTCACTACTTAATATCCTATTTATTTCTTCGCCCCCTATTTTACCCTCCAAGCTCACCTATGCCTTACCGCAGCGGTTTCACCGTCCTATACGCACAATAGGCTATTGTCTTCTGTTTGCTTCCCTACTACTATTTGCCTGGAGACTTTTTCTATTTCTCAATCACGCCAGTCATCTTTCCGAGATTAGACATATTTTCTACTTAGGGTTATTAACAGCAGCACGTGTTATCTCATTGATCATTTTAAGCACCATAGTCTGGTTGCCAATCGGTGTATGGATTGGCATGCGCCCAAAATGGGTCGCTTGGGTACAGCCATCAACACAGTTTTTAGCTGCATTTCCAGCCAATTTGTTATTCCCCTTGGTTACTATTTTAATCTCACGCTATCAACTTAACCAAGAAATTTGGACCTCTCCGTTGATGATCCTTGGGACACAATGGTATATTTTCTTTAATGTCATTGCTGGGGTTCGATACCTTCCGAAGGATCTTTATCAGACTACAGCTTTATTTCAGGTAAAACGCTGGCTGTGGTGGCGACGCTTGTTGCTTCCAGCTATTGCCCCTTATTTAATCACTGGGGCGATGGCAGCTTCTGGAGGTGCTTGGAATGCGAGTATTATTGCCGAATCAGTCAGTTGGGGAGGCACACGCTTGCAAGTCACAGGTCTGGGTGCTTATATTAGCGAATTTGCGCACCGAGGTGATTTCACTAAGCTGATGATTGGTTTATGCGTGATGTGTGTGTATGTCTTAGTAATTAATTGGCTCATTTGGCAACCACTATATCGTTGGGTCGCTCGCTTTGCAGGTCAATTACGATAACAATAAGAGAACGATATGATAGAGACACCAAAACCACTGATTAAAGTCCAGCATATTAAAAAATCATTTAAAAAGCGATACAACCAAGACTTATTAGTGCTAGACGATGTTAATTTTGACTTGAAGCAAAATGAAATTGTTGCACTGTTAGGTAAGTCTGGCTCGGGCAAATCAACGATATTGCGTATTATTGCTGGATTAATCAAACCAACAACTGGCCAAGTACTTTACAATGATCAACCCATTATAAAACCAGTGCAAGGCATGAGCATGGTCTTCCAACATTTTGGATTACTTCCATGGTTAACCGTATTGCAAAATGTTGAACTTGGACTTGAAGCACAACACGTGCCAAGGCAAGAACGTCGTGATCGTGCATTGGCAACCATTGACATGGTGGGACTCGATGGTTTTGAGTCGGCTTACCCAAAAGAATTATCTGGAGGCATGTGTCAACGCGTCGGTTTTGCTCGGGCACTGGTCGTAAACTCTGAAATTCTTCTTATGGATGAGCCATTTTCCGCCCTTGATGTCCTAACTTCAGAAAATTTGCGTAATGATCTGATGGACTTATGGCAGCAACAAAAAACACTACTTAAAAGCATGCTGATCGTTACCCATAATATTGAGGAAGCAGCGTTACTAGCAGATCGTCTACTCATTTTCTCAGCAAACCCTGGCTATGTTCGAGCTGAAATGCACATTGATTTACCACACCCACGTCAAACACAGTCTCCCAAATTTATCGAAATTGTTGATAATATTTACACACTGATGACTAGACCAGAAAAAGTACAACGAACATTTCATATCAGTCAGCGTTTGCGCACGCAATCTATTGGTTATCGCTTGCCTAATGTTGAGGTATCAATGCTAAGTGGTTTCCTTGAGACAATGCATTCACCCGAATATGAGCAGCGTATTGATTTACCAGATCTGGCCGAAGCACTCCACCTAGACGTTGACAATCTGTTCCCAGTAACTGGTGCACTTGAAATTCTACAGTTTGCCAAAGTGTCACAAGGTGATATCGAATTAACAAAGATTGGCAAACAGTTTATCAAGGCAGACATTCTGGCAAAGAAAAAAATATTTGCTAAACAATTGATAAGCCATGTACCATTAATTAGTCATATTTATAATACATTGCAGCAACGATCTGGGCATCGTATTGGTAAGGATACGATTGTCCGACAATTAAAAAATTATCTGAGTGAAGAAGCATCCAATGAAGTATTCCGTATCGCAATTGATTGGGGGCGTTATGCAGAAGTTTTTGCTTACGATGCCAATACTGAGATGTTAAGTTTCGAGGATCCGTGACATACCCCCGTCGCTAAACGGTCGCTAACTGTTCTAGCGGTGGCTTCTTGCGACCGTAGATGTCTGACTTACAACTACCTTTCGACATAACAGGATTGGTGCACCTATGGTTATGTGGGAACTGCTTTACACAAACGCTTTGCCCAAGCGTATCAGGCAAACTCTTTGTTTGCAACACAACCTTTAGGGGTTGCAAAAATTAGAATTTTGGCCAACAACCAGCTTTCTAAAAGCTTTGAATTTTTAACTCACATTACAAAGCGATACGCTCTAATATGGCAGTAGTTGAACAATTTTTTTTGAAAGGTAGTTGCAAAACTTTTCCACCATACCGTTTGACAAGTTCGGCTCCTACAATTTGGTGCTCCTGATAATCCCCACCTTTCACTAAGATATCAGGACGCACCGCTTTTATGAGATTGTAAGGTGTGTCTTCTGAAAAAGACACCACCCAATCAACGGTTCTTAATGCTGCCAACACACGCATACGGTGCTGTAAGCCGTTAATCGGGCGCGATTCTCCCTTTATACGCTTGACAGATCGGTCATCATTGACAGCAATAATAAGGCGATGTCCCAAGGCTTTGGCTTGTTCTAAATATTGGATATGCCCTGCATGTAGCAAATCAAAACAACCATTAGTCATGATGATTTTCTCACCACAAGCACGTGCTTGCCGTATATATTCTAATAATACTGGCAATGTTAATATACTTGCTTGAGAATGCTGACTTCTTAGAGCATGGTGTAATTCAAGTGGGCTAACGGATGCACTACCCAACTTCCTGATTACTAAACCTGCAGCTAAATTGGCTAGACTGACGGCATTAGGCCAATTGAGTCCAGTGGCAAAGGCAGCTGACAAAGTTGCAATAATGGTGTCACCCGCACCAGTTACATCATAGATAGCAAGTTGTTTCGCTGGCAAGTGAAGGGGTTCATGATTTGGTCGCAGCAATGAGACCCCCTCCTTACCCCGTGTCACAAGCAATGCCTCGCATTCACACTGCAGCATCAACTCAGTTGCTTTTGCTAGCATTTGGTCAAGAGAAGACAATCCAACCATCTGTTCAAGCTCATTCAAATTGGGTTTTATTAATGTTGCCCCACGATAAGCTAAACAATCACAACGTTTGGGGTCGACAAAAACAGGGACATTGCGACGTTTCGCCATTGCAATCAGTTGATCAACTTGTTGCAGAGTGCCTTTTGCATAATCGGATATGACAACAACATCTGCTGTATGCAGGGCATTGTCATAATCCTCCAACCACGGCAGAACCTCTTGTTGCAAGCTTTGTTTTGAAGGCTCAAAATCCAAACGAATGAGTTGCTGGTTTCTATCAAGCACACGCAGTTTCTTAATGGTCTTATTGCTTTGCCAATAGCCAAAATGGCAGGTAATCCCTTCTGACTCTAGTCTGTTCTTTAAATAATCTCCGTCCTCATCATGCCCAACCAGGGCAAATAAATCAAGCTGACACCCTAAGTGGCGCATATTTAAAGCAACATTTCCAGCTCCCCCTGGACTCCTGACCTGTTTCTCAATACGAACGACTGGAACAGGTGCTTCAGGCGAAATACGACTAGCCGAACCTTGAAAATAGGAGTCTAGCATGATGTCCCCGAGGACAATGGCTCTTACTTTGCTAAAATCTGGCAAATATATTGAATCATCATTTTTCATCTTTCTTTTTCACTGTAGCTAATACCATATACTTCGGCCTAAATCAAAGGAGGTGAGAAACCCCTTATACGGTTACTATACAGAATTAATTTGAAATATTCAATTAGATATGTTGCTTAACAGCAGTTCTCACTAATTTAACGTATGGTTGCATTAGTGGGAACTGCCAAAATTTCTAGGGCAAACTTGACTCACAAGTGATAGCTGACATAATAGTGAATAAGAATGGTTTATTTGTAGACGGAATCATGACAACCCTATTAGATATAACATGTGGTGATCAGGCACGTATTGTGCGATTATCACAATTAGTAGTTGACAATCGGCGACTCTTATTGGCAATGGGATTAGTTCCAGGTGTCGTGTTAACTTTATTGCGTGTTGCACCATTTGGCGATCCATTGATTGTGCAGGTGCTTGGCACACAGTTGATACTATGCAAAAAAGAAGCTTCCAATATTTGGGTTGAGGCTATCCCATCATGCACATAAATCGCCGACGCGTGATTACTAATATTGTATTATTTGGCAATCCAAATGTAGGTAAAACAACCTTATTTAACCGACTTACAGGTAAACATTCATGGGTCGGTAATTGGCCAGGTGTTACCGTTGAAGGCAAGTGTGGCTATTGTGTCTCCCAAGACAATGATTGCTACATTCAGGTTGTTGATTTACCAGGCTGTTATACAATTCATCATGATATATCCCAACAGGCACAAGATGAGCACATTACTTACCAATACCTCACACAGACATTCAATCGTGAAAAAGATATCATCATTAACATCATTGATGCAACCCACTTAACACGCAGCCTTTATTTAACCTTGCAATTACTTGAAATGCAATTACCTTGTATTGTTGCTGTAAGCATGGTCGATGTTGTAGAAAAAAAAGGCATACAACTCAATTTTGATAAGCTCAGCAAACAGTTAGGTTGCCCAGTGATACCGCTCTCAGTGAGCAAACGCCACACATTATGCTCTTTGAAGGCATCCATTGAACAAATGGTAGCGCAGCGACCACATCAAATAATGTCCCCAGAAAGGGTAACACGTTTAATAAAATCACAACCTGGAATTGTGCTAGCACATCAACAATTGATGCAAGAGCTTGCGCACCTGAAAGAAAGTCAAGTCTTAACATGGCCAAATGATTGGGTAGCACTCCGCTTATTGGATGGCGACACTTCTATTACTAAACAGCTTCCCAATGTGCTACAAGCAAAGGTAAAGGCCATATTGAAATCTATCGAACAAACCTATGATGAACCAGCAGATATTTTGATTGCAGATTGTCGTTACCGCTTGATCAGACACATCATTGCACACGTTAAGCAACATTCCATTGTAGTTGATCAAAAAATTTGTATGAACGCCACCTTAGATCGCTGGGTGTTGAATCGTTGGTTGGCGATACCATTATTTTTTATCGTTATCTACCTGATATTTTGGTTTTCCATAGAAGTTGCAGGTAGTTTGCAACAGTTGTTTAATGTCGTGAGTCACCTTATGTTTGTAGATGGGGTTGCATCATTGTTACAGCATTCCCACACCCCCATATGGTTGATTACTTTACTAGCTGATGGATTAGGACTAGGGATTAACACTATAATGACATTTTTACCAGTACTAGCTGGTATATTTTTTTTCTTGGGACTTATTGAAGACTCAGGGTACATGGGTCGTATTGCTTTTATTATGGATCGTCTTATGCGTTTTTTGGGCTTGCCAGGGAAGGCATTTGTCCCATTGATGATCGGGTTCGGTTGCAATGTGCCTGCCGTTATGGCCTCGCGTACTCTTGATCGCGCAAACGACCGCTTGCTAACAGTGCTCATAACACCCTTTATGTCGTGCAGTGCACGTTTAAGTGTCTATACTGTGTTTTGCAGTGCTTTTTTTGTCAATAATGCACATAACATCGTCTTCATTCTCTATTTAATTGGTATCAGTATGGCCGTGTTAACGGGATTATTGCTACGCTATACAGTATTGCGCAATCAACAATCTTCGTTTGTGATGGAATTACCACCTTATCACTACCCCCAACTAAACGATATCATGCGCTATACCTGGCGTAAATTGTGGGGATTTGTACGACGCATGAGTCGCTTATTGATTCCTGTTTGTATGCTTTTCGCATTGCTCAATACAATAACTGTGAAGCACAATAATCACTCTGTTTTATTGCTCTACCAAGCAGGTAAATTTGTAACACCCATATTTAAACCCATGGGGATTGAGTCCAATAACTGGCCAGCTACTATAGGCCTATTCTCTGGGATATTGGCCAAAGAGGTTGTGATTGGTTCCTTAAATATCCTCTATAGCACCGAAACTCCTCTGAAACAACGTGAAGCATTTTCTTGGCTTAATGCACGTATGCAAATTTACCATGCCCTACCGTGGGTAACGGATAATATAGCAAGCCCTGGTGCACGACCATTAGGAAAAAAAGCCTTAGGAAACATGGTAAAAAAATTCGGTGATTCTAAGGCAGCATTTGCTTATTTGTTATTTGTATTACTTTATGTCCCCTGCCTTTCAACCGTATCGGTAACCATGAAAGAAATTGGTCAAAGCTGGGGGTGGTTTTCATTAACATGGTCAACAACATTAGCCTATGCAACAGCCGTGATATATTATCAATCAGCAACATTCGCCTTGCATCCCACACAGTCGTTCGTCTGGATAGGGGCTATGATCAGTTTGCTTGTACTTATGTGGTGCGCACTACATCGCATAGTGCAAACATGCAAATAGCGTAAGCAATAAACAACTACTTTGTGATACATTAAAGATGTGTTATTGTTGGAACAGCTCTGATTATTGAGACTTGGAAGTCTGAAAAATTGCATGAGATAGGGATAGCACAGTGAGAGGTCATTTGGGAAGTAATGCTACTGCTTACTAAAATTTTGCGAAGTACATATACGCAATTTCTTGAAGATGAGAGTGCACAACATGCAGCAGCACTAGCATTTAACATGCTGCTTGCCCTAGTGCCATTAGTCACAGTATGTCTGACAGTTTTAACAGCATTCCCAAGTTTTGCTGGCCTTAAAGGCACTATCACACAATTTATTGGCAGCCACTTAGTCACCGACTTTGCTACAACTATAGAGAATCACTTTGAGAAATTTATCACACAAACCCGCCACCTCTCGATCGTAGGCTCATTGCTCCTACTTGCAACTGCCATTTTGATGATTTTTAACCTAGAAAAATCTTTTAATAGAATCTGGCATGTGAAAAAAGGGCGTTCAGGTGTAACTGGTATTTTGCTCTACTGGGGCGTACTCACATTATTACCCTTATTACTAGGATCTGGCATTGTGATGACTTCTTTTGTCATGCGCTTTATATCGAAAGGACACTTTCTACCAAACATCATCATACATTATACCTTATTACTTGTGCCCTATTTTCTCACTCTAACAGGCTTTAGCTTACTGTATCTCGCCTTACCCAATCGAAACGTACCCATCAAATGTGCTTTTGCAGGAGGCTTTGTTGCAACAATACTATTTGAAATTGCCAAGTATTCTTTTACACTATACATTTATTATTTTCCAACCTACCAATTAATCTACGGTGCTATTGCTATTATCCCTCTATTTTTAATTTGGCTTTATTTAGTACTAGCCATCACCCTCATAGGAGCAACAATAAGCCGTGTTTTGTACATACATCAGTTTTCTAACCCTCATATGAATTCAGGGGATTCTAAGGACAAAATCTATGACTCTAGCTAGTTCTACTGCTGAGTCCTTCAACGGCAGTTCTCAATGGATTTAGCATCCGCATCGTCAATTGAATTGTCAGCCACTTTCATCCGATACTGTATTCGACATGGTAAATTTAGGGAATTATATACTTAAATCTACAAAACCCACTTAAACCCTTTCCTCTAATTGCCACTTTTTATTTTTCTCAGTCTTGGTAGGTTTCTTATTTTCACATTTAGCCTTTTCTTTTGGTTTGGATAGCAAAACTTCTTTTAGGGCTTTTTCTATTTGTTTTAGCTTTGTCATAATTTATAAAAATTCTTTTAATTCATCAAATTTAACTTCTATATTCTCATCAGTTACAATTTTATCTAAAACCTTATTTAAAAGTTTTTTTGTCATTTTTACAGATTTATCTAACTCTATAATTCCAGATTTCTCATTCCACTTTTTATCATTTTCTAAAAAATTTTGCAAATTTAATGATTGTGGATAATTGACTTGATTATGGGGTTGTGTTGCAAAGTTTTATTGGATCAAAGGATGCTTGTATTCTGGATACAATTATCCAGCGAGTGCATAAAATTGCTCCCAAACAGGAAGCTCACTATTCATTTGCTGTTTTTTAAT